>CAYPWN010000007.1:0-35306 GCA_964414525.1 uncultured Candidatus Poseidoniales archaeon | reverse complement strand
CCCAAAGTCATACATGCCGATAGCGGACCAGTACATGACCGGGCACAATCACTAGGGTAAGAGGCTACTCGTCCTCTGTGGCAGCCTGCCCGGAGAGCGGGGCGGAACACACCAGTATCGCAATTAGCAGAGTTTTGTTCGACATATTTTGGAACATCGAGGTGCCCATTTCAATCTTGTTGCGTCACAATCCATATCTACTCACTGAATCTTGAAGAAAACCGTCGTCCCGTCGACCTCGAAGGTGTCGGCGCCCTCGGGTGGGAGCCCCTCGTTCAGCGAGTGCTGCCCGGCACGTGTCTCGGAGATTACGTGGCCCCAGTCGGCCCGGCCCAAGTCCAAGCCCTCCACCCATACCGACAGCCCTATTGTCGACTCGACATTGAGGTCCAGCTCCTTCCTCTTGGCCTGGATCCTCCTGGTGATGTCCCTGGCTAGCCCCTTGGATAGGAGGCCCTGATCGGTGTGCATGTCGAGGACTATGGAGACGTCGCCCTCTTCGAAGGAAAGAGTCTGGGCTGCGAAGCCCTCCTTCTCGGCCCTCCTGACCTCCACGTCATCCATCGTTATCTCGTACCCGGCTAGCGCGGCGATCCCAGCCTCTATCTCCAGTAGGAGGGCCTCTGGATCTGCCAAATCCAGCTGGGCCAGAACGGCGGGAAGGTCAGAACGGCACTTCGACCCCAGGACCTTCCTGTTCGGCTCCAGGACGATCCTCTGGAAAACGTCCAGGTCCTCCTCTGTGGACAGTGCCTCGACGTTGAGCTCCTCGGCTAGTATCTCGCTGAACCGAGAGACGTCCGGACCGCCGACTATCCAGCCGGTCCTGCATGGCAGCCTCTGGCGCCTGTTCGATTCTACCCGAATTCGCCTGCCCGCCTCGGCTAGTGACCTTACGAGGTCCATCTCCTGCTCTATCGCGAAGTCCCTTGGGGGAAGGACTGAGTCCACGATCTCTGATCCAACCGGCCAGTCTGCGAGGTGTACGGAGGACCCGGCCAGCCCCCTGTGAATCTGGTCGGGGACGAACGGGGAGATGGGTGACATCAGCCTGCAGACGATGAGAAGTACCTCGTGGAGGGTGTGCTGGCACGCCCTCTTGTCGTTGCTGTCGGCCTCGTCCCACAGCCTCCTCCTGGACCTCCTGACGTACCAGTTTGAGAGGTCGTTGACTACGAAGTCCTCCAAGCCCCTCCCGGCCTTATGGAAGTCCCAGGAGACGAAGCTCCCGTGGTACTCCTCGGCCATCTCTGCCGCCTTGGAGAGAACCCACCTGTCCAGTGGGCTCCTTTCTCCTATGGGGACGAAGCCCGACTGGTCGTCAGGATCGAATCCGTCAAGCTGCGCGTAGTCAGCATGGAAGCGATACACGTTCCAGAGGGTGAGGAACATCTTGGCGTAGGACTCCCTGACACCGTTGGGATCGAAATTGGTGGGCGACCAAGGCGCGCTCTGCGTCGTCATGTACCACCTGATAGAGTCCGCGCCCTCCTTGTTGAAGTGGTCCCACGGGTTGATCACGTTCCCCCTTGACTTGCTCATCTTCTTGCCGTCCTTGTCCAGTATGTGGCCGAGAGATAGGCACCTGCGGAAGCATGGCTCGTCGAAGACCGTGGTCGCGACGGCGAGTAGCGAGTAGAACCACCCGCGAGTCTGGTCCACTGCCTCGCATATGTAGTCGACAGGGAATGAGCCTTCGAACCCCTCCTCGTTCTCGAAGGGGTAGTGCCACTGGGCGAATGAGGCGCATCCAGAGTCGAACCAGCAGTCCATGACGTATGGCTCCCTGACCATCTCCCCGGAGCATCCCTCGGAAGGGCAGTTCAGCTTCACATCATCGACGTAGGGCCTGTGCAATTCGGGAGGCTGTGGTGATGAGGCCGTCTTCATCGACGACATCTCCTCGATGCTGCCTACGCAATGCTCCCTCCCGCATTCGGGGCATATCCAGACCGGGATGGGCGTCCCCCAGTAGCGCTCGCGGCTGATCGCCCAGTCCTTGATGTTGGAGAGCCACTCCCCCATCCTCTTGGTGCCAGTCCACTCGGGTGCCCACTCCACGCTATCGTTGTGCGATAGGATCTGCTCCCTGACGGCGGTCATCCTGACAAACCAGCTGTCCATTGCGTAGTAGAGGAGTGGATGGTCCGTCCTCCAGCAGTGCGGGTAGTCGTGAGTGTAGGCGTGCTCCCTGTACAGGAGATCCTGCGAATCCAGGAGGTCGATGATCTCGTTGTCGCAGTCCTTGACGTAGCGCCCGTCGAGGAGTTCGTGCACCCCTTCTACGAAGGCACCGTCGATGCCTACCGTGTGCTGTGCCGGGAACCCGACCTCCATGCCGAGCCTGTAGTCATCCTCCCCGTACATCACCGCGGTGTGAACCACCCCGGTCCCATCCGTGGTGGTAACGAAGTCAGCGGGGACTATCGTCCAAGCCGACTGTGAGCCTCCCCGGTCAACTGCTCCGGGGAACAGGGGGGTGTAGGCCTTGCCGACGAGTTCTGATCCTGGGAACTCCTCGATCACGTCTGCATGGTTCCTGAGCACGTTTCCGATGAGGTCCTTGGCCAGTATGAGCTCCTCGGCGACCTCGGCCCCGCCCCTGCCCTCCCAAGACTCGGAGGGTGGCTCCGTAACTCGGACTCGGCAGTATGTGACCTCGGGGCCGACAGCGAGGCCCACGTTCCCCGGGAGTGTCCAGGGGGTGGTGGTCCACGCCAGTACGGATGCGTCATCATCTTCTAGTCTGAATTTCACAAACACGGCTGGCTCTGAGACCTCCTTGTAGCCCTGTGAGACTTCGTGGGTGGAGTAGCTGGTCCCTGTCTGGGGGCAATAGGGCAGAACCTTGTGCCCCCTGAAAAGAAGCCCCTTGTCGTACATCTGCTTCAAGGACCACCATGCAGACTCGATGTACTCGTCGTGAAGAGTGACGTAGGGGTCTTCCATGTCCACCCAAAAGCCCATCCTCTCGGTCATCTCTCTCCAAGCCTCCTCGTAGGTCCAGACGCTCTCCTTGCACTTCTGGTTGAATGCCTCCATCCCGTAGTTCTCTATGGCCTCATTAGACATCAGATCTAGCTGTTTCTGGACCTCTATCTCTACGGGAAGGCCATGCGTATCCCATCCTCCCTTGCGCTCTACTATGTGCCCCTCCATAGACTTCCATCGGCATACCATATCTTTGAACAGCCTAGACAGTACGTGGTGGATACCGGGCCTCCCATTGGCCGTAGGAGGCCCTTCCAAGAAGGTGAAGGGCGAATCTAACTCTCTCCTGGATTCTATTGACTTCGAGAATGTGCCCTCGCTCACCCATAATTGCATCAACGAGTTCTCCAGAGCCACGGGGTCTAGATCTCCAGGGGAATCGGGCACGCCCATCGTCCAAGCGACCTAGAAGTTCGTCTTGAACTTGAGGGGGTAGTTGGGGCTGGTTTGACTGAAAATTGCAAGACTTCAAATGCCCTAGGCACCAGTTGGTATCGTGACAGAGACGGTTCGCCTCGATGTGGGTGGAATGACGTGTGTAGGGTGTTCCGGTAGGGTCAAGGCGGCCCTCGAAGAATTGTCCGGGGTTAGTGCTGCTGAAGTCAGCCACGAGGATGGTAGAGCGGTGATAAGCCACGATGGCGTGTCCAGAGACCTACTCAGTGATGCTGTGAGGTCTGCGGGATATACAGTTGATGGGAGGGCGGAGGGCTTTCACTGGGGCGATTCGCGTGTTTGGAGGCAATCTGCTAACAATACGAAGTGGTGCCTTATCGGATGCAGCATAGGAGACTTTGGAACTATCGCAGCTTTCCAATTCGTATTCACTGACTCGGGATGGAATGCCATGATGATCATGGCTCTGGCCATGTTCAACGGAATATTGACGTCAATTGCTCTGGAGACTTACATCCTACTGAGTCAGATGCCGCTGAACGAGGCCTTTCGGGTAGCGATAGGAATGTCACTAATCTCAATGCTTTCAATGGAAGCGGCGATGAACATAGTAGATCTGGTGCTTACTGGGGGGGCGAAGCTAACATGGTGGGTGATAGCTCCAATGCTAATTGCTGGATTCCTGACTCCTTGGCCATACAATTACTGGAGGCTGAAGAAGTACGGGGTAGCTTGTCACTGAGGTAATTGCATGAATGACTTGGGCATCCTGGCAGGAGAGATTTCTGATTGGATTCGCGAATATGCTGACAGGAATTCGATTCAGAAGCTGGTCGTCGGAGTTTCCGGGGGGATTGATTCTGCGGTTACCTCGACCCTGTCAGCCATGACAGGTTTGGACACCATTGTTCTGAACATGCCCATTCACCAGGACCGTTCTCAGTACGACCTATCCAACCTCCATATCTCGTGGCTAGAGAGTAATTGGGAAAATGTGGAAGGTCGCCTAGTTGACCTGACTGCAACTTTCGACAAATTCAATGACGATATGCAAGGAAACGGGATCTCGGATTTGGCACTGGCAAACTCACGTGCAAGGATAAGAATGGCAACTCTGTATGCCATCGCAGGGTCAACCGGTGGAATAGTTGTCGGGACGGGGAACAAGGTAGAGGACTTCGGGGTGGGTTTCTTCACTAAATACGGCGATGGAGGTGTGGACATCTCGCCAATCGCTGGCCTATACAAGTCGGAGGTCTATGCCCTAGGCGCTCAGTTGGGTGTTCTCAAGGAAATTCGTGATGCGATCCCCACCGATGGCCTATGGGGGGATGGAAGAACCGACGAGGAACAGATGGGGGCATCCTATGCAGAGCTTGAGTGGGCTATGTCCCATGCGGATGGGGAGCTGGTAGAGGGCCTATCCGAGCGGCAAAGAGAGGTTCTGGAGATATACGAAAGACTACACACAGAAAACTCGCATAAAATGAGTCCTATCCCCGTTTTCAAAATGAGAAGGGTTTGAAATAATGGCCTTGGAGGGGGATCTTCTCGAGGATGCAGGGCCACCCCGTGTTTACGTAAGGAAGAGTCGCGAGCTCTACAGCGGGATGGTTCTCGGTTCGATGTTCAAAGTTCTAAGGCGGGCGATAGTTCTGATTGTAATTCTCGGCGTTCTGTTTATGTTCGACCCTTTCCTATTCTGATCACCTATCACGCCGGTCTTCCACCTTCTTCTTGTACTCCTGGTCAGAGTCTTCTTCGGTCCAACCCCCGAGGTACAGGCCCCCTGTCTTGTGGACCCCGCCCCTGCGGTTTCCCTTCCTGGGTTTTCTGTAAATGTCCTTCTGCGTCGTATGGCGGCTGAATGCCTTGGGTAGGCCATCATCGCCCCTCTCTGTTTGGGAAAGAGCATAAGCCCTCCATTGAGCCTTTTTTCCATCCGATTTTGTAACATCCACACTCTCGTTGTCCCTTGACACGAAGTTGTAGAGCAATCCGACCATGAGCAGGAGTGTTGACCCACACAGCAAAGTCCTTCCCGTCTCCAAGCCCGATCCCAGCCATTCAAAAAATCTGGATAGGAGGGATTCGTCCGTTGGCTCGCTCTCCTGAGAGATCCTCACAAAGGTGTTAGACTCTAGTGCGTAATTCCCAACTGGGCATCTCGGTGAACTCTCATTCTCTGGGTCAAAGCACAACTGTCCCAAGTATACCATTTCCAGGACGTCGGGCCTCTCGAAACCCTGCTGGCACATTGGGAAGAAGTTTCTCCAGCCCGTATCGTTTGTCGAGTTCTCGTTCGATTGGCTCCAGATTGAAATCTCCACGGATTCGCAGCCATCCCAGAACCCGTCTCCATCATCATCGATGTATTCCCCGTAAGTGTAAACCGCCCAACCCCTAGTTGGGGATTCGGTATCATGCAGGGTTATGTTGCCGTCAAGTCCTGAGAATTCGAAATCGGGGCCCTCCTCGGCATCTTGAGACCCGAAGAAAGGGACGGGAGTCCCGGATGCCCAGAATAATGTACTGACGAACATCACAGTTCCGGAGATGGCGATAATGGCAGCCGCTAGCGGTTTCATGGTCACTACCGGCCTACCGCAGGTACATGTCGCTCAAGTGAGTTACGCTATATCGGCATTAAAGAGCGGATTACTGGGTGATTGAAAATACGGCGACAATGGCCCCTAGTAGCCAAAGTCTGGCTAGTCTCCTTCTTCTTCGAGGTGCCTTCCCTGAAATCGCTACTCTGAAAATGCACAGGAAGGAGACGAGCCCGAATAATATCGTGACGAAAAATGCAGAGCTACCCAATGACCAGGCTGAAGCCAAAGCTGCCGACTCCGAATGAGACTGCTCTAGTCCGGCGTAGAGCATTGACAGTGATGCAAGACTGGATATCTGCCCCACAAGGAGGATTGGGGCCGAAGACTCACCCCTGGATCTCCCCCAGTCATGTATTGCTGGCTTCCAAAATTTCGAGGGTTCCTTCTTTCGGTAGGATGAGTCGTCCCTATTGGACCACCTTGATCTGGGCGAGATTCCCACGCGTGCCCATAACTCTAGGGGATATATTGGGTTGTTGATTAATCATAACATACTCAAGCCTGACTCTGTAGGATGCGGCATGGACTACCTAGCACTGGCAGAGGGCGCGTCGCTAGGGATGTGCAGCATTGCCATTTTTCTCTGGATGTCTATTGGGTCACTCTCCAGAACCCCCGAGAGCGAGTTGCTGGCGCAGAGGTTGATCGCGGCAATCTGCCTGACTTCGGCCATGCTCCTATTCGTCCTGCACTACTCGGGAGGGGAAATATGGGGTTCGAGTAACATAGCCAGGCCTTTAGCTGTCATAGCTGTAATCGTAGCGCTATCGTCGATGATGAACATCAAGGGGCAGGACGTACAAGGCGAAGCAAACCCGCACAAGATAATGAAGGATAGAAGAGAAGAAGAGTGATTACTCTGAGCCCAGTTTGTCATCAATGAATGAACGCATGTATGCTGGAAGCTCCCCATTTACAAAGACGACATCGTGGACCTCATCTAGCTTCATCAGTGAGTAATATATCTGCATGGCAGTCATTGGTGTTGCGCTGCACCCTGTGCACCCTCCCTCCAACGAAATCATGATCACGCCGTCCGTGGTATCCACTACGTTCACCACTCCGTCGTGAGCATCTAGAACCGCCTGTACGGGGCCGACTGAGTCCAATATCAGTTGCTTGTCTATCATGAGTCCCACTCTGAAGGGGGGGCGGGGGTCTTTCAAACAATTGCCTCCTCCGAGGTACGTGAGCAGGGTTACCCGAGTATTGCTGATTGACCTCCTGGTTGAGAGATCGGAGTTCGGCCATGGGGGCAACCAAGAGATAGTTTCACCAATCGCCGAAAGCGGCCCGGTGGAAGTTCTACTTCTGACTCCTCAAATGCAATCCGAAGAATCTGGGGATATGGCGCAAGAGGGAGGGATGTTCCCTCTGTCGGAGGAACATGTTCCGAACTGGGATGATGACTTTCCCTTCTGGAAAGAGTGCGTCCTTGAGATGTCGGGAAATGAGGTGTTTTTCAGGAGAATTGCGATGCCTCTGCATGGAGACGACAAGCTAACATCCATCTGGATCGAGAGTTTGTCCCCGGATGCTGTGATTTGCAGTGGCTCCAGGAGGAACGTGACAATGTGGGAGAACTGGATGGATGGTGGGGCATCCGTACTAAGGTGCTCTTCAGGGATGGGGGTGCCAACGCTTGGTATCTGCTTCGGACACCAACTCCTCTGCAAGTCCCTAGGGGCCTCGGTTGAAAGAGCGGATTCGATGTCCAGTGGTGTTTGGGATCTCCACCTAACAGAGAGCGGGATGTCCGACGTTTTGTTTTCTTCTAGCAGAAGTGGAGAGGGCGATTCCCCAGTAGCCCTATACTCCCACCAAGACCATGTGATAAGCGTACCAGAATACTGCACTCTGCTAGGGTCTGCCGAACACAACAGGGTAACGGCGGTAAGGGTGAATGACAACTATGGAACCCCTCTTCCTGCTTGGGGGGTGCAGTTTCACCCAGAGGCTGCAAAGGCAAGAGTGCAAAGAGCGTTTGAATGGGGGCATATAACCCAGGAAGAATTGGCCTCATTCCAGAGGGAACATGATGGGGTTGGGATTCTGAGGTCCTTCGCTTCGGTGGTCCTGTCCAGTCGTAATTAATCTGCAGTGGCGGATTTTGATTGGATTTGGATTAAATAGAGCACTCGATTCGGCCAGCAAAACCGATGGTGATTTTATGGACGGCGAACAATTGGGAATGGCGGGAATGGCTACAGGTCTCTTTGGACTGGTGGTAGCATTCTTCCTATACAACAAGGTAAATTCGATAAAAATAGAGAACGAGACTGTTGCGAAGATAACTGGCAGAATTCAGGACGGAGCTATGGCCTTCCTTATGGCAGAGTACCGCATGCTGTCGGTTTTCATTGTTGTTGTAGCAGCCCTTCTATTCATAGGCGGGAATTACAACGACGACCTCGGGATGGAGACCTCGGTCGCCTTCTTCATAGGGGCTCTTTGTAGCGTGGCTGCCGGATTCAGTGGAATGCGGTCTGCCACCAGCGCAAACGGCCGAACTGCCCAAGCCGCTGCAGATGGGGGCCAGGCAGCGGCCCTTACCACCTCTTACAACGGAGGTGCCGTTATGGGCTTGGCTGTGGGGGGCCTCGGACTTTTCGGAATCTCATTGATGTTCTACTTCACCGAGACTGAGTTTCTTACTGTCGCAAACATCGCGGGATTCGGGATGGGCGCCTCTTCAATAGCCCTATTCGCCAGAGTAGGCGGAGGGATATACACCAAGGCAGCTGACGTAGGGGCTGATCTTGTAGGCAAGGTAGAGGCAGGAATCCCCGAGGACGATCCCCGGAACCCGGGAGTGATTGCGGACAACGTTGGAGACAACGTTGGAGATGTTGCAGGAATGGGTGCAGATATCTTCGAGTCGTTCGTCGGGAGCATCATTGCGGCAATGGTCATTGCTGCAGCCAGCGATGATCTCGGTAATGACTACGTCACAATCCCAATCGTGCTAGCTATAGTAGGGTACATCGCATCAATCGTAGGAGTTTTCTCTATCTCCGCAATGAAGAACATGGATGCCGGTGCAGCTCTCCGAAACACCACCTTCATTGGAGCAGCTCTTTTCATCGCTGGAGGGTACTTCGCCCTTGACTACATGGACTTGGACACAACAGTTATCCAAGCAGTAGCGATAGGTTCTCTGGTTGGAATCCTGATAGGACTGGTCACTGAATACTACACCGGGATAGAGGATGTCTTTGGTATCAAGGTAGAAGCCATCCCATACATAGGTGAGGCTAGCAAAACTGGCAGTGCAACCAACGCAATCGCGGGTCTTGCTGTAGGAATGCAGTCGGTGTTCATCCCAGTTCTCCTGATGGCAGCAGGGATTTTCGGAGCCAACCACGTAATGGAAGGGGGGAATGCCGGCCTCTATGGAATTGCTATGGCAGCAATGGGCATGCTAGGAACGGTGGGGGTGACTATGACCGTGGATGCTTACGGTCCAGTTGCAGATAACGCTGGAGGAATTGCCGAAATGTCAGGACTGGGCAAGGATGTTCGTGACATCACGGATGGTCTCGACTCAATTGGGAACACGACGGCTGCCATTGGGAAGGGGTTCGCCATTGGGAGCGCGGCCTTAACCGCGCTGGCTCTCTTCGCGGCCTTCAAGACCAGCGCCGACCTACAAGCTGCGGACCTAAGCCTAACAGAGCCACTGGTAGTAATCGGGCTCCTGATAGGGGCATCCCTACCATTCGTCGTTGCAGCCATGACCATGAAGTCCGTAGGAAGGGCGGCTGAGGATATGATCACTGAGATTCGAAGGCAGTTTAGGGAGATAGACGGCCTCCTGGAGGGCAGAGAGGGCGTGGAGCCGGATAGCGCCACTTGTGTGGACATCTCCACCAAAGCCGCACTACGAGAGATGGTTATGCCGGGCGTCGTGGCAGTTTCAAGCCCCGTACTGATTGGTTTCTTCCTAGGAAGCGCTGCGCTTGGTGGAACTCTAGCTGGAGCGACTGCGACCGGAGTACTAATGGCCCTATTCATGGCAAATGCTGGAGGGGCCTGGGACAATGCCAAGAAGGCCATAGAGCAAGGTCACATCGAAGGCGCATCAAAGGGTGACGAGGCCCATAGCGCTGCGGTTGTAGGGGACACCATAGGAGACCCATTCAAGGACACAAGCGGGCCTTCCCTGAACATCCTGATCAAGCTTATGAGCATCGTAAGCGTAGTCATTGCTGGACTGCTAACCAAGACTGGTGAGCTCGGGGCTCTTTGATTCCAATAAGCGTCAGGCTCTTGACGGTCCTGCCCTGCCACCTAGTATGATGCAGACCCGCGCGTGTGCCGCCTTAGCTCTACTTCTTGTAGCCTCCCTGGTAGGTTGCACGGGCGATTCGTCTAGTACGGGAGGAGATTCTGGCGATGGGCTGGAAGTCCCTTCCTGGGAGATTGGCGACTGGTGGTTATACACATTCTCTACTCCTGACTTCAGTGATGACACGACGAAATTGGTGGTCTCCAGCACTAGTGAGGAGGATGGTTCCGCATACATGCTAGCCATTTCGAGCCTGACCGAGGCTAGGAGGCATGCAGTACTCAACCACAACCCGTTCCTGGGAAGGGTCACGCATTCCGACCTTGCTGCGTTTGAGAACGGCGTTGCTCAGCCTGTTTTGAGCTTCCCCTTGGAGGAGGGGAAATCATGGTCTTTTACCCTCTTCTCGACCGAGTGGAGCGCTTTAGTCTCCGATGTTGCTGGGAGCACCGCTGTTATCGTAGCAACCTCTTCCGATGGTTCGCGCTTAGACTATGTGTTCAACGGTGAGATTGGGTTCTTCTCTTCGTTCATCTGGAAGGACCATTCAGGTATGGATAACCTGCGAATGATGCTCTCGGACTCAGGAGTTTCCCATTCTGGTGACGTGTACTTCGTCAGGGGTGGTGACCTGTTCAGTGATACATGGGAGGACACTGGAAATGACTTCGAGTTTCGTGATACATTTCTGGTGAGTGACCACCCCAACGATGGAGAGTGGGACGAGATGATCTACTTCCTGGATGCTGAGAGCGGTTCGGGTTCTTCGATTACCATGACTCTGAGAGACCACATGTCCGTATCCGCGCTTGAGAGGATCTGGGGCCCCGGGGCTAGTGAGATGGGAACACTGGGCACCATACCATACCCCTCAGAGGAATACACCCTTACCGCGACTTTCACGGGTGGTTCGACATACCTCAGAGTGATGATTGCTGGTGGCATCACCCAGTCATGGGCCCTCTAGACATACTCCATAAGATGGTCCGAACCGCCGACGAATATCGGTTCATCGCCCCTCATGTCGAAGACGACTGGCACTGTCCTGTGCCCGGTCTCCTTGACAACCATCTGCCTTAGGCCTTCGAAGTTGTCCAAGTTGACTTCGGTGTAAGACAGGCCCTTTGCATCTAGTGTCCTGAATGCCCTTGTGCAATAGGGACAGATGGTCTGGGTGAAGACTAGGAAATCGGTTCCCGTCTCTTCAATGATCTCATGTAGTTGCGACAGGTTCACTGCCCCCCTCATCTGCCCACAAAGCCTCGCCAAGATCTGCATCAATTACTTCATCTTCGTCCGACTTATCCTCGAGAACCTTATTACACTCCTCGGGGTCTATGAAAATCAAGAAGAACACGGTGATCATTGTCAGTGCTGCTCCGACGTAGAGGGTGACGCTGTAGTTATTGTCGAATAGTTCTAGCATCCTTCCTGTGAATGTGTATGCAGTTACTGCGGAGAGGTTGAACATTGACATGTAGGCAGTGAACTGTGTCCCGCCCACTTTGCTCCATGTCATCTTCATCGCGACTGCAATAACGCATATCCATGCGATTCCGTTGACGAGCCCACGGATTACCAGGTATGTCACCATGACAGTGGTATTGGTCCACATCGGCTCTAGGACTGCAAGCATCCCATTGCATATGGCCAAACAAGTGAATCCTATCATAGCGACCCTCTTTACGCCGAACCTATCTCCCAGCATCCCTCCTGTGATCTGCCCGATCATGATTGCGAAGACTACGATTCCGCCGACTATGACGTTGTACTTCTCTTGCTCCCATCCTGCTCTGTTGATGAATATGTCAAGCACGATTGGGTCAATGAAGAGGTATAGCTCTGAGAGCAGGCAGAGGAAGATGAGGAGAAATGAGGATCTAAGGTGGAATGCCTTGGTCAGATTGAAACTAGTCTGTGCAAGTGTCCTCCTAGCTCTAAATGGTAACAGGGCGAATGGGTTTGGGACCTTAGGAATGGGGAAGGCTCTCGAAATCAAGGAAGCCGCTACTGCTGATAATATGCCATAGAAGGCTATCTTCTTTGCTAAAGAGTAGGGTCTGACTTCAAGGTCCACGGACAGAATCGCAAAAACCAGCCCTGCTACGAAAATCGACAGGGACACTATCGTTAGTAGGGCAGGAATGGTTATTCTCTCGTCGAATGTTGACCTTCCTACTGCCCTTGCGGCCCACCACCTGGATTCCTCCGGCTCCTCCCAGTAGAGTCTCTCGTCGGTCTCGAACTCTGAGTCCTTCGCAGGGTCGTCGATCTCAGGGTCCTCTGAATCAGAAGGCCTAGTCCATGGGAACAGCCTTGTGCCAGGTTTCTCATAGAGGAAGAGTGGTAGAACCATGATCAATAGGAGGACCGGTAGTTGAATCGAAAGCATTCCCCGGATGCCTATGGTGTTGACGAAGCCCCCGAGGACAGCTCCGCCGATTATCATCCCGGCCCTCTTTGAGGCGAACATGTAACCGTTGGCCGTGGATACCTCGTCGTCCAGGAGTACATCCACTGCTAGGGCGTCCGTACTCACGTCCTGTAGGGAGGCGAAGATGTTGTGGATGAACATTAGCTTGATCACTAAGTCAATCTCACCTGCCAAGTCCGGGACAAGGAGAAGTATCCCGATTGTTACTGCCATGCCGAACTGGGCGAACAATATCCACAGCCTCCGGCTCCCGTAGATTGGGATGTTCACTGTGTCGATTACTGGCCCCCATATCCACTTGAAAGTCCAAGGGAGAGCTATTGTGGCGAAGAGCGTCGCCACCTCCTGGGGGGTGAAACCGTTTGCAGCCAGGTATGCTGCGAATGCCACTGTTGCGAATCCCCATGGCAGCCCTTGTGCGAAGTACAGTACGCAGAGTGAGACCATCCTCCTGAGTCTATTCTCGGTTAGGCTCTGACCGTCGAACCACTGCTCGAAGAGCTGCTCTCTGTTTATCAAAACGAATCCGAGCAATACGGCGATCATCAAGCCAACGCCAATGATGAGGATATCTGAGCTGCTGGAACCTCCTGATCCGCTAGATGTGGCAGGGATATCGAGCAGGATCACCCTCCGGGCATCGACTGGGGAAATGTGGTCTTCGTCCACTACCAATCTGGCGAATATCGTGGAGTTACCCGACTCGTTGTGAGGATCCAGACGGATGCTCCACATCGACCAGTCGTCTAGCGGGGAGTCGTCAGATGCTTCCTTCCAATCTCCTCCTCCCACCCTTACCTCGACCTGGGCCCCTGGAGTTCCGGGATCTGCTCCGGAAGACTTCCCGTAGACGTAACTTTCGTTGGCTACGCCCTGAAGGGTCTCGACGTCCATGGAGACGTTGAGGGACCTATCGATGCTGCCCGCTGCCTCGACGAATGCCGTAGGATCGGCCTGCCCATACCCGAATTCGTTGTCTGGCCTGGACTCTAGTATGCTGCAGTCGTTGAATCCTGGGTCATCAAGGAGCTGGATGTCACGCTCTATGGAATGGGCGGCGATTATTGACTTGAACTCAGAAGGGGTTAGGTCTGGGTTTGCTTGGACCATAAGAGCAGCTATACCGGCCATAAGAGGGGTTGCCATGCTGGTACCTGACTTACTGGTGTAACCATCCTGGGTGGCAGCATCTGGAGCCATTATACTGGAGCCGATTGTCGCTACGTCCGGCTTGACCCTGAGGTCCGAGGTGTATCCCCTGCTGCTGTATACTGCGAGTCCGAGGTCCTTGTCAAGGCTGGCTACGGTAACCGGGAGCCTTGCATCGCCGGGGCTGTCAATTGTGTTGCAGCCGGCGAGCGTCACACCCCCTAGCTCGTTCCCTGCAGAGAGGGTCGTGATTATGCCTGCCTCGACGACCATGTCCATCTGGCGGCTCCATGCCGAGTTTCCGTCGTTGTCTAGGTGGACCTCGAACTGCTGCTCCCCCAGTGATGAGGTCACTATGTCTATCCCGTACTTTTCTCTATTGTCTATAGCCCACTGAGCCCCTTGCATGACGTCCTCAATGTCTCCATCGCAGCACCCCAAGATGTTGATGAGATAGGCACCAGGGGCTGCACCTACGTATCTTAGTCCTGTTTCAGGATCCGTCTGTCCACCTCCGGAACCAGCTGCGATTCCGGCGACGTGGGTTCCGTGGGTTCCCGAATCGTAGGAAGTCGACGGGTCTTGTTCCTCGTCTGTGAAGACTGCATCATAGAATGCTATAATCTTGGGATCGCAGTCAGCTGGTATCGGTTCCGGTTCTGGATCCAATGGGTCTGGCTCAGGAGGGTCGTCAATGCAAGTGAAGGGGTCATCGTCCATGTCGTTGAGACCCTCATGGTCCCCTCGGACACCTGTGTCGAGAACCGCGATAACCGAGCCGGTGCCGTCAAGGCCGAAGTCCTGCCAGACCGAATCCACCCCCATATTAGGAACCGCTTCATGCATGTTGGTCTCTGCGAGGCCGAGATCCTCGACCATCACCACCCCACTAAGGGATCTGATCCCATCCTCGTCCGTGATTGAGGATATTGGTGCAGTGGCCGATACTGTGTCGAGATACCGGAATCGGAAGGTCACCTCTACGCCCAAGGATTCCAGGGCATAGACATCCGCATCCGTGGGGTGATGATTGTAATCTACGAATATCCTGGCGCTGCCTTCTGGTGCTCTTCGCCACCAGTCTCTCTGGGTTTCCTCTGGTTGTTCAATTAGCCACTCAAGCCTATCGTCAATAGCGTTAGAGTCCTTGTCTCTGCTCCAGTGAGTCCACCACTTCCAGTGAATTTCAGACTCTACGCTTTGCACCCAGTCTCCTTCTGCATCCATCCCCCCCCTACTAGTTGGTTCCAGTGGTATTGAAGACGATGCAAGAGGGGCTACAAGGACCAGCAGGGCCAGAGATGCGAACATGGCCCGGCGTCCGCTCATGGCCTAGCGGAGAAATCGTCATGTTTGAGGATTCGTCTATATGTTGCTTTGTTTCAGAAGGACCCCTTCCTCGTCGAACTGCCATTCGATGAGCTCCCATCCGGCATCCAGAACTCTGGATTCTACTTCTTCTACGCCTGTAGGTGAGCAAAGTAATGCGGCGCAGCCCCCCCCTCCCGCGCCTAATGCTTTCCATGCTGCCAGAGAGCCTGTTTCCAGGAGTGGTTCTGTTGCCTCTCTAAAAGGGTCATGAATCGAAGGATCCATCAAATCGACCCCTTCACAAACATCCCTTAGTGACGCTACTACTAGGTCCCTCCTATCCTGCTGTATGCCGTTCGCCATTACCCTCGCAGCACGTCTGATGATATGCAATCCGTCTGAAACGTTCTTGTCACCTCTTGAGTATGAGTCCCATACAGATTTCTGCATATCTCCTGACTTCCTGCTTATTCCAGAGTAGGCGATGATCAGGTGTTTATTCAGCCAGTTCTTGGCTGACCTCATTGGCTCGAATGGCATAACCTCAACAGAGTCGCCAATGAACAGTAGATGGTTGAATCCCCCAAAGGCAGAGGCCCACTGATCCTGCCTACCGCACATGTTACCTTCCTGTGATTCCGCAGCATATGCCATCTCTGCGAGGGCCGCGGGTGTTTCGGCACCTTCTGGGGACATCAGTGCAGCCAGGGCGACGTTCATTGCGGCGCTTGTACCTAGGCCCGAGCCCCTGGGTACTTGGAACTCCAATTCGGCGTCTTCCTCTACTGAGAATTGGGGCATACGGGCGAAAACCCTGCGATTTATTGCGAAATTGACTACTTCGCCGCCGACATCAAATGGATAGGGGCCGACATCGGTCCAGCCTCCAGCGAGGTCTACACGAGCGGGGGCCGATGCTTCGATTTTGGCTGACATGGAATGTGGGGTACTCCCTAAGACATCATTTTTTCTAGACCGAAAATGTCGGGTATCTATGGCCCCTCGGCACGTCATGGACGGAGGCGTGCGGGAGGCTGTTGAGGCCTTCAAGTCGGGGAAGCCTGTAATGATCTTCGACTCTGCATTCCGAGAAATGGAGACCGATCTACTATGGCCAGCAGAATTTGCGACTCCGGAAGTAATGAGGAGACTCAGGAAAGACTGTGGTGGGCTGTTATTCCTAGCAATAGGGGACGAAGTAGGAAGAATGTTCGGCTTGCCATGGCTCCAAGACATACATGCGCATTCCGCACTTGTCGAGGAAAATCCCGTGCTAGGTCACCTTGTTACAAACGACCTGCAGTATGACAAAAGATCTGCATTTACACTATCTCTTAACCACAGAGAAACATACACCGGAATAACCGACAGGGACAGGGCACTGACCACGAGAAGATTCGGAGAATTGGCCAACGAATTGACTGGAAGTGGTAGTGAAGTGGCAATTCCCGCTCTTGGGTCAGAGTTCAGGACACCGGGGCACATACCAGTGTGTAGAGAGTCTCCAGGAGGCCTCAAAACCAGACAGGGCCATACAGAACTTGCTGTAGCAATCGCCAGACTAGCAGGAATGGTGCCCTGCACCATCGGGGCGGAAATGCTTGAGCCGGATGGAGACGGAGCGCTTTCCCTAGATGAGGCTAGGATGTATTCGGAAGAGCATGGCGTCCCCATGATCACTGGTGATGATATATCATCGGCATTCGATGAAAAGGATTAGGCGGGACGGGCAACAGGAGCCTATAGCATGGTCAAGGTAATGGCGGTCGGAATATTCGATCTTCTTCACGCTGGGCATCTTCACTACGTGGAGCAGGCCAAGTCGCTTGGTGACGAGTTAGTAGTTGTCATTGCCCATGATGAGACCGTGAGAAAACAGAAGCACGAGCCGGTGACTGGCCAGGATCTCAGGAGGAGGATGGTTGAGGGGCTAAAGCCAGTGGATTCGGCAATTGTAGGAAACCCTCCCGGGGTCCCCATTTTCGAGATTCTCAAGACTGTGCAGCCAGAAATCATAGCACTTGGATACGATCAGAAGCATTCTATAGACTCAATTAGAGACGGTCTGCAGCAGCATGGATATGGGCATGTCGAAGTTACTCGAGTGGAGGGGCTTTCCGATGATCTCGATGGCACAAGGAAGATCATAGCCAGGATACTAGATTTGTGGCCCGGAGCAGAGGGTGGGCCATACGAGGAGGACTAAAATGTACACTGGAATAGTTGCAGGGAAAGCACCCGTAACCAGAATAGTCGAAGGAGATGAGATTCGTACTATTACCTTAGACCTGAGTGGTTTCGATGAGGGCCTTGAGATTGGGGCCAGCGTAGCTCTAGACGGGGTCTGTATGACGGTGGTAAATATCGAATCGTCAAACGTAGGATTCGATGCAATAGCAGAGACCCTGACCAGAACTACTCTTTGTGACAGGGTAGAGGGGGATATGCTGAATGTCGAGCGTTCACTCAGATTGGGGGATGAGCTTGGGGGCCACATGGTTTCCGGGCACGTGATGTGCACTGCTGAGATCATCGAAAGGGCCGAGGCGGGAGAAGGGCTTGATCTCAAGGTAGCAACATCTAGTGAGACTCGAACCTATATCCTTGAGAAGGGTTTCATAGCCGTTGATGGGATGTCCCTGACTGTTGGAAGGGTAGATGAGGGGGGTTTCTATTTGCACATTATTCCTGAGACTCTGAGGAGTACAACGATAGGAGAAAAATCAGTAGGAGATTGGGTGAATATCGAGATAGATTCGGGGACTAAGGCAATCATCGACAGCCTTGATCTTAGCAGGGGGGCGGATTAATGAGGTTGGGCGTGGTATGCGGGTCTTTCCATCGCGAAGAGGTCGAGAAGATGTTGGACTTCGCCAGTGATGAAGCGTCAATCAAGAATTGGGAAGTAGCAGAGGTTTCTTGGGTCCCGGGATCGATGGAAGCCCCTCTAGCACTTGACAGAATGTTGCAGAGGCAAGATATAGACGGTGCTGTGGTGCTCGGAATCATAGAACGCGGTGAGACAGATCACGGCTTGGTAATGGGGCAATCAGTCACCAAAGCAGTGATCGAATTGCAGATTTCTCACAACAAGCCCATCGGTCTTGGGATAATCGGGCCCGGTGCAGAGCCTGAGCACATAGAGCCCAGACTGGAGCCACACGCCCGTGCGGCCGTAGGCGCGGTAGCAGCAATGTCGGAGTGAGTAATTACTCCCCTGGCAGGCTCATAGAAGGCAACTCGGTGTTCGTAGCCTCCTCCATCTCATCCACGGAAATCAGAGGCGTCAGCTTTCCATTGAACACCCCTGAAGCTCCCACATATAGGGAGAACTTGATCGCCATCGCCTCGGAAGGTACGTCCATGATCATGAAGAAGTCCATTGTCCCGTATGCCCAGTAGTAGGCTTCCAAAGACCCCCCCATAGCAGTAGCTGCTCTTTGTGCTTCCTCGTGACGGGCTTTGCCTCCGTCATTTAGCAGGCCGGCAGCCCCTTTCTCAGTGTAGTTTCCAGAATACATGTATTTTGGCATAAGTCGCGCCAAATTCGGATAATATATTACAATTTTCCATTTAGATTCTGATGGTTTCTGAACCCCAACCACTGTCAAGATTCAAGGGATGCCTTGGGTCTGGATGTCCTATGGGAGCGGAAGCCCGGAGTGTAATCATCGTTGGTTCTGGCCCCGCGGGCTACACTGCGGGGCTATACGCCGCTAGAGCTCTTCTGGAGCCATTGATGTTTGCAGGATACATGTCTGGAGGACAACTGATGCTCACTTCCGACGTAGAGAACTTCCCAGGTTACCCCACAGGAGTAGGGGGGCCGGAAATGATGATACACATGAGGGAGCAAGCCGAAAGGTTCGGTCTAGAGGTCCAGGATAAGAACGTGGAGAGAGTGGACCTCTCAGAGCGTCCTTTCGGCGTCTGGGTCGAAGGAGAAGAGTATCGAGCAGAGGCCCTAATCATCTGCACTGGGGCTGAGGCAATCTGGCTGGGTGCAGAGGGAGAGGAAGCCCAGAAGGGGAGGGGGATTTCCACATGCGCCACATGTGATGGAGCATTCTTCAGAGACGAGGAGATAATCGTGGTTGGTGGCGGGGACTCGGCCATGGAGGAGGCCACCTTCCTAACTAGGTTCGCTAGCAAGGTGACAATCATCCACAGGAGGGATGTTTTCAGGGCATCCAAGGTGATGTTCGAAAGGGCCGATTCACATCCAAAAATCGAAATTAGGGCCTTCAGGCAAGTGAAAGAATGGCTCGCAGGTGATAACGGCCTAACAGGAGCGTTGCTGGAGGACCCAAGAGACGGTTCCAAGGAGGAAATCAGTTGTACTGGTGCTTTCATCGCTATTGGCCACAAGCCCATAACAGCCTTCCTGGACAGCCAATTGGAGACGGACTCTGAAGGGTACCTATTACACAAAGAGAACACGATGACTAGTGTTCCCGGGGTCTTTGCAGCTGGAGACGTGGTAGACAAGAGGTACAGGCAGGCAATTACGGCAGCAGGAATGGGCTGCCAGGCAGCTATCGATGCTGAAAGGTGGTTAGAAGACCAGGATTGAGGACCGAAGGAGCCTTGATTGAGTATCCTCCTCAAGCACCATGCCAGAAGGCCTGAGTCCCACTCAGACCGACCGATATTCCAGACATCTAGTCCTTCCGGGGGTTGGTGAAGATGGCCAAATCCTCTTGCTTGAGTCTTCAGTTCTAGTTGTGGGGGCTGGGGGACTGGGCTCTCCTGCCCTGATGTACCTTGCAGCAGCAGGAGTGGGAAAGATCGGGATTGTCGACCACGACGTGGTTAGTATTTCGAACTTGCAAAGACAAGTAATCCACAGTAGTTCATCGGTAGGACTACCGAAGGTCGGTTCAGCTGCGAAATGGATTGTTGCTCTGAATGATGAAATAGAAGTAGTACCTATCGAGCAAAAACTGACAATAGACAATTCACTAGAAATTATTCGGGAGTACGATGTAGTCTTGGACGGAACTGATAACTTCGAAACTAGATACCTGATTGGTGATTCTTGCGAGATTCTAGGAAAACCCTGGGTTTTCGGAAGCATCCATAGATTCGAGGGTCAGGTGTCAACTTTCAACCTAAACGGAGGGCCTAACTACAGGGATTTATTTCCATATCCACCGCCTCCGGAGCTAGCACCCAATTGCTCTGAAGCTGGCGTTCTAGGAGTACTCCCTGGGTTAGTCGGAACTATACAGGCGACCGAGGTAATCAAAGTGATTATCGGAACTGGTGACTGCCTTAGGGGCAGACTGCTGACAATCGACGCTCTGTCGATGGAGATGCGCACCCTTTCATTTTCCAAGGACTCCGGAAGAAAGAGCATCACTGCCTTGGAGGAAAATTTTGGTGCGAATTCGTCCGAAATCGGGGCCTTGGAGTTCGTGGAAAGGAAGCAGCTCGGATGGAACCCCTTCCTACTCGACGTTAGAAGGGCGGACGAAGAGGAGATTGCTTCTATCGAAGGTACCGATGTTAGAATAATGCACATGGAGGTCCCAACCAAACTTGAGGAAATACCTGCTGATCGAGACATAGTGATCTACTGTAGGACCGGAGTTAGGTCTGCTGCAGTCGCAAAATTTCTCTCCGAGTCAGGGTGGGATTCCGACAGGGTATACAACCTATCTGGCGGAATCCACGCATGGTCTGACCATGTAGATCCTAAAATCATTAAATATTAGTGGTAATATTACCTCTAGTCTAACTTTTTATTGTGGTTAATCTAGGTATTCATCACTGTATCATTTATTGTGTTAATTAAATGTGGTATTTCTATCCGTAGTATTCATTATTATTATGGTAATTAACAAATATATCATCATATTTATCTTCGTTTATCTTTTATCTATTATTAAATGTGGTAAAATATGCCATAGTATAGCGAATAATTGTTGTAGTAGACCTTCAGGCGCTAACATGGCTACGGCTAGAAAAGGCATATGGAAGTGCCCTAAATGCGGGCTCCATCAGATTTGGAAAACAAGATCTAGGAAATCGGCCAAGTTAGACCGGCGGTGTTCGGATTGCGGTAAGAGAGCAAGGGTAACTCTAGACCGTTCCGCCTCTGGGAAAGGGAGGTTGAGGGAAGTAGAGGTATGGGAAAGGAGCAAGGCGGCTAGCATAGATGTGCTTGAAGAAGAAGCAATGAGAAGGAACAGGTGGGAAGCTTCCAAGGGAGCTAGTTCGGAAGTGGAGGTTTTTCCAGAGCAGCCGAATCAGTCTGATTTGCCTAATATTTGGGGTATCGGATGGAATCCGGACACAGCCCTAGAATTCGTAATTCCACTGGACGAGGGGGTTGCCAAGAAAGGATTGATCCAGTTCATTGCAGAAAGGCACGATGGGCATCTAAACACTGTTTCAGAATGCTGGGACGAATCTGAGAGGGGGGTAAAGTTCGATGGGGCGGAATTCAATGAGTTTTCCATATCATTCATTTCAAAACTCAGAGAAAGACTCTCTGAACGTTTACTGGAGCCAAATCTATCGGAAATGGAGGATTTAGAAATTATTCCCAGAAGGGTTGGATCTCTATATCTTGAAAGGAGGGCGGAGAGGTTCCTTATCGACGTCTCCCTTTGTCTAAGGAGAATAGCTCATTACTCATCCGTGACAGTCGAACAGAGAATCCAGTGGCAAAGATGGATGACTAGGACTAGGTTGGTTGACGAGTGTCTGAAGGACTTGTTCACATCGGGTCTGCCCACCCCGGACGGAGAGAGTTTCGGAGGGAAGGGTTTCAGGTCGACTTGGCAGGAAGGAATAGTAGCGTGCGCATCTGCTATGACTAGGGCGGTTGACATTCCTGACGAAGAACGTCATATGGCGGACATAGTGGCGCCAATGATCAGAGACGTGGGTCTTGCAATTGCAATGGGGCAAACTCCGATAGAAGTTCTATCCGCGCAAATGGGCAAGTCTGGTTCATACATGGATGGAGGACACGAGGGGTGCGGTGGTAGAGACTTGCACATCGGAAATTGGCAGAAGGGGATATTGCCCCCTACGGCTCCACTTCCTATAGCTAGTGCTACCACTACTGGGGTAGCTTTGGCAGCAAAGAGGCTTGGCGTCAGGAGGTTTCACCTTGCTCCTGTCGGAGAAGGCTGCAGCAGCAGTGGGGAGTTCTGGGAGGCGATGAACTTCGCAGGAGTTCGTGGGCTACCCATATGCTTCATGATTCAGAATAACCAAATTGCCCTAGATACGTTTGCTTCCGCTCAATCCGGTGCCGAGACCTTTGGGGACAAGGGCGCGAGCATGGGCATTCCTTCCTGGACCATAGATGGGTCTGATCCGGCGAGTTTCTACGCTTCTGCGGCTGTATCAAGGGAGTTTGCAATTAGCGGTGGGGGTGCTACTCTGATACATGTAGAAACGATGCGCGGGTGTGGTCATGCTCATCATCATGACGAGCTTTACCTGGGCTCAGTTTCGGGCAATCCTCCCGGATATGTGGATCGGGGGCTAATCTCATACTGGTCCGAGAAAGATCCCATCCCCAACAACAGAGAACTACTGATCGAAATGGGTGTAGGGGAATCTGAACTTGATGTTATGGTAAAAGAAGAAAAAGGGCTGGTTGATTCTTCCAAGAGAGAATTGGAAGAAATGGATTGGCCGGAAGGGAATTCGGTCGTGAAAGGGGTAACATCTCTCCAGGATGCAACTAGCCATGAGAGCCAATATAGCAGGATTGGGAAGGAGTTTGAAGTGGTAGAGTCAGTCTTAGGGCCTGGAGAATACTCTATCGAATTCTCAGACGCAGCTAACTCTTGGACATACAGTAGAGCGATACAGAATGCAATGGCAGCTCTGGCAGACGAATTCGGCAATCAAATGGTATTCATGGGAGAGGACATGGAGGTGGCAGGTGCCTTCGGAATGAATCTGCCACTGAAGGCCAAAGGGCATCAGGATAAGCTGTTGGATATGCCCCTGTCTGAAGCGATAATCATTCACTCTGCTACAGGGGCCGCAATAGGAGGGATGCGTCCCCTTGCAGAGATTCAATTCGGCGGTTTTGCCGCCTTAGCGATTAATCCATTGCTGAACAACGCGGCACAGCTCCGGTGGAGATGGGGTGCAGAAGTACCGATGACGGTCAGAATACCTCTGGGTGCAAAGACGCGTAGTGGCCCCTTCCATGCCAACATGATCGAATCATGGCTGGCAAACGATCCCGGTCTTGTCCTAGTCTCCCCTAGCAACCCCCAGGATGCATATGATCTACTAATTGAGGCGCACCACCTACCGGACCCGGTGGTGTTCCTAGAGCACATTGGGCTGTACGGACTCAGGGGTGGAAAAACTGGATGGGGTAGTTCGATAAACCAGGTAGTTGACATAAACTCAGTAAAAGAAAGAGTTGCTGGAGGAGATATCTCGATAGGAAGGGCTCGAGTTTTGAGGGGTGGCAAGGACATTTCTGTGGTGACTTGGGGGGCAATGGTACATGTTGCATTGCAAGCATCAAAGGATCTTGCTAAGCAAGGCATTGAAGTTGAGGTAATAGATCTCAGAACCCTACTTCCCTTTGATTCGAGGACCTGCATTGACTCTGTAATCAGAACTGGTAGGATGATTGTCCTGCAAGAGTCCCAATGGACAGGCGGATTCGGTCACACGGTTGCTAGCAGAATTGTTGAGGAGGCCTTCTGGAGGCTAGAGTCCCCCCCTGTAGTTCTGGGGGCTTTGGACACCCCGGTTCCCTTCTCACCTACTCTAGAAGACCATACAATTCCCAACTCAGTTCTAGTTGCTAGGCACATCGAGAGGGCATGCGTCTAAGCAATCCCTTGTTTGTAGAACGCAAACAGTAATCTGCATCGCCTCCGGGGGATAATCGTGGATGGGACACTTCTCGACATAATGTACGTACTCACTGGGTTCGCTCTTCTCATGGCAGGGGGCGAGACTCTTGTCCAAGGAGCAACAAGGATTTCCCAGAACCTTAGTATCTCCCCTCTTGTGGTAGGATTCACTGTAGTAGCGGTTGGTACGTCCCTTCCAGAGCTAGCAGTAGCCATCGAGGCGATAGGCAGGGAAGCTCCCGACATAGCGGTTGGAGGTGTCCTCGGATCCAATGTCGCGAACGTGATGCTAGTCCTAGGGTGTGCGGCGGTTCTAGGAGCCCAATCTCATTCCGGAAAGGGAGTCAAAAGGGACTCCGTAGCAGTCCTAGTCGCAACGGTTTTCATGACTATTTTCGTTTTGGCGGGGGAGGTGCCCCTAATTGGCGGGATCGTGATGGTTTCATGCCTTGTTGGGTACTACTACTACACATACTCCAAAGCCATTGAAAGTAAAGAAGAGTATGAATTCGAGGACTCGTGGCTTCCGAGAAAAATGTCTATCGCAATACCTGCCTGCCTATTCGGAGGCGGGATGATATGGATAGGGGCGGAATTGCTGGTTTCCGGTTCTAAAGGGATAGCTGACACCTTCGGAGTCTCGGAGGCGGTGATTGGTCTAACGGTAGTGGCGCTAGGGACTTCTCTTCCCGAGCTGGCAGTAACTCTCGTTGCAGGACTCAGGGGGCAGGGCGGAGTTGCGGTAGGCAACATTCTAGGTTCCAATGTGATGAACATAATGGGGATAATTGGAATAGCAAGCATCTTCGGAGGAGGGATAGAAGTCGCTGGAGAGTTTGCAGAGAGGGATATTTGGGTTGTAATCGCCACGTCTGGAATGATTGCAGGAGTCTTCCTATCAGGGAAAGAGATCTCAAAGTTTGGTGGCTCCCTGATGATTTTCGCATACCTGTCATACATGGTCTATCTAGCTAGCATAGGGCTAGTATAGCACTATTACCGCCCCCTACGACGCATGCGCTATGTCGGAGCGGAGAGTTGAGTGCGTAATCCTTGCCGCAGGATCTAGCATCCGCATGGGGCAGGAAAAGGCCTTGGTCCCTGTGAACTCAAGAACACTAGTCGGATGGCTCTCAGAAAGAGTTTCTCAGAGAGGATTGGAGCCTGTAATTGTAACAAAATCTGAGATAGCTGAAAAGGTCTCAGAGGATGTAAGAGATTGCAAGGTTGTCATTAATCCGCATCCGGACAAGGGGCGGACAGGATCTTTGCAAATTGGGATTTCTACTATCGATAATACGTCTGGCCCGGGGTATAGCTTGCTAGTGGTTCCCGTGGACAGGCCGGGCTTCTCAGATTCCACACTTGATGCCCTAATTGAATCACAAATCACCTGCTGCCCATCGCGAAATGGAAGAGGAGGGCATCCGCTGATGATGTTACCCGAGGACGTGGAAAGAGCTAGGTTGGCTTCTTCTGGCACGCCTCTACGAGATGTTGTTAGCCCGGAGAGGTTGGAAGTAGAAGATCCGGAACTGCATCTTAACATAGATACTCCTGAAGATATCGAATTCTTAGAAGAAAGGCTAACAAATGTATACGACAGATGACAATTCCAAGGATGCTTGCGCGAGTTTTATTTGCGATTCGCCCCATGGCAGTGCATGTCACCCTCTGTGAAGGGCACGTTTCCCGTTCGGGTTAATGGGAAACTAGCTGAGGAAATGGGTACTTCGAGGCTAAGTGTCGAAGTAGAAGTGCCTGCCACCATTCAGGATATCTTGGACGCGATAAGTTCCGGATATCCTGAGTCTTCCGCGACCATTCTGGAGGCAATACCTTTCGCCTCTGGCAACCATAGGGGAGCTTCCGAAGAAGTCCAAACCGGACAGGAGATAACTCTGCTGATGCCTGCAGCAGGAGGATGACATGGAGATGAGAAAATGACAGAAGATAACATAGGAAATGAAACAGTATACGTAAACGAGTTTACCGACGGAGTTCTAGATCCTGGCAAGCCCATGCTTGGCCCGGTTAAGGACGGAGGGCACATCATCGCAAACACAGCCCCTGGTTGCTGGGGGCCAATGATTACTCCAGAGCTCCGTGGTGGTCACGAGGTGACCATCCCGGTTGCAGTGGAGGGAGCGGAAATCGGGGATGCAATAGCAATTAGAATCAAGGACATTTCAGTGACCTCAATCGCAACCGCTTCAGGGAATGACTATTGGGTCGATGGCTTGTACATGGGTGACCCATATGTTGCCAAGTACGACCCTGATAATGACGAGTTGAATCCCGATAGCTACGTGGAGGGGATTGGTGAGGACGCCGTCCGTTTCAAGTCCACGGGTAAGCCAGCTAGCCCATTCAAGTTCACAAATGGGTACACAATAGCATTCGATAACAACAGGAGTTTGGGGGTCACAGTTGACAAAGCGGCTTCTGAAAAGATCGCACACGATGCCAAAAGCTACGCAGCCATGCCCCAGAACTCTATCCAGCACTCGATCCTGACATTCTGCCCGCATCACTTGGTAGGACTAGTTGCTAGGCTGAGGCCATTCATGGGGCAATTAGGAACCTGTCCCTCCATCGCAATGCCAGATTCGCACAATGCTGGTGACTTCGGGACATTCCTGGTTGGTGCCCCTCACCCACAGGCAATCACGGCTGAGGATCTTCAGCATCGTACCGACGGACACATGGACATAGACGCTGTCCGTGCAGGATCGATATTGGTTTGTCCGGTCAAGGTTCCTGGTGGAGGCATATACATGGGGGACATGCATGCAATGCAGGGAGATGGAGAGATTGCGGGACACACGACTGATGTCTCTGGAACCGTGACACTCCAAGTTCACGTTCTCAAGGGGCTAGATATCGATGGGCCAATCATCTTCCCTGTGGAGGAGGATCTCCCATTCTTAGCAAAGCCAATCACGGACGAGGAGAGGGCTTTGGCCGAAGAGGTCGCCAGTGGATGGGGCATGTCAGGTGTTGAGGATTCGGTTCCAATCTCGATAGTTGGCTCAGGACCCGACCTAAATGCTGCGACAGAGAACGGTCTTGAAAGGGCCGCAGAGCTGCTCAATGTAACGGTCCCCGAGATACGTAACAGGGCCACAATTACCGGCTCAATAGAGATAGGTCGAGCCCCCGGAGTCATCCAGGTAACGTTCCTTGCTCCCTCTGAGAAGCTAGACGAGCTCGGTCTTCTGGGATTTGCAAACGACATGTATTGATTACGGCAACTTGAAAAATTGTTTTTCGGACGAGTTCCATGGACCCTGCAGGACTGGTCGAAGGGCTAGGCCCTATCGAGCAGGCTTTGGCGGCCGGTTTGTTCACTTGGTTCATGACTGCAGCCGGTGCGGGGCTGGTGTTCTTCTTTCGGGAATTCAACAGAAAGGCCCTCGATGGTATGCTAGGTTTCGCTGCTGGAGTGATGATTGCAGCAAGCTGCTTCGGGCTTCTAGGTCCGGCAATCGATCAAACAGATGGTGAGGGGCTCTCGAAGGTCCTACCAGCAGCATTTGGATTCGTCTTTGGCGGGATTTGTATGCGGCTAATTGACGCTTACTTACCCCACCTCCACCCAGGAGCCCCCCCCGAGGAGGTTGAAGGGGTGAAAACAAGCTGGCACAGGAGTAAGCTGTTAATTTCTGCAATTACACTTCACAACGTTCCAGAAGGTCTTGCCGTGGGTGTTGCTTTCGGTGCCGCGGCCTCTGGTGATGGCCTGGGGACAGCAATTGCCCTAACAATAGGAATAGGAATTCAGAACTTCCCGGAAGGGGCGGCTGTCTCAGTTCCTCTCAGGAGAGAGGGTTTGTCCAGGAAGGAGAGTTTCTGGTGGGGGCAGCTTTCTGCTACCGTAGAGCCCATTTCAGCAGTAATCGGAGCGGCCGCCATAGTGTACATGACTCCTATCCTGCCCTATGCACTTGCCTTCGCAGCGGGTGCCATGATTTTCGTAGTGGTGGAAGAGCTTGTTCCAGAGGCCCATCGGGGTAAGAACGGGGACATTGCAACCATGGGAGTCATGTTGGGATTCACGATAATGATGGTGCTTGACGTGGCCCTCGGTTAATCATCGCAACTCCAAAGGCACAGTGCCCACTCAGAGAGGTGTGACCATTGCGGCGCTGTCATGGGCCCTTGACAGATTGGAAGAAGGAGAGAGGGTAGCAATCGCATCGGTTGTGGAAGCCCGGGGAAGTGTGCCTGGAAAGCCAGGAGCCAGGCTAGTAATCAGCTCCTCTGGATCCAGATTCGGGACTGTGGGTGGTGCTGGACTTGAGATGAAGGTCGAGGAGGCACTTGAAAAGATGCTCGAAGAAGATGATGGGCTCATCAGGAAGACCGGGGGCGGAGTCGAGGTTTTCCTATTGCACAAAGACGGGAAGGGCAAAGAAGTGACGGCTCTGGACAGCCTATGTGGCGGGCGTGTTACCGTCGCCATGGAAGTGATTTCCCCTATGCCGCACGTTCTGATTGCAGGCGGGGGTCATGTTGGCGTTTCTCTGGCAATAGTCTGCGACACTCTAGGGTGGTCCCATAGCGTCTTCGACGTACGGGAAGATTACAGCAACGAAGAGAGGTTTCCCTTCGCCAGGGAGCTGTTTAGCTGCTCAGTAAACGACTTTATCGAGTCAGAGGATGAGGAGTCGATTGGGAGGTTTTCCGATTTGCTTCTTCTTGGACACGATTGGGGAGTTGACGAGGAGCTCCTGATTGGGGCTCTGAAGCTAAGAGGTAGTTCTGCTAGGCCCAGGATTGGGGCAATAGGGTCCAAGACAAAGTGGAGTTCTTTCAGAAAATCGGCCATCAACTCCGGAGTGGAAGAAGATTGGGTTGACTCGGTCAGATGCCCAATCGGACTAGAAATAGGGGCTGACTCGCCTGAAGAGATTGCGGTTGCAGTCTGCGCTGAGTTACTAGCAATTGAGCGTGGGATCAATCATTCCGAATACTGAAATCCGAGTGTTATTGCGAACAAGTGTGCGAGTAGTGGCCCCTCTGATGGCATTGCTGATTTCTTTGGCATCCATTTGCGGGTGTCTTGGTGGCGAAAAGGAAGTTGATAGGCAAATTGACGAAGCAGAGGATGGTTTTGGCTCATTCAGCGTAGTTGCACCAATTGACACAGGAATTAACGTGTACCACGATCACTTCGCGATGAATGACTCATATCCTCAGTGGCTGCTAGATGGATTGGGGGTCAACATGGTTTGCGACATCTCAAAGAACGGTACGTGGGAAGAAAGGTACCAGGCTGACAAGGAGAGTTGTTGGGATATCATCGAAGCAGGAGACATTGTCTGGTTCAAGGGCTCGAGGATTATTGGAACCACCCCTGACGACAATACCGACATACCGATCCTAGATGACCCGAATGATGGTCACGGGACCGCAGTCACCGGGGCGGTCCTGAATGCTAACCCTGAAGCGATCATTTTCTTCGTAGAGGGTTTCAGTGATGCTGCAGTTCTAGCAGCAGCGAATCAACCGCTTGTAGACATAATTACTACTAGCTTCGGACCGATCCTCTCTGTCCCTGTCCCCGGTATCGAAGATGCCACCAAGGTTGCAGTAGTCCAGAATAAGAAGATACACACGGGCGCTGCAGACAATACCCCCTCGCCAGCGATTCAGGACTCAACTGCCGGGCCTCCATGGAGTATCGGAGTTTCTGGGTACGCCGAAGAGGATGATGACCAGAAGGAGACAATGAGTGGGTCATACCCGGACATCGCTGCAGATTGGACACAGATATTGCCCAATCATGATGACATAGACGGCTACCACCAGACGTCTGGGACCTCATTTGCCACTCCGAGAACTGCCGGACTTCTGTCTAAGGTTCTAGTTAACCTCAGATCTGAGTTTGGGGATTTCTCCTCGGGCGCGGATCCGGAAATTAGACTCGGCTTAATGGTCAATGGCACCAATTTCTCCCTTACTAACGACGATATCAGGGGTGCACTCAACCTTTCTGCGTGGTACCCTTCATTCTCCACGTGGGACCCGTTGTCGGGAACAACACCCATCTCCCCAGTAGCACCATGTACACAAGTTGGATGGGGGGTGGTCAACGAAAGCAACGTTCTACCCATTATCGAGCATCTTAATGGGTCCATTTCCATGCCACAGAGGCCTTTCGACGTAGAGGCATGCATGGAAGCAAATCAGGCTATTAGAGAGGCATATTGGGGATAAGAACGACGAATTCAAAATCGATGAACAGTTCCGGCATCCATGAGGAAGGTTCTACTCAGATGGAAGGTTGATTCCCTGAGTGGGATAAAGGAAATAGAAGCTCTAATGGAAATTTGTGAAAGGGTCGAGGTACTAGGTCATCTATCGTTTGAGGATGATGGCGTCATCCAACTAGTGGAGTTGAAGATCAAGGAAGGCCGGGGGCTGCTCGAAATATCCGATTTGGACAGTTTTGATGTTCTGGAAATGCACGAAGAGGACGAGGATGGCACCCTAGCAAGTATTCTCTGTTCCCATCCACTAGCTAAGACTGCTATCGAGCTGTCCAATATCTACGTGTACCCGCCATATGGTATTGACTCAAAGAACGGTTTGGAGCTCAGAATTTATGGCCACTCCGACTCTATTCGCAGATTTCTAGGACTAGTAAAGGCCGTAATGCCACCTGACAGTATCAGCGTCCAGACATTCAGGACCAATGGTTCATCCGAGTATGAGTACCTGACTCTGAAGCAGAGAGAGGTACTGGAGTTAGCAGTTAGGAGGGGTTACTACGAAGAGAAGTCTGATGTAACCCTGAAACAACTAGCAGACGAGATGGGGGTTGCTAGGAGCACCATCGGGGAGCACCTCAAGAGGGCGGAGTCAGAGGTTATGAAGAGGGCGGCTAGGGATTTATCCTAGATTATGTGATGAACCGAATGCTCAAAGGATGACTCCGATTGGTCGGATTGATGGTGCAGTTCCGACTACCCATGCTCCCTCACCCGGAAGAACGCGAGTGGGTGGCTAATGTGAATGGGGTAGATACTTCCATTTCCATAGAGAGCAATGCAATTCTCCTTGACGTTCTAAGGGAACAAGCAGGTAGCCTTGGGACAAAGAGGGGTTGTGACATGGGGACGTGCGGATGCTGTTCTGTCCTAATAGATGGTGAGCCTAGACTGTCCTGCCTAACTCTTGCAGTCGAGGCGGAAGGAGCTAGTATTACGACCGTCGAGGGGCTTGCTGATGGGCATCACTTACACCCTATTCAACAGACTTTTACCGAGTTCGGGGGAAGTCAGTGTGGATTCTGCACCCCAGGATTCCTAGTGGTGATTTCCGCACTCCTGTCTAAGAACGAGAGCCCTAACGACGATGAAATAAAATCTGCAATAGATGGAAACCTATGCCGATGCACTGGATTCCAGCAAATTGTGGACTCGGTGAGAGCGGCGTCTGAGATTCTGGTATCTGGGACAAACGTAGAAGATTCCACTGCCCCGAAGAGTGACCCCCATCCAGGATTCGGTAAGGAGGGCTAATCTTGCCGGAGAAAGAGGAAGAGATGGTTGGCTACAAACAGCAACCAGGAAAGTTGCCCTTTTCCAAGCCTGGATCAGGGGGCAAAAATCGCTTCTCAAAACCTACAGATCCAGATAAGATACCTGTGTCTCAAGGTGGGAAAATGGACCAGCCATGGGGCCCCCATAAGCACGACTCATTGGTTACCGGGCAGGCCATAGGTAAGCAGACAGCTCTCGTAGATGGGAGGTGGAAGGTAACTGGACAGGCCCATTATGGGGATGACGTAAGAATCCCGGGGGAACTAGTTGGACGCATAGTTCGTTCCCCCCATCACTACGCAAGAGTTGTCTCGGTTGATTGTTCAAAGGCACTGGAATTGGCTGGAGTGGTTGCAGTAGCAACTGGGGCGGATGCGAAGAACAAGTTCGGAGTCCTGCCAGTAACCAAGGACGAGCACGCGATGGCTGTAGACAAAGTTAGGCATGCTGGAGACCTAGTTGCATGTGTAGCTGCAGAGGACGAAGCTACAGCAAGAGAAGCAGAGAGGCTTATTGAGGTAGAGTACGAAATTCTTGATTCAATTCACGACATGAGGGACGGGCTGAATGACAGTGAAGAGCCGATTCATGACAGAGGAAAGTACCACATCGGAGAGTCGAACGTCCAGAAGAGGGTCTTCCAGGAGTTCGGAGATGTATCAGGAATGGCGGATTCGTCTATTGCAAGTCACAAGCAGAACTGGATTTTCGCCGGAGTGAACCATGCATTTACTGAGCCTCACGCGGTTGTGGCCCACTGGGACCCAACAGGTAGGCTTACCCTATACACACCACAGCAGGTCCCCCACTACGTGCATCGTGCACTTGCTGACGTGTTAGAGATTCCAATGCACCAAATCAACGTTCATAGGACATTTGTTGGAGGGGGATTCGGAGGGAAATCTGATCCTTTTCCTCACGAAATGTGTGCTGCAATACTAGCTAGAAAATCTGGTAGGCCAGTCAGAATTACCTTCGACAGGGAGGAGGTCTACTGGGTCAACAGGGGACGTCATCCCTCTCGGATAGAGATGAATCTGCACGCAGATTCAGAAGGAAGGATTTGCGGCATCGAGACTGATGCTCTGATAGACGGCGGGGCTTTCGCATCTTTCGGGCATGTCACGACCTACTACAACGGGGTATTGCATACTGCTCCTTACGAGATTGGAGCCTTCCACTACACAGGGGCTAGGGTTTGGACGAACAAACCTGCTAGCGGAGCAATGAGGGGGCATGGTGCAGTGAACTCTAGATGTGCCGTTGAGGTGGGATTGGACGACTTGGCCGAGAAGATATCGGTCGACCCGATTTCTCTTCGTTTAGCGAATCTACTGCCCCCGTATTCAGCCACAATTACAGGATTCAGGGTAACTAGCATTGGGATGAGGGAATGTCTAGAGAGGGTTAGGAAAGAAAGCGGATGGAATAGTAAGTTCAGGAAGCTACCGCTTGGAAAGGGCATTGGAGTAGGGTGTGGATTCTTCATTTCGGGTAGTGGACTACCTATCCACTGGGATCCCAATAAGTTCCCACACGCGACCGTGCACCTCAAGGTAGACATGGACGGAGGGGTTACGGTGCACACTGGGGCTGCAGAAATAGGCCAGGGATCAGACACCGTTGTTGCCCAGTCTGTAGCTGAGGTCCTAGGACTGCCACTGGACATGATTCGAATCAAGTCTAGAGACTCCGATACCTCGCCTGTTGACCTTGGTTCTTATTCATCCAGAGTCACTTTCATGAATGCTAATGCGGCAATTTCGGCTGCAATGGAGATCCGGGAATATCTGCTCAAGGCTACAGCAGAGATTACTGGTTCTGACCGAAATGGGTTGGTAATCGGGGATCGTAGAATCTTTCAGAAGAAAGAACCCGGTGTGGGCGTGTCATATTTGGAAGCTCTACACAAGGCTCAGGAGGACAGGGGCGCCCTAGTGTCTTCGGGTGCATACCGAACACCACCAATGGGGAAAACGCACAAAGGAGCAGCGGCAGGCCTGGCACCTGCATATTCATTCTCAGCTTACGTAGCAGAGGTTTCGGTAGATGTTGAAACAGGGAAAATCAAGGTTGACAGGGTCTGGGCCGCACACGACTGCGGCAAGGCACTAAACCCACTTGGGGTAAAGGGGCAGATAATTGGATCATGCCATATGGGCATGGGACAAGTCCTCTCGGAAGAGATGCGATATGGTCGCAATGGGCACTTGATGAACCCCGATCTTCTAGATTACAAGATTCCTAGTGTCCATGAGATGCCAGAAGTGATTCCCATCATCGTTGAGTCGAACGACCCAGAGGGGCCATTCGGAGCTAAAGAGGCTGGAGAGGGGCCGCTTCTTCCCATTCTTCCTGCAGTCTGCAATGCCGTCTACGATGCGATAGGGGTGAGATCGTCGGAATTGCCATTGACTCCTGAGAAGGTACACAAGCTTATCGAGAAGAGGTGCAAATTGGAAGACGTTTCAGACCCTCTAGAGCTCGCCCCCCCGATCATAGAGCATTCTGAATTGCAGCCTATTCTGGATCAGAGGGCCAGCGAGCACTCTGAAAGGGACTCTCGGAGGAGGCTGGATGAGGACAGGACGGAGTACCATAACGGAGCGCTATTCGGCCTTGACCCCACCTTGCCTCCAGACGAAGTTGATCCAAGGTGGGCGGTTAGGGTTACTCCCGACCAAAGTTACCTAGCAGATCCTCGGCTCGCGGGAAGTGCCTGGAAACATACTGAGAGAAGAGACTTGGGTGAAGGAAAATGAGAATGCCCCCCTTCCAAGTTCATAGTCCCGAGAGCCTAGATGAAGCGCTAGAGATATCTAGAGCGCTGTCCGACTCGGGAGAGGATTTCGACTGGATTGCCGGCGGAACCGATCTATTGCCCAACTACAAGTGGCACATCAACGTGAAAAAACATGTTATCTCACTAGCTTCGGTGGCAGAATTGCGTGAGTTGCGCTCAAACCACATTGGCGCAATGGTACGGATTCAGGAACTGGTCACTCACAATGGGACGCATCCCGTTCTAGCCAAGGCCGCTGAATCAATAGCCAGTGTGATGATCAGGAGATCGGGGACGGTGGGTGGCAACATATGCCTGGATACTAGGTGCTACTGGATCAACCAATCTGAGTCGTGGAGGGAGTCTATCGAATGGTGTCACAAGTGTGATTGTGGTACAGGTGCAGATTGCAGGGTGATTCCAAACCAAAACACTCTGTGTGTGGCAACTTACCAAGCTGATTTAGCGCCAGTACTGATGTGTCTTGGTTCATCTATCCACCTAGCTTCTCCAAACGGTACCCGCTCGATGTCCCTCAACGATTTCTTCCAGCTGGACGGCATGACCAGGAACGTTCTGGAACCGGGCGAGATAGTCACCCACATAACCATCCCAGATGATGCGGGGGACTGGGTTGGGGACTACCAGAAGCTCAGGCAGAGAGATTCGTGGGACTTCCCGGAGGCAGGAGTAGCGGTCCTTTGGAGGTCGGACGGAGATGACGGCCCTGTAGATCTAAGAGTGGCAACTACAGGCCTTGAGTCGGTTCCTAGCCTCCACGTAGAGGAGTCCGAAAGCGCTGTGAAAGAATGGGAAGGGGACTCTTCCATTGACAGGCTCGCAGAGTCAATAAGGAAGGCGGTGAAGCCGGTACAGAACACATGGTTCTCGCCCCCTTACAGGAGAAAGATGGTGAAGGTCTTAACGAAGAGGGCCTGCAGGGG
>CAYPWN010000006.1:0-36108 GCA_964414525.1 uncultured Candidatus Poseidoniales archaeon | reverse complement strand
TTAGGATATAATTTAGAACCAAATTTAGAGATTACTCAATCAGCACCAGTACCTATGAGATTGCTGGGATTAACAACGGAGGTATATTACTAATGTGTGTTCCAGCAGTTTTTACAGCGATGGGAGCAACTCAGGGAACTGCGGCAACTCTAGCGGCAGTTTCACAAGTAGGTCTTATTGTTGGTGGTACAATGATGAGTGTCAATGCACAAAGACAAGCGGCGGCTTATCAACAAATGCAATATGCGGCTCAACAAAAAGCATATAAAGATCAAGCTGATGCGGCAGAACTTCAAACACTTATGGATGAGAATGATAGAAAAAGAAAATACTTAGCACAACTATCTCAGAATAGAGCATTACTATCTATCTCAGGTACTACAGTAGATTCAGCATCAAATAGAGCATTCTTCGCCGCAGGTAAAGAAGTAGTTAAAAGAGATTTACAAAAAATTAAATTAATGGGTACAGAAAAAAGATTAGCGGCTTTATATGGAAAACAACAAGCTGGATTAGCAAGTTCAGCGGCTGGTTCATCTGCTAAAGCTGGTATCTATGCAACAGCAGGAAGAGGATTAATGTCTTCGTATGGTTCAGTAAAAGAATTAAAACCTAAATGGTTTGAGGTATAATAGATGGCTAAATTAAAACAAGAAACAGATCAAATAAGATATTCAGAACAAATCGGTGTTAATCGAGGAGGAGGATTTGCAGTAGCGGCTCAATCATCTATGAATCAAGCTAATGCTTGGAATCAACTTGTTGGAGATTTTGCACAATTTACTTTAAAAGAAACACAAGACTGGGGAAAAAAACTAGGAGAGAAAACTGCAAAAGAATATGAGATAGGTACTAAAGAAGTAACATACCACGATCCTAAACAACCTAATATTACATTAACACAACAAATACCAAGTAAAATACAAATACCCAAGTCTATTAATACAGCTAGTTCAATAGAAGCGTTTGAAAAACATATCTATAATAAATATAAAAATGAAGTTCAGGCATCAATTAATGAGATTCTAAATGATGAAAGAGCATTAGCAGAAGAAAATAAAGCACCACCACAAGACTATGAAGCAATCATTAATGCAAGATTAGAACCTTTATTAAATAATTTAGAACCAACATTTAAACAAGTTATAGAAACATATTCGAAAGACGCTGTATCAGCAAATACAAGAATGGTGGCTAATAGTTATAATCGTCATCAAGAGATGATTAAAAGTGTAGAATATACTTCGAATCTTGAACGAGCAAAAAATGAATTAGATAAAGCACTTATTTATGGAGATTCGACTATGATAAATAAAGCAGAATTTGAGATTAAAGATGTTATTAAAACAGCACAAGCTAATAATAATTATCAAGCATTAGGAAATGGTAAACAATTATTAGAAGATATTTCAACAAAAAAGAAAGTATTTGCATTATTTAACGGAATACATATTCAAGACTTTGATAATGCTACTCCTTTACAATTAACAAATGCTATTGAAAATTATAAAAAAGTTGCAAGTCTATTAGCATATCAAGGACCAAAAGAAATTAATTTAACCCTTGCAGATGGTACAATGAAAAAAATTACTATGAAGCAAGTTAATAATATTAAAGGTAATAATTTAAAAGTATTCGAAGATATAGGAACAGCATTATATAAACAAGCTAATGTAATGAATAGCATATTAGGAAGTAAAGTAGATACTGCGGCACACTTCCAAGCATTCGATTATAATCTAAATAATGAGGGCAAAAATGCGATATTACCTGTAGGAGTAACTAGAGTTAAATGGGCAAAAGATATTTATTCTCCTCAAAATCTTTCAGTACATATAGCTAAATATAATTCATTATTAGATATATCTGAACATATTACTACACCTGATGCACGATTTATCAAATGGGTTTTAACAGAACAACAAGTACTACCACCAAGTAAGTTACAAGAAATAACTACTGCATATACTTCAATGAACCAAGAGGCGATCCAACACTTACGAGAAGAATCTTTAATAACTTTTATGATGGATTTTAATCATACTTTTTCCAAAGAAGTTAATGGAATGAATAAAGATTCAGCAGTAAGTTTAGATATAATGAGTACAGTAGGAATACCTAAAAATATTCAAAATAGAATGTTTGCTATTGAATCAAAATTAAGATTGGACCCTGATGATATAGCAGGTGCAATAGAAAGTACTAAATCATTTTATGATAAATTTGCTGATGGGGGTGCTTTTAGTACTTATGCTCAAGCATTGGCATTTGGATCAGGTAATAAAATTACCAGTCCATCAGAAGTCAATAAATATATTAGTAAAAAAATCGTAGATTTATTAGATCAAAAACTTTTCGGAGAACCAACTATACCGCAATCTTTAGCATTATCAGTTAAAAATGAAGTAAAAGAATATATAATGAATGGAGCAGTCATAACAGACTTAGCTGATTTAGATGGTCCAATTAAATCATCTATGCAAAAAGTTTTAAATGGAGAAACAGGATATGGATGGAGTAATTATACATATAGTCCATTTGTTAATTTTAAATATGATAAAGGAGATTATGTAAAGAAAAGACATTGGGTAAATCAACCATTAGAAAGATACGAATTACCAGAAACTAAAATTGAGAAAATAAATATCTTAGGAGTAGAGCAAGAACTAGAGGGGCATACAGTACAAGAAATGAATATAAACTGGATGTTACCACATATACAAAAATTAGTAAAATCATCTGCACAATATGACACTTTAAAACCTTTCTTAAAAAATTTTAAGACAGACTTTGGAACTAAAATACAAGTAATGAGTACAGGAATTGGTATGAATCAATTTCCAAAATATAATTTAGTTGCAGTAAATGAAGATGGACAAATGAACTATCTTACAGATCAGGGTGGATTGCCTATTTTATTTGATCCTTATCCTTTATATTTAGAAGAAAGTAAAAAAATAAATATTCAAGATACTGAGTTACATACAAGTTTAGACGACTATAGATTACAAAGAAAAAAAAATTTAAAAAATTATAAACCATACTCAATGGCTCAAATGTTTATGGACTTAGACTAATGGCTGATCCACATAATGAAAATAAACAAATCTTTAATCCTGATGCAAAAGAAACTGATCTAACAGTTTTTAAAAATATAGAATCAGCTTATTCTCCTCTTCCACCTAATTATGGAAAATCAAATATCAAATATGATATGGGATTTGTATCTGATTCTATTGATGAATGGAACTTATACTGGATGGGGCAACTATGGAATCACCGTGATGGAACTTGGCAAGATAAAGGGGTTGATCCAAACTATGATCCATTTGCAAAAGACAATTTAGAGGGATATGAACAATATGCTAATAAGTTTACTGATGTAATTAATAAAGAACATCACGACTTCTTAAAAGAAAATATAGATAAGAATTTAGATCGAAGAACAAGATTAGAAGCAAGTGAGAGAGGTATATTACCAGCATTAGTAGCTGGAGTATTTGATCCTGTTAATTGGATTCCTATTCCATTTGCGGCAGGTATAGGATTTGGTTCAAGATTTTTAAAAGGTGGTTTAATTGCCTCAGGATTAGTAGGTGCTACAGAACCTATTAGAAGAACATTAGATCGGACATCTACAAATGAAGAAACATTTGCATATATAGCTGGATCATTTTTTCTTGGAGGTATTTTAAGTGGAACATTTGGTAGAAGAATTGCACAAGAAACAATTAGAAGTAAAGGTGGAATAAATGGATTAGCAAAAACTTATTTCAAAGCACATCATAAAACTGAGGGGAAACCTGATTTTGAAGTAGATGGTTTTGATTGGAAGATAGGAGAAGATGCTTACAATGCAGTAGTAGTTAATGGTAATACTAATAGATTTGTAGGAAAAAAATATCAACCAGTATGGATGGATGTTATTAAACCATCAACAGTTAAAGTAGTAACAGAATCAGACATTATTAATATCGATAAACAAATTACAGATATACAAGACAAGATAGTTAAAGGTGGATTTAAAATTAAACCTGAAGCAAAAACAAAACTACAAAATAAAATTGCAGAATTAGAACAAAAGAAAGCAGAACTTAAACCTAAAATTGGAGCAGAAGTTTTAACTAAATATAAAATGTATTTAGATGAGGGGCATTTAAGAAATTTATATGAACAAGCTAAAATTCATCCTGAAGTTTTTGGAGCAAGTCCAATGAAAAAAGATATATTCAAATCGGCTGATGATTTTATAACATTTATGATGAAAAAAGAAGTATATAAAAAAATAGGTTACTTTAAAAAACGAGTAGATGAAACACCAGTAGATGCTGAGAATAGACTAAATGCTATGGTGTATGATGACTTATTAAAAACAGCAAAAATCGACCAAAGTACAGATACTAATAAATATTTAGAATGGGTAGAAGCGTGGTCTAATTATGGTGCGGCGGCAAAACTTTCAAGACAACTTAAGGACCCTTGGTTTGTGAGAAGAATGCACGAAATTTCAGGAGATTATGGAACTGCAACATATGGTAATAAATATGATGTAGCAACTATGCCATCAGCATATATGGAATCAAGTACAAAATGGTTTAGTCTATATAGAAATACTATTCACGGAATCAAAGATGATTTTAATGAATACAGATCAGGTAATGCAAATTCTGATAGAGTATTAGATATGAACCTTTCTAAAGGAATTATCCAAACACAAGATGCTATGGATTATGCAATTACAAAAATGAATGGCAGAAATGATAATGTTAATCCAGTTAAAATGACTTGGAATGAATATAGTAGTAAAACATTTCACGCAGTAGTAGATGAAAAAGTTTATGGAGATTCAGCATTACCTCCAATGATAAGAAAATCAGCAGATAGAGTTAGAAAAATGATGAAGACAATGGGAGATGATGCAGAAGAATTAAAAATGTTTACATCTCAAGGTGCATATAAACAATTAATGGAAAAAAGATTAGGTCGTATAGAAGAATTAGAAGCATTACTTGGAAAAACATCAGATGATATTGGAATTGCTATTAACAACTTTAATAAGTTAGAAAAATTTGTAGCAAGAATTAGAAAAACTAATCCAGACAAAACAATAGAAAATCAATATTTTAAAAAAGGTAAAGATTTTGATCTCGATAGAGGAACAGCACGATATATTAACAAACATTATAAAGAATTACCTGAAGAGTTAGATAGATTTTTAATGGAACAAAATGTTAAGGATTTAGAAACAGGAGAAATTCTAACTGCTGGAGTAGAAATTAGAGGAGGACATATCGGACAATTAAGAAGATTGTCGGAAGAACAAACATTTCCAGAATTCGTTACAGATACAAAGGCATTAAACAAATGGCAAATAGCACGATATAAAAAGATGCTAGATAAAGAAAATAATAGATATAAAGAAATTAAAAAAGAATTAGAAGATTATAATTTAGATAGTATCTCTCCACCCAACGAAACTAAAAATACATATTTAACTAGAATGTGGAGATTAGAAAAGATTGAACAAAATCCTGAAAAATTAAAAGCTATATTACATAAACATTTTACAGCTCATCCTCTTAGATTAAGAAAAAATAAAAAGAATGCCTTAACAGGAGAACGACAAATTGAATATATATCAACTGATCCTGATAAAGTACAAGCAAGAGTAGATGATGCATTTGAAACAATAACAGAACAAGCAAGATTAATGGATGCCGAGGGTTTTGCAGGTTTCCATAGAGGAAGAGCAGGAGCAAAACCTTTAATGACAAGAAAAATAGATATTCCTAATCGAGAGGTAATGGAGTTTATTGAAACAGATGTAGAGTATGTGTTGCGTCAATATTATTTAAGAATGGGTCCATCTATAGAACTAGCAAGAAATTTTGGAGATAAAAATTTAGAAAGTTTTATGCATCAAGCTGAAATGAGATTAGTCCGTAAACATTTAAAAAAAGAAGCAGATAATAATATGGTTGATAGAATGCTTAATTACTTTGAAGATGAAAAAGATAAGTTACTAGGACATCTTAATTTAGAGGATCCATCAACTTTATCAAAAAGATCAGCATCTCTTTTACGAGATTGGGCAAGTACAGCATTTATGGGTAAAGTTATATTTTCTGCACAAGTAGATATGGCAAGACCAATAGCAGTTAATGGATTTAAAGAAACTTTTAAACACGGAAGATTACCTAAATTTTTAAGAAATATGGGAGCATATAAAGATGCTATTGCTGAATTAAAAGAACTATCTCCTGCGGCTGAAATTGTAATGGGTTCGGCTCGTAAAAGAGTAATGGAAGATGGAGGACAAATTGGTTTAGGTCGAACATCATTAGGAAGAATTTTTGATAAATATGTTGCACAACCATTACATAAAATACAAGGACCATTTTATATAGCAAACTTATTAGCACCTTGGACAGTATTATGGAAAGATTTTCAAGGCATTCTTTCTGCACATAGATTAATACAAGATTCAATAAAAGTATCTAAAGGCACAGCAACTCAATTTGAATTAACAAGATTAGCAAGTTATGGAATAGATATTAAAACAGCTAAACTAATATCAAGAATGCCTTATGAACTAATAGATGGAAATTTATATGTATCTAATTCTAGTAAATGGCAAAATTATAATGGAGGATTACAAGCGATACATAAATTTAGACAAGCAATATATGGAGATGTAAATCGTACAATTATAACACCAACTCCAACAGATCAATTTAATTTAATGCACGGAGTTTTTAGAGTTAATAACGATCAAATAGCTAAACAATTCGATGAGGGATTAATAGGACCTGATAGACATATTTGGAAATTACTTGGTTTTCAAAAAACAGAAAGAGGAGGAAAATTTAGTAACTCGTGGGGAGGTTTACCATTCCAATTCTTTTCTTGGGCAGTAGCGGCAAATAGAAAATTAGTTATATCAGGATTACAAGGAAGAGAATTAAATGCTATGGCAGGGATAGTAGCTATGATTTCATTTGGAATGATGGGAGATTATTTTAAAAACCCTAGGTACTGGGTACAAAAATCTATGGAAGAAAAAATAATTAGAGGAGTAGAATTATCAGGAATACTTGGTATATTTACAGATGTTAATTTTATGTTAGAAACTATATCAGGTGGTATGTTTGATACTCCTATAGGAATTAGACCAATGACAGGACAAAATTTAAGATTTGGTGATCCTGATGTAGCAGATGCATTAGGAGAATTTTCAGGAGCAGGACCATCTATACCATTAGATTTATTATATGCTTTTATGACGAATCAAGATTATGATGAAAAATCAGCAACAATGAGAAGAATAATTCCCTTGAATACTTTATGGTTCTGGGATAGAACATTTAAAAACCTATGGGATTGGGGCGAAGAAAAATTAAGATATTAAAATGACAATAGCTAGTAGTAAAAATACACCTAGAGCATCTTATACAGCATCAGCTAGTCAAACTAGCTTTGCTATACCTTTTGAATTTTTTAGTACAAATGATGTAAAGGTTTATAATGGAACAACTTTATTAACTTACAATGCATCTCCAAGTAGTGCATCACAATATTCTATAACTGGAACTGCGGCATCATCCGATGATGCTTATGAATTTGGTTCAGGTGGATCAATAACATTAGGTGGAAGTGGAGCAAGTGCTAATGATATAATTACTATTATAAGAGATATAACATTAGAAAGAACTTCAGACTTTCCTCCAACTGGATCATTTGATATTGCCACATTAAATACACAATTAGATCAAATCAATGCTCAACTTGCAGATAGAAAACAACAAAGTGATCGTTCAATAAAATTAGCAGATACTGATTCAGTATCAGCAACATTAACATTACCTCCTAAAGCAACTAGAGCATCTAAAGTATTAGAATTTGATTCTGATGGAGATGTAGCAACAACTCTTTCAACTGCTAATTTATCAACACTTTCAGGACTTACATCTGAAATAGCAACAGTAGCTGGAATATCTAGTGAAATTACAACAGTATCAACAAATAATTCTAACATTTCAACTTGTGCGACTAATATTACTGCAATTAATAATGCAGGTACACACGCCACAAATGCGGCTAACTCAGCAACAGCGGCGGCAACATCTGAAACTAATGCGGCATCTTCTGAATCAGCGGCGGCGGCTAGTGCTTCTAGTGCGGCGGCATCAGCAGGTGGTGGTACAGTTAAAGTAACTTCTGCTGATACTTCACCACACGATTTAAACACAAAATTATTAGTATCAGGGAACTTATCCAAAACTGTTAATAATGCTGGTGGTAATGAAACATTAACATTATCAACTATCGGCGGAGCAGAAGTTTATGGATTTACAGTAAATGGTACAAATAATTTAATAGTAACAACAACAAATAGTGGAGCAGATAGTATATCAAATGCAGATTATGCGTCATTTGATGATAAGCTATTTGCTTCTGTAGGATTTACATGGTCTTTAAATGCCAATGGAAACCTTATAGCAACGGTATAAAAAAGATGAATTTTAATAGTTTACATGAATTTAAAATAATGATATTTAAAATACTATGGCAACGATAGATTTAGGAAAATTAGCTTTTACATTTAGAGGTACTTATGCAGGAGGTACTGATTATACTCCTAGAGATGTAGTAACTTATACTGATGGGGGTGTATTAGGTACTTATATTTGTACTGCCAATTCAACAGGTAATGCTCCATCATCTGGTGGAACTGCACATGCTTCTTGGACATATATGTCAAAAAGTGCAAGTGGAATTTATGATGGTTCTTTATCATTAGGTTCTGCTGGTGATGCCTTGAAAGTGAATGGAGCAGGAAACGCATTAGAATTTGGCACGATTGAGGGTTCTGTTATTTCAACAGTCGGAACTACTTTTGCAAACTGGAATGATATAACTTCTAACTTAACAACTAATTTACCAAGCACACAAAATAAATTTTTAGCTGGACCAATAACTGTTACATCTCCCGCTGTATGGACAGTAACGGGAACTGGAACTTTAACAATTATATAATTATGACAACTTTAATAGTAGATAAAATTTCTCCAAAAACTGGTACAGGATTACAAATAGGAGATAGTGGAGATACTATCACAGTACCATCTGGAGTAACTTTTGAGAATTTAGGAACAGCAACTGGATTTGGAACTGCTGGAATTATTGGAGTAAAAACAACTTTATTAACGACTTCTGGTGCAATATCTGGTTCTAATTGGCAAGAATGGACTGGGTTAAGAAATGAATATACTGCATCTAGTACATCAAATAGATTATTACATCTTTGTCAAACATCAGTAGCAGTTGATTCAACTTCTTGTGTTTTTAAATTTTATAATAATACTACTTCAGCAAATACTGATAATGCAGTTGCTCCAAACGATAGTAGTAGAGTAGGCGCAACAGCAAGATCCCATGTTGGAGGAACTTCTTGGGGTTATACAACAATGTTTAGTGCATGGAGTACACCACCTAATACAACTGCAAACCAATATACTGTAATGGGATGGGAACATAACGCGGGATCAATAAGATATAACAGTAACCATGATAACGGAGATAGTTTTACTTGTGATAGAATGAGAGCAATTTCTCAATATACAATAATAGAATTTGCAAGTGGAGTATTATAATGGCTAGTGAAATAAAAGTAGATAAAATAACACCATATACTGGAACATCTCTTACATTGGGAGAGAGTGGACAAAAATATCAAATACCATCTGGTGCAACAATAGCCAATAGTGGTACTGTTTCTGGTATAGGTGGAGCTAATATAGTTAAAGTATCAAGTGTTAGAATGACTGGTAGAGTAGCTTTTTCTGCCTCTGGAACTTCTTGGACAGAGATGACTGGATTACAATTAACTCATACAGCGGCAAGTACATCTAATAGATTATTATTTATATGTACTTTTACTGGAACAGAGGATGGAACTTCTTGGCATTGTAAATTTTATAATAACACAACATCAGCTAATCCTACGGGTGCAGTACATCCAGGAGAGGGTAGCCGACCAGGTTGCACATCTAAACACAATCAAAATAATGGTTCTTGGGGAACAACTATCCCAATGATTACTTGGGTTACACCACCAAATACATCTGCAAATCAATATACAGTTATGGCGGCTAGTCATAGTGGAACTGGTTATGCAAATAGTAATCAAAATAATTCTGATAGTGGTAATGCTGATAGTGTAAGAACTATTTGTCAATTTACAATCATTGAAGTAGATAGTGGAGGAGTGGCATAATATGAGTGAATTAAAAATAGATAAAGCAAGACCAATAAATCCAACTGGAACAATTCAATTATGTGAAAGTGGAGATACTATTACTATTCCTGCTGGTGCGACTTTTGCAAATTCTGGAACAACAACGGGTTTAGTGCCTGGTGATGTAGTTAAAATATCCAATGTTAAATATGAGGGTAGAGATAGTCATGGCTCAACTCATACTTGGTATGCTCTAACTGGTTTAAATTTATCACACCAAGCCGCTAGTACAAATAATAAACTTTTATTTTTGGCTCAAAATGTTGGAACTTTAAATCCAGGAGGTTCTTCTTTTTCATATAGATTTTATGACAGAACTAATAGTGATGACATGAAAGGTTCTGCTAATGCTCAAACAGATGGGAGCAGACCACTAGGAAATGCTAAATCATATTGTGATAGTACATCTTGGGCTACTTGTTCATCAATGATGGCTTGGGTAACTCCAGCTAATACTGGAATAATTCAGTATGGTATTGATGTTATGCACCAACACGCTGATTTTAGAACAAATGGAAATTATGATAATAGCGATAGTGGAACAGTTGACAGATCAAGAGGTTTATCAACATTTACAATTATTGAATTTGATAGTGGAGTAATAAAATAGGAGAATAATATGGCAGAAAAAGTAGATAGTTATTTAACATTAAAAGCAATACAGTTGCTTAATCCAAAAGCGGCAGTATCTGTTATTGATGATCCTGATAATAAAGGAGATGATGGAGAATGGGAAGAAACTATTGCTTGGTCTGGACATTATTATCCTAATGGAGAGGGTACTCCAATAGAAGTACAACCTAAATTTTCTCTTGAAGAAATACGGGCTAAATATCCAGAGGCACAAATTATTATTAATAATGAACAAGTTGGCAGAACAAGAGAAACTGCTTATGGAAGATTACAAGATCAATTAGATAAAATATACCACGATATTGATGCTGGTAAATTAGATAAAACTGGAGAATGGTTTAAATCTATTAAAGCTGTCAAAGACGCAAATCCATTTGAATAATTTTATTTTGTGTTATTTCCTTTAACACCGCAAACAAATAGATTTATTACAACTCAATATAGCCGCACAAAATTTCTTACCGAACAAGGTATAGAAAAAATAATTAAAGGATTAGATAAAGATAAATGGATTGATGTTGGCGGTTATCAATCAAAAGAAGTTGGAATATCAGAGGAAGTAAAATCGGCTGATAGGATATGCCAAGCACAGTTCCTTAAAAATGATGTTCTTCCTTTATTTGAAATTAGCCAAGCTTTAAGACAAGCTAATGATGAATATTGGAAATTAGAATTAAACCATATTAATTTAATAACCGACAATATAAGCGTTGTTAAATATAATACTGGAGGATTATTGAATTGGCACATGGATATATGTGCAACTTTATCAACTAGAAAAATTAGTTTTACTATACAGCTTTCTGATCCAAAAGATTATGAGGGTGGAGATTTACAATTTTTTGAGGGAGATAAAACAAAGATTAATCCAGCATTAAGGGAAAAAGGTTTATTAATTGTTTTTCCGTCTTACAGTTGGCATAGGGTTTTACCTATAACAAAAGGAACAAGGTATGCTCTAGTAGGATGGGTTCATGGACCAACCTTTAAATGATTAAAGTTATAGATAATTTTTTACCTAAACCAATTTTTAACAAACTGTTAAAATGTGTTGAAGATGAATTTTTTAACTGGGAATGGCAAAATGACTCTATGGTTAATCCTACAACTGGAATAGGGGATGGAAAATTTAAATTTGGTATGACTTTATTTGTTCATCCAAACTTAAAAAGTTCTGGCAGAAGAAGCCACGAATTATTACCATTGTTTTCTTTATTAAAAGATTATCAAGATGAAATAATACCATCTAAAACTTTAGTAAAATTAAAGTTAAATTTATATCCTAATGAGGGTAAGCAAGTAAAACACGGGAGACATAGCGATATAACTAATAATGGAGAATTAGATAAGAGCATTATTACTTCTGTTTTTAATTTTCATACTTGTAATGGATATACAGTAATAGAAAAAGAAGATGGAACTGAACAAAAAGTTCCGTCTGTTGCAAATCAGATTGTTATATTTGATAATACTTGGCATTATGGGGTTACTCAATCTGATATTCCTAGAAGAATTTTATTAAATATGAATGTGGCTATAAAATCCCCATAAATTAAATCAATAAATCTATTGGTTTCTATCTCTTCTTAGTGTATTCATACTTGTATGAAGAACTATGAAGTACCCTACAGTTTTGAAATTAAAGAACTAGCAAACGGAATGTTTGAAATCACTATCCGTGCTACAGGATTCATATCTCCTAGTGATGCAGAAAGATTCTTACACGACATCAATACTTATAGCTTTGATAAAGAAAATAAAAGGACTATACACTAATGGAGAGAATATGTAAAAGCTGTAACCACGATTGTCATTGTACTGACGAACATATTGACGAGTACTTAGATATATGTCCTTGTAATAAATGTGATTGTGGACAAAAAGCAGAAGATACAACTTATGAATGATAAATTAGTAACAGCATTATTAGCAATTCTTTTAGCTTTAGGTGGTTGGAATTTATCCCAAACATTTAAACTGTCTAATGATATGATTGAAGTAATAGTTAAAGTTAATCATATTGAAAAAGTATTAGGCAAATCTTTGAAGAAGAAAAAGAAAAAGAAAAACAGTAATGCACAATGAAAGAGTAATAATAGTATTCCTTTTCCTAGTCTTAATTGGAGTGGGTTTAGTTGGATGTAAAGCAAATGTTCTTAATACTGCTGTGTGTCCTGATAAAACAAGTGTAGAAGTTGGAGTAACAGAAACAGATAGTAAGAATGATAAGTTACAAGAAAAGAAATCCATAACTCAAACTTGGAAATGGGGAAAGAAAGTTTGTGATGACAGATAAAATTATGACATTATTAGTAGGAGTATTGATAGCTTTAGGTGGTTGGTCCTTATCTCGTACCTTTGAATTATCTACTATACAAGCAGTACACGAAGATAAAGTTGATAAATTAGAAAGACAAGTTATGAAGCTACAAGATAAAATGGATAAGATGATGGATTCAGATGAAGAGATTATGGAACAACACGAAGAGTTATTTAAAAAATTAGAACAAAGTAATACAGGGTATAGTTATAACTAATGAATAAAATTAATGAAGCAACAAATTTTAGTACAGATATAAAAACATTAACTATGGTTATTGCTGGTATAGCTGTAGCAGTATGGAGCTGGTCGATGATTAATAATAGATTAACACAATTAGAAACAGCTAAACAATTAATGCAACAAGATTTACTTGAAGCTAGTACACAAAAACCTATCGACCAAGAACAGTTTATGTTAATAGAACATATGGCAGGACAAGTAGAAAAATTAACTACAAGAGTAGATGATATGATGCATAATAAAGTGATGATAAATTCTATTGCTAAAGATTTAGATAAAGCCCTTAATGATATTGAAAAATTAAAAGATAGTGTTAGAGCAAATATAGGAAAATTAAATGGAGAACATTAAATGATTCTAGAAACTGTATTTGCTTTATTGATGTTTGTAAATAATGAGATCAAAGAACATAGAATACAAGATAATTTAAGTCTATGTTTAAAACATAAGAGAGAAGCCACAAGGCAAGTATCTAATTCTGTTACTTACAAGTGTATTAAAACTAAAGCAGAAGTTGAAACCAATAAAGATGGTAGTAAAACCATTAAAAAACTGATATTAGAATAACCATATGTCTGATGCTTTAAAAGAAAGAATCAAGAAACACGAGGGATTCGTGAATGAAGTATATAAAGATTCCCTTGGAAAGCGAACAGTAGGATATGGACACCTATGCGTTGAAGATCATTGGGAAGATGGTAAGAAATATTCTGAAGAATTTTTGAGTGGCATCTTCGATCAAGACTTCGCTAATGCTAACGGCTTAGCTTTAAAATTAATAGGAGATATTCCATTAAGACAATCTGCTAAAGAAGTAATAACTGAAATGTGTTTTCAACTAGGGTTCAAAGTTTCTCGCTTTGCAAAAATGTGGGATGCTCTTCAAAAGGATGACTATGCTACTGCCTCACTCGAAATGTTAGATTCAAACTGGCATAAGCAAACACCTAAGAGATGTGAAGACTTAGCTAAGATAATGAAAGAGGGTTAATCAATGTGGTTTAGTGCAATCAAGTTAGCTTTAAATGCTGGTACTCATATCTATAAGAATAGACAAAAAACTAAAATGTTAATGTCTGATGCTCAAATGAAACACGCAGAAAAAATGAGTTCAGGTCAATTAGAATACTCAGGCAAATTATTAGAAGCACGACAATCAGACTGGAAAGACGAGTTCATATTGATACTGTTAAGTATTCCTATCGTAATGCTCGGATTTTCAGTATGGTCTGACAATCCTGAACATATGGAAAAGATGAAACTCTTTTTTGAATACTTTTCTAATATGCCTTTTTGGTATCAATCAATTTTTGTGGGTGTCATAGCTAGTGTCTATGGTCTTAAAGCTACTGACTTGATTAAAAGGAAATAATACTATAGGTAGAAATTATGGATAAAATTAAAATGATACTAGATGATGTGAAAAGACACCTGAAGAACGCATTTAAAGGGGCGTGGATTGACGATATGGGTATTAAGTGTACTCAATGTATGAATAATCTAAGTCCTCGTGTATGGCTTTCTTTGGTCGTTCTAGCCCTAATTCTAGGTTTGTTCTTATGATAGATGAAGTGGATTCTCATAATAACTGTATGTTCCTCACTCTCTAGTGGAAAAGTATGTGATCCTCCAAGAATCTTTGAGGATTATTCTTCTTGGCATAGTTGTATTGAAAGTGGCTTAGATAAATCTGTCGAAATTATGGCAGGAATTGATAAAGATATAGTCAATGGTTATCTTCTTGGTCCTAATATTTATTGTCAAAGACAACCTGAACAACCTAAAGTAGATACTTAATCTTTACCATCATTATAACTTACAAAGTATTTACCATCTATACTTGTACAGTAATGGGCAAAGACTATCTTACCTTTATGTTTTCTATGAATCCATACTTCTCCGTTACCCTCTTTATAATTTTTATTCTCTTCAAAGTATGTGTATTTATCCATTAGATCAGAACACCAATGACCTACTGCTAGTTGTGCTGGTATCTTAGATACTTCTCCATTGAGTAAGTGAATCATTAATACGACTAACTTCATCTCTTAACTCCTTATCTTCCTTGTCCTCTATAGCGTTTTCTTTTGGTTTTTTTGTTTGGTCTTTTTGTGTGTCTTCCTTTTCTTCTGATTTTTTTTCGTTCAAATACAACTGCATTAAGAAGATTGTTTTTCTTTTTCTTTGCCATTTTTATTATACTCTCTTGGAAGTTCAGGACATCCTGCACACAACCATTTATCATTGATTCCAAAGCATAAAGGTTCTTTACAATCTTTACATATACGATTGTTTTCTTTAAACTTTTCCATTTCTTCTCCAGCATTTAACACCTCATCATTTTGGCTAATGCTAACATCTGCTTTTTTATTTTTCATTAACCTTTTGTATTCTTCTTCTTGTCTTCTGAATCTTTCTTGCTGTTTCCAATTAACCATACCAGTTATATATACCCCATATGCCTAATATTACATAGGTTATCTCCATTAAAAATCTTCCGTACCCCTCTTGACTTCGATCTTGCCAACCCCAGTACGCCCACATAGAGCAAGATATAACGCCAAGCATCCACCCAAACGATTGATACTCGTTTATCTTAAAAGTTGTTAATATAAATACACTACATATTGCTATACAAAATGCAATATACCTAGCTATCTTCGTGTCTAATTTTCTCCTTAATACTTTGTTCATAGGGCATCCTATATTCCTTATGATTTAAAAGTATGTCTATAAATAAATTGAGGTTAATGCAAACTAAAGTTTCTCCAAAATCTTCGTGTAAAAACAAGGCATCTGCACCTTGTTTCCAGCGTTTAAGAGTCTTGAATCCTACTCCTCCTTTACGCCCTTTAACTTCTACATTAATACTGGGATTGTTGATTTGAATATCGTGTGGAAAATCTTGTAATGCTCCACTCATCGGTTGTCTTCGAGCAGACAAACCTCTCTTCTTCAATAACTTGACTAAATTATTTTCTATTCTGTAACCTTTTCTTTTGCTTTTATTAGTCATCAGGAATATACTCACTATCATCTCTCAATAATAATGCATTATCTTCCAGCTTAACTAAAGGGAATGCTTCATATGTTTTCTGAATATAATATTGTAATCTTTTAAACAATACATTATCAGGTTTATCCATCAAAGCATTAGCAATTAACTTAGCATCTAAACTAATTTCCTCTTGTTGCTTTACCAATTTTTATACCTCCTTTCTCGTAATCTCTATTAATAATTAATCTTCTTGAGTCGCCATACTTACCTACTTTCTTTAGGTAATCTTTTTTAATGAGTCTTTCTATTGCTCCCCAAGATTGTGAACGAGATTTAAAAGAACAGCCCTCAGTTATTTCTGAATAACTAGGACTGATCTTATGTTCTAAAATAAACTTCTTACAATATTGATATACTTTGTATTCGTTTCTTGTCATTAGAACGGAACCTCATTCTCCTCTTTTGTTTCAACAGTAGATTCTTTCGGCTCATCAATCCCTCCCTCATCATATGAGGAGGTCTTGGGTTCGCCTCCATTTGTTTTCTTGTCTAGCAATTTCATTTTGCTTTCGAATCTATCCAAATGTATTTCTGCTGTCTTCATTGGCTGTCCATCTTTTTCCCAAGATCGATATGTTAGTCTTCCTTGCAACAACACCATACTTCCTTTTGTTGTGTACCTTGCAAGTGTATCTGCGATACGATCATCCCATACTATGACCTTGTGCCAATCAGTTTCTTTTTCTCCTTTGATGGTCCTGTTTGTAGCTACACTTAATATGGCATAGCTACTTCCCTTTGAAGTTTGTTTTACTTCAGGATCACGACCAAGGTTTCCTATTATTACTATATTGTTATACATTCTTAGGTTCTCCTTTGTTTAGTTCGCCTAGTTTATTTTCATACAATGTCTTAGTATGAAGATATATTGCGTGAGAAGATTGTCTTGCTTTAGCCATATGTACTTTGTACATCTTGCCATAACCTAACAATGCTTTCTTTGATTTAGAGTTTTTAATTTCCTCTTGAAATTTATTCAACACTTCATCATCACTTGCTCCTACTTTTGCATTAGAAGTTTGTTTAACATCTAACTCATCTTCAGAATAAATGAATCCGTGTAAACCAATTAGTTTTAAGATTGCTCTATCTATTGCTCTCTTCTCAGCCATCGCATAAGGGTAAGCATTCCTACTATTCTTTGGACTTGCCTCTCCATATGTAATTACTTTCATATCTTTAAGAGATGCATAACATTTGATACAAACTATTCCCTCTTTGGAATTTGTTTCAATCTCTTCTAATTGATTAATGTTTACTTTTTTCTTTGCACCTGCGATCTCTATGTATCGATGGTACATTACCCAAGTTCCGTGGCAATCCCACAAACATTCTTTGCCTGTGAATCCAAGGTCCTTGAGTATATCTGTTACTCTTTTGTCTAGTTGTTTAGCCATTGTATCTACCTCCTTTGGTTTCTTCTTTAATGGTTAAGTACCCAGCTTTAGTTCTTGATATAAGAATACCAGAACCTGTTGCTCTACGACAATTATCAGGTACTTTAGCTTTCAACACTTGTGATATTGCTTTGTGTTCATTGGCTTGTAATTTAGTTTCGTGCCAACGAGGAGCTAAAGACATAAACTCATTATCTTTAACTTCATCAAAGTTAATTGTAATCATATCATTGATTTTTATTTTACCTGCGAGTTTAGGTAATTCACTTGTGTCAAGTTTTTCAGGTTCTTTATCTTCTTGAACATACTGCCAAAAAGATTTTTCAATTTCATAAAGTTTTTTCTGATAAGTTTTATCAGCATCAACCTTACAAGTTTCATATCTATTGTTCCCAAAAATAACAGATAGATATATATATGGTGCTTTCGATACCATTAGATAATGTTGTAGTTGTGGCATATAATTTTGCACACAGTTATCCATAGTATTGTTTGAGTTTGTATGTTTACATTCAATAGGTAATGGTACTTTAGTTTCTGCTACACTACCATTATCACTATTCATAACTACACCATCGTATGATGCAAACATAAATTGGTCCTGTTGCCTTAACTCTCCAGCATTAGAAATTACTTTGAAGTTCTTTTCATATTCAAAGAATCTAATATTAACTGGCTCAGTTATTACACCAATTTGTACTGCAAGATTCTTGGATAAATCCTCAGGTACTTGCTTACCTGTTTTTTCCAACCATAACTTATGCCAATCTCCTCTCATAATTCGATTAGCATCCGATCCTCCTATACCTTTTGATCTATCAAGAGGTACTACTTTAATGTTGGAGTTTGATACTACTTTAGTATTCATATTTTACTCCTCCTTTGTTCTATCTATATACGCCTTTTGTTTATAGATTTCAAGTCTATAAAATGTTTTAGTAACATTCTGCAACCACCTTAAATGATAAGTATATGGTGGTTCTAATCTATCCACAAATTCTTTTGGTAATGGTAAGCGAGGATATTTATAAGATTTAATTATATCCTCCATACAATCTTTTAATAGGAATGCAGGGTACTTTAGAAGTATTCTAAAGTATTGTTCTAATCCTACTTCATTTGGTACTTGTATTGAAAATGTACTAGCTATTGTTTCTAATACAACTGCAACATCTTTCCTTGTACACGGAGATATATATCCTGCCATCCTTGATATAATTTCAGGTGCATCCTTAATTATCTTTTCGTTTATTTGGAATGACTCGTCTTTCCCCATCTTGTGTTGTATCTCGAATACCTGCAACATCAAGGATTCGTTTGCGTCTTTCTTGAATGCTTGAGGTATCGTAGATAGTGTTGCTCGTCTTAGTCTGTCTTCTAGTGTGTCTGAATTGGACTCCTCTCCTGATCCAGTTTCTGAAACAAGCATCCCAGTCTGCTTTAATGCCTCCATTTGCTTTGTAGTAGTCAATGAATTGTTCTTTTTCATATTCGATATTAACCTCCATTCCATATCGTTCCTTAATCCATTCAACATCTCTTGGATTAGGAATATAATTGCGTGATATTGGTTTCTTATGTAAGTAAAGATTAATGTTAAAACCTAATGCATTAATCCAGTTGATTAGATTAGGACCATTGGGAAATTTCTTTCCACTTTCCCAAGCAGTTATCAATGAGTCAGCTACACCTATAGTCTGTGATAACTCTTGACTACTAATCATTTGTCTTTGTCTAAGATACTTGAGTTCGAGTATCATCTCTTTGTATAACATAATCTTTCCAATCTATTTTATCTGCATAACTTCCTCTTGTATTAAAGAAGTTATTATATTGTGGATGCTCAGCCATAAACATACGAGCATAAAATGGTTTGTAATCATTGTTAATCTTATAACAAGGATCATTTGTTTCTACTTCTGTTTCCCATCTTATTCTATTGATAATCATTTCAGATGATAAACGATTATGACCTTTACCTATTGCAAGGTGTGTAAACTTAACAAACAATTTATATATCTGAGGATTCTCTTGATGAAATTTTTTAAACTCATCAACTAAATCTTTAAATTCTAAATCTAATTGTGTCATTGTTTAACTTTCCCATTATTACAATCATCACAATAGACACTAGCTGTTTCATTACATATAAAATAATCTAATGTTTTTTCTTTGCAATCATCACACTCGATCATTTGACAATCAGCACATTGATAACCATCATAAATTCCATTATCAGCAGGAATACGATTAACAAATCTTCCTGATCCAAAGGAAGTATCTTTTAAACATTCAACACATTTATTGCCTATATCTTTACTCATAATTATACATTACCCTTTCTTCTTGATGCCTCTAGTGTTCTCCATACTTCTATTCTCATTACTGCACTAAGTCTTTTGTTTCTTAATATGCCTACTTTAGTTTCTAAATCACATAATTTTTTATTGTAATTCTTAAACTCATCTGTACTAAAAAATTTTTCTTGTGCTTTAGATACTGGTATGTCTGCATTGGTTATACTAATATACTTTCCTTTAATATGTTTAAGGTCGTGTACTTCTTTAGATAATTTTGCAGTAAGTTCAGCATATTCAACATCAGTTTCTGCTATGTATTGAAGATCATTCTCCAATTTCTTTTGGTCTATCATATTTCCTCCTTTCTAATTTGTATTCTCGTTTGTTCTTTGCTTTTGTTTCTGTTGTGAGATAACACCATTCATCGAAGTAAGGATTGTTTGGTCCACAACTCCAACCCTTACTCCGACTTAATCTATTCAATGCGTGTATTCTCTTGTCGATCCAACTGTCCATTTGTACCATCCTTTTCTACTACCTTAACTTCAATGAATCCATTGGCTCTTGCAGTATCAATTACATTCTTAGGATTGTGTCCAAAGTAATCACATAATCTAATGAAGTTCCAAAGAGATACATCATTACTATTCTTTTCATACTTTTGAATCTGCTGAAAAGTAACTCCAAGATGTTCTCCTAAATTTGTTTGAGTACATCTTTTGTTGTGAGTAGATTTATCATCTCTTGATAACTTCATCCACATTCCAACATTAGAAAAGAACTTATGTCTTTTTTCTTTATCGTGTTGATCCATTTTATTCTCCTCCCTCTAATACTATTTCTTGATTCTTATCATCATACATTTTTAAGGTATTAGTCTTAATAGTATAATGTCCATTGTCAGAATTATCTCCATCATTTGAATTTTTACCTAGATAAATGCTATGAGATATATCTGTATTGTGTATAATAGGTTTGTTTATATCAGATGATCCATCTGTTTTTTCAAAACCTGTACACTCTCTTAACTGTTTGTGTTGTCTAAGTTCTCCAATGAATTGAACCATTATATTTCTTGATTCCATTCTACTTGTTGGATCACTTACTCTTCCTTTTTCTTTTTTTATTCTTGCATTGAAATCTTTTATCCAATGCAAAGCAACTTGTGGAAACCACACGCCTCCCCAATGATGAAATAAAACTGGACTTTCATCTCCATCCTTATCTTTAAAAGATATACTTACTCTATCGCCCATCTTTCCTCCTTACTTTACGCACCAAGCGAATCACAATGACTCGCTTGATGCCACGCATATAGTGTTCTACTAATTTATTAAAGATATGTAATCCCTCATAAGAGTACATCCTCATATCTATTTGTATGGTATAGTAGATTAAACCATAACAAATTCTTTGCGGTGTAGTAACTCTCGCTACTACACCTATCTATTGGTGGATGACAGGTTACAATTATGTCTAGACTACCACCAAATAGAATTCATTAAGCTACTTTCTCCTCAGTTATTGGTTGCAAACTTTCGCAATACTTAACTGCTTTACTTGCTAATGTTGATGCTCTTATGATTGCATCTTCATTATCTTCTAAACATTTAATCCAACTATTAAGATATTGTGCGTGATCTTCTCTTGGATTAGAAGTTATGTTTAGATTCGTAGCCATAAAACAACTTCCTAATTCTGCTACTAACTCTTCAAATGCATACTCCATCTTAGCAAACTTGGTTGATAGATTTCGTTTGCATCTTGACTCGTGTCCTGTCCAATGAGTTAGTTCGTGCAACAAAGTACAATAATAATTTTCTGTTGCAGTACTATTCTGTGTATTAATAAATGATTGTTTAATAGGCATACATATTGCATCTGTTGTTGGATTGTAGTATGCCATCGCCTCTCCTGTTTCGAATATATTTGCTTTAGTATTCTTTACAAATTGCTCGGCTTTAACTATATCATTTACTTTATTCTCAAACTTATCAAAGTATTCAAACTTCTTAGTATCTCCAATGACATCCTCAATATTCCATACATCAAATGCAGTATAAAAATTAAATTTTCTTTTTGCTTTTGATCCATCTCTTAACTCAACTTCTTTTTCAAATGGTTGAGGTCTAATAAGTTTAATGCTCTTACCTTTAGGTACTTTGCATCCGTGCTTTGCCCATTGTCTATAAGTTCCCCAAACTTTACGAGTATAATGTTTATCTTTCTTAATGAATGCTAATGATAACCATAAAGTATTTAACCCTGTGTAATGATAACCCTCACAAGATATGTATCTTCTATTAGCGAATGGCTTGGTCCAACTTGTACCATCTGCTTTAGCTTTCTTCATCAAGTCTAATAATATTCCTGTTATGTTTTCAAATATATCTTTTACTTTCATATCTTACTCCATACTATTATGAATCCAATGAAGTAGATTAATAATGTAAACCATAACTCATCTATTAATTGTGCCTCCATTATTTTACCTCCATTTCTTTTGTTAATATTAATGGTTCTTCTATTGTTTCTGTAAGGTAATCATCTACTGGTCCACTAACACTATCAGGTAATTTTGTAATTGTTTTAATAAACCAAGTATTATTAGGTCGTAATATTGTACATACTATTGCCCAATCTATTACTTTCATAATACCTCCATTTGTTTCTTTATTGCTAAGCATTCTTTATGTGCTTTATGATAAGCATCTTTCCAGTATTGATAGTCTTCTGTTATATGAAACTTATCATCCTTATATGTTTTAAGAATTACAAAGATACTTGCTCGTAATCCCTCCCAATATGTAAGCTGAGTATTGAAAACAATCATCTCTTGTTCTAAATCATAGACAGATTTCTCATCTATTGCATCAGCTACTGCATCTGTTTCAGGAAATATATTAGTCATACTTCCTCCTATATTCTAATTGATTTCCAAATTGATTCAGTTTTTTAACGACAAGATTCAATCGAGTTTTCTTGTCTGTTATTAATGAATCAATCTCAGCTATTGTTGTTTCTCTTGATACAATAACACCAAATTCTTTGGCTATTGCTTTCTTTAAAGCATACAGATCGTAATGCTTAGCTTTACCTTTATACATAATCATACTCTTGTCCTCCCTAGTTGTATTGTTATACTTTTGTTCTACCTAAGTCAAGTATGACTTTAACCAAAGTTTCGCTTTAGTATCATACTTGATTTAAGTTCCTCATCTAAGCGATCAGATAATCCAATCGCTTAGATTGTTGTAATTATGCAACACTTATGCGATAACTACTCTTTTTCTTGCTTGTTGCAAAATTACAACAGCATCTTTATATGCCTGTGATTGATCTTTTACTGGCATATTATATACAGGCATCTTGAAATTAGAGCCATAAGTCTGATTAAATCTAGACTTATAAAGTTCCTCTAATGTTCTTTGAAGATTTTGATAGAAAGGTAATTGTACTTCAATCACTTTCTTTAAATCTTCTTGAAGACTTTGCATCTTCTCATCATTCTGAACATCTTTATTCTGTTCATACTGACGAGTTGCATAATCAAGATTATCAGTTAGTTTTGCTTTAAACTCTACTGATTGTTTCTGCATACTCTTCGTGATACCTATCATCTTTGATAAAAAACCTTTATCTAAAGTATAAGCACCATCTTTTGTTTTATCCGAAACACCTAGATCAATCATTGTATCTAGTATTTCAGTTACTGGTTTTACTATGTTTGTCATTTTCTACCTCCTATGGTTGATTTATTAAACAAACGCCAACCTGCTTTGACGATTCAACAAATCAAATTGCACCGAGGAACGAGGGTAACAGTTAAATTGGGGGTTACCTCGAGTTTAGGGGGAGCCAATTTAATTGTTGCAATTATGATTTGTAATCGGCTAGGTTAGGCGTGAAGTTTAATTCAACCATAGAAGAGGTATTGAACAAACATCTAGTAAAGCGACTGAAATACGATACTATATGTTGTCTGTGTTTCGGTGGCTTGACACAAAAGATGGATGCGTCTATACTCTAATAAACTAACTTCTTAGAGGTATAGTTATACTTAGAGTATGCAGAATAAAAGATTAGCACTAACTGATAATATGAATACCAAGAGAGTACAACTAACAGGTAAAGCAAAGCTGTTAGTAGATACGCTGGTATCTTCAGGTTGTACCATCACAGAAGCATCAAAACTCGCAGGTTACAAGGGTAATTCTGCTCGTGTGAGTGCATCAAGGATGCTACGAAAACCTGAAGTACAGCAGTATATGGCTCAAGAGATACAGCGATCTCTTGGTATTCATTCTGCTAAAGCATCAGCGAAACTTCTGACGCTTTCTCAGGGTGCTAGATCCGAGTATGTACAGCTTGAAGCTAGTAAGGACATACTCGACAGGGCTGGATTCAAAGCACCTGAGAAACACCAACACTTAGTCGGTGGAGATTTTCACATTAACATCGACTTGTCTTAGAAAATCTCAGCGTCTATCGGTTTTTAACTCTAGGGTGGGGTTAAAAACTCGTGAATGTTACAGCGAGGTGGGGTTATACACGCAATATAGTTCTTTAACATTCGTTCTACTTATGTTATCAACTTATCGTGAAGTATCTTGTGCTTATTTGGGGAAGAGATGATTCCGAATTGCAGGAAAAGAAATTGGTTGAGGCAAAGGATGATATGGACCTCTTGAAAAAAATTTCAGTTCCTGTAGGTTCAAGAGCAACATATGAAGAAATGAAAGAAGAGGAGAAACAATGAAGTTCGTACCTAAAGCAGACACGCCTAGTGGAAGAAATGATTCAAGGAGGAATTATGAAGAATCAAGAAAAATCAGAAAAAGAAGTTACCAAGAACAACAAGTCTTCGAAAGCATCTCAAATGATGAAAGCAAATCAGATGAGAGCAAAGAAGATGGTGGCGAATGAGAACAAGGATAAAAAGTCTAGGCAAGAAAAAGCCATCGAGCAATACAAGCAAGTCAAAATCCTCAAAGGGCATAGCGAGGAAGAAGCCGAAAGGATGGCAAAAGAACAAATACTAAATCAATGGGAAGTATGACGGAAGATCGTGGTCCATTAGATTTAACAAGACGGATAGAAGAACAATCTATTCAGATCAACGAATTAAAAGAAATCAATTCTTATCATAGAAAGTATGTTGGTGATCTACTTAAAGAATTAGATCATTACAAAGCTCAAGTTTTAAAATTAGAAAAAGAATTAGGAAGATGAATATCTTTACTAAATATTCTTTGCAGGAAATTAAAACCTTGCGTACTGTCGTTAAGAATGTACATATGAAACATTATCCTACTGAAAAGAAAACAGATAAGGAAGCAGATAGGATATTAGAAACAATTTCTCCTGAAACATTAGAGAAGTTGCACAAACTGGCAGTAGATTATGGGATCACTAACTTATAAACCTGATGGACAGGTTCTAAAAAATTTTTTAAAGGATGTAAGTTTCTTTAGAGGATTAAGAGGTCCAGTAGGTTCAGGTAAGTCTGTTGCTTGTTGCATAGAAATTATTAGAAGAGCCATATCTCAAAAGCCATCAGAAGATGGTAAAAGAAAATCGAGATGGGCTGTCATTAGAAATACTAATCCACAATTAAAAACAACAACCATTAAGACTTGGCTTGATTGGTTTCCTGAACAAGAGTGGGGTCCGTTTATTTGGTCTGTTCCTTATACTCATAGAATATCCAAAGGAGATATTGAATTAGAAGTTATCTTCTTAGCGTTAGATAGACCTGAAGATGTTAAAAAATTATTATCATTAGAATTAACTGGAGTATGGATTAATGAAGCAAGAGAAATACCTAAGTCTATTGTTGATGCTTGTTCAATGAGGGTAGGTCGTTTTCCAAGTATGAGAGAGGGTGGAGCATCTTGGTATGGAGTTATAGCAGATACCAATCCTCCTGACTCAGATCATTGGTGGGCTATCCTTGCAGGAGAAACAATCATTCCTGATTACATTACAAAACAAGAAGCTAAGATGTTAATTAAACCTGCTAACTGGAAGTTCTATAATCAACCTCCAGCTATGTTTGAAAATCGAAATAAAGAAAATGAAATAGAGGGATATGAATTTAATAAAGAAGCTGAGAATCAAAAGAACCTAACACCAATGTATTATAAAAATATTATTCAAGGTAAAACTAAATCTTGGATAGATGTCTATATTTTAAATAAACTAGGACAAATAGAAGATGGTAAACCAGTTTATGAATCCTTTAGATCAGATGTTCATATAGCAAAAGGAGATGTTGCTGTAGCTAAAGGTGTTCCTATATTTATGGGATTAGACTTTGGATTAACACCAGCTTGTGTTTTTGCACAAAGAATAAGAGGTCGATGGGTTATTATTGATGAATTAGTTGCTGAAGATATGGGTATTGTTAAATTTTCAAAACTTATGAAACAACATATGGCAACTTATCTTCCTAGAGATTTTTATATATATGGCGATCCAGCAGGGGATCATAGAGTACAAACAGATGAAAGTACACCTTTTCAAATCTTAAGAGGTAATGGAATTATTGCTAGACCTGCACCATCAAATGATGTAACTCTCCGATTGGAGTCAGTTACTACTGTTTTATCAAGAATGGTTGATGGAGATAGTGGAATGTTAATTGATCCCAAGTGTAACAATTTAATTAAAGGATTTACAGGTGGTTATCACTATAGAAGACTTCAGGTATCAGGAGAACGATATGATGAAAAGCCCAATAAAAACAGGTTCTCTCATATACACGATGCTCTTCAATATTTATTATTGGGTGCAGGAGAGGGAAGAACTTTGACAATGGGCAAAAAAATTAGTAAACCAGTAGTAGCAAAGAGAAATTATAATGTTTTTGATGTTAAACCAAAATCTGTATATGAAAGGAGAAACTAAGTATGTGTGCTGGTCCATTTAAATCGCCATCAATTCCTGCTCCTCCACCACCTCCACCAGAAGAGGAAAGTGTGAGGCAACAGCGACAAAGACTTCGTAGAGAACAACAAGCTGAAAAAACGAAAAACAAACAACAGCAGTACGAAGAAAGAGTTGCGGCTTACCAAGGTAGAAGAGGAAGAAGATCACTTCTAACTGGAAGAAGAGGCGGACAAGGATATGAAATTGCATCTAGCTTGATGAGTAATCAAACTTTAGGAGCATAATATTATGGTAGTAGAAGTTAAACCACAGTTGGATGTCAATCCAAATGATGGAGGTGTAAGACAATTACTTACTCGATATAACCACGCTAAAGCTATTAAAGATATGTGGTTACCAACATTCGAGGAATGTTATGAGTTTGCTTTACCTCAAAGAGAAAGTTTTTATACTGAGTCTGTTGGTCGTAGAAGATCAGATAGAATCTTTGATGAAACAGCAGTAGTTGGTGTTCAAGAGTTTGCATCAAGATTACAAGCTGGTATTGTTCCTAACTATGCAAGATGGGCTGACTTAGTTGCAGGTACAGAAATTCCAAAAGAACAACAAAAAGAAGTTAATCTTAATTTAGATCAAGTAACAGAATATGTATTTGAAATTTTACAGAACTCAAACTTCTCTCAAGAAGTACACGAAACATTTTTAGATATAGCTTTAGGTACTGGATGTTTATTAGTTGAAGAGGGAGATGCAGTACAACCAATTAGATTCAAAGCAATACCATTACCACAAGTAGTTTTAGATTCAGGACACGATGATAGGATAGATCATATCTACAGAAAAAGAACAATCAGATTTAAAGAAATATTAATTGCATATCCTGACGGAAATTTATCAGAAAGAATGATAATGGATATGGAAAAAAACCCAGACCACGAATGCGAAGTAGTGGAAATGGTTTATAAAAATTATTCCAATACAAAAGAAGATGAACATCATTTCTGCGTAATTGCTCCAATGTATGAACACAAAATATTCGATCAAACATTTAAAGGTTTAGGATCAAATCCATACATAGTTTATAGATGGTCTAAAGTTGCAGGAGAAGTTTATGGAAGAGGACCATTACAATTAGCGTTACCTGCAATTAAAACTTCTAACTTAGTTATAGAATTAATTTTAGAAAATGCACAAATGTCCATCTCAGGAATGTATCAAGTAGAAGATGATGGAGTTATTAATGTCGATAATATTTCTTTAATCCCAGGAACAATCATTCCGAAAGCGGCTGGATCATCAGGACTTCAACCAATCGCACCAGCAGGAAATTTTAATGTAAGCGATTTAGTTTTAAGAGATATGAGAACTAATATTAAAAAAGCATTATACAATGAAATGTTAGGAGTACCGAATGAAAAAACTCCTATGTCTGCAACAGAAGTAGCAGAAAGAATGGCTGACCTTTCAAGACAAATTGGTTCTGCATTCGGAAGATTACAAGCTGAATTAGTTAATCCAGTACTACAAAGAATAATTTATATATTAAAAAAACAAGGAAGAATTAAAATCCCAGTAGTTAATGGTAGAGAAATTAAAATTAAATCTTCTTCTCCATTAGCACAAGCACAACATCAACAAGATGTAGCAACAGTAGATAGATTTTTAGGAATGGTTCAAGCAAGAGTAGGACCACAATTATTAAACATATTAGTTAAACAAGATGAAGTAGCTAAATATGTTGCTAAGAAATTAGGAATACCTGAAGAATTAATTAGATCACAAGAGGAAATGGCAATAGCGGCAGGTCAAATGCAACAAATGATGAACCAAGCCCAAGGTGCTATGGGAGGTCAAGCTAATGGAGCAACACCACCTGCACCACCAACAGAACCCACGCAGTAAAAACAATATGATTTATGTATAAATCCATATTAGTAATATCTGATTTACATATACCTTATCATCACAAAGACAGTTTCGCTTTCCTTAAAGCAATTAAAAAAGAATTTAAACCTGACTATATAGTTAATATTGGCGATCTATTAGATTTTCACGCAATCAATATGCATATGCACGATCCTGATTTATATTCAGCAGGACACGAATTAAAAGCATCAAGAAAATATATTAAAGAATTAGAATCTATATTTCCAAAAATGATTGAAGTAGATTCAAATCATTCTAGCTTAGTTTATAGAAGAGCATTAAAGTATGGAATGAGTAGAGAATTTTTAAAAGACTATGGAGAATTTTTAGGAACTAAGAAATGGAAGTGGATAGATGATCTAACATTAACAATGTCTAATGGACAAAGATGTTTCTTTACTCACGGAAGATCAGCAGATATTTTAAAAGTTTCTCAAACAATGGGAATGTCAGCAGTACAAGGACACTACCATACAAAATTTGTGATTAGCTGGTGGGCTAATCCTGATAACTTATTTTTTGGTATGAATGTTGGATGTTTAATAAATCAAAAATCTTTAGCTATGTCATATGCAAAAAATTTTAGAACACGCTTTATAGTAGGATGTGGAATAATATTAGGAGGAATACCAAGATTACTTCCTCTTGTATTAGATAAGAAAGGAGATTGGATAGGAAAGATTGTATGATCGAAGATGATAAAATTAACCCAAAGTATTACCAAGCAGGTAAATGCTCTTGTGGTAGAACATTACAAACATATGAATATGTAAAACATTTACCATATGCAGATGCTACTGCAATTAAGTATATCACTAGACATAGGTTAAAAGGTGGCTCAACTGATATTAGAAAAGCTATATGGTTTTTAAAAGCGATACTAAAAGATGAGTATAAGGAAACCGAGTAAACCTATAATTATAGGAGATAAACGATATTATAAATATCTTATAATATGGGAAGATATTGTTGGGGATTCTACATTAACTGATTATAATGATTTCGATCATATGAAATGTGCATTAATTCATACTGAAGCATATATATTTAAGAAAGGTAAAAAGTATCTATACTCATTTGCTAGTTATCAAAATAGTGATGGAGAAGTAGGATTTGGGGATAGAAATATTTACCCTAGAAGTGTAATCAAAAAAGTGATAAGGATATAGAATGAAAGCAGAACAAAATAAACCTTTAATTGGTTTAGATAATTATACACGCAGTCCTGCTGAAGAAGAAAGACTAAATATGGTATTTGTTGAAACCTTTAATACCGCATCTGGTAAAGAAGTATTAAAATCTCTTAGAGCAATAACTCTTGAGTCTGTTGCTGGAGGAGAAGTATCAAATGAAACATTAAGACATTTAGAGGGGCAAAGATATTTAGTTGGTCTTATTCAAAGACGGATAAATAAAGGTGCAAGTCAAAAAATAATAAAGGAGCAAATAAAATAAAATGGCTGAAGCAGAAACACAAACACAAGAACAACCTCAGGTTCAACCACAAGAACAACCTAAGGAACAACCACAAGAAACACAACCTCAGGAAACTCAACCTGTTCAACAAGAACAAGTTAAAAGAGAAAGACCTGAGTATATTCCTGAAAAGTTTTGGAATAAAGAGACTAGCGAACCTATCTTAGATGAATTAGGTAAATCATATCTTAATCTTGAAAAATATGTTGGTGGCAAAAAAGAAGAAATGAAAAAAATTGTTGCTGATGAACTTCAAGTTGAAGCACAAAAGAATCGACCTGAAACAAAAGAAAAATATGAATTACCAAAACTTCCTGATGGAGTTACAGAAGATATAGTGAATGCAAATCCTATGACAGAATGGTGGAAAGATTATTGTTGGAAACAATCAGGTAATCAAGAAATGTTCCAAGAGGGAATTAATAAATATGTTGATATGTATTTAGGTTCTCAAGTTAATGTCGATGAACAAAAACAAAAACTAGGAGAAAATGCTGAAGCAAGAATAGATGCAGTTAATAGTTGGGCATCAACATTTTTTAATCAAGAACAATTCGAAAGTATTGCAGGAACATTAGGGCAAACAGCCGAGGGTATTGAAGCATTAGAAAAAGTAATTGATGCAACAAAACAAAATGTTTCTCGTGCTAACCAAGTTACGCAACCTGAAAGACCTTTAACATTAGCAGATGTTAGAACTATGATGAAAGACAAAAGGTATTATGATTCAAAAGATCGTGATCCTAATTTTGTCAGACGAGTGGATGAAGCATTCAGTCGTTTATATCGTGGCTAATGCTATATGTTGAAAAGACTATACCAGACCATTGTTTTGATTTAGCTCCAAGACTTAAGTCTTTAGACAGGTACGAGATAGCAGTATTAGGGCTTGATCCATTACACGCCTTATTACTGCCATTTCGTTATAACAGACCAAATATCCATACATTTACAATTTTAACAGAACATACAAAAGAAGTAGTAGCTATATTTGGTGTTATACCTACTAAAACTAATCCAAGAGTAGGATATATTTGGTTTCTAGCATCAGATTTATTAGATAAATACTATAGATATTTCCTTAGGGGGAATAAAAGATGGTTAGGATATATGGAAGAACACTTTGATTATCTATGTAATTGGATCATTGAAGAACATACAGTAAGTATCAGATGGTTAAAGTGGCAAGGATTTAATTTTTCTCACGCAACACTTGTAAAAGATGTAAAAATGTTATACTTCTATAAACGAATACATAATGTATTCAAAAAAGGTACACTGCCTTTATTGAAAGAGATTGGTCCAATTTGGACAACCAAAATTAATCAAGAAAGATAACAGTTTTTTATTAACAACAAACTGACAAGGAGAAAAAGTTATGAGTACATCTATTTCTACTGCGTTTATTAAACAGTTTGAGTCAGAAGTTCATATGGCTTATCAGCGTATGGGTTCGAAACTTAGAAATACTGTTAGGCAGATAAATAATGTTACTGGTAGCCAAGCGAGATTCCAAAAAGTGGGTACAGGTACTGCTGTGTCTAAATCAAGACACGCACAAGTTCCTACTATGGATATTTCGCATAGTACAGTTGATGTTACTTTAGCAGACTACTATGCGGCAGATTATGTCGATAGATTAGACGAACTAAAAACTAACATTGACGAAAGACAAATACTATCTCAGTCGGCGGCGGCGGCTCTTGGAAGAAAAACAGATTCATTAATTACTACTGTTTTAGATGCTGGTTCAAACTCGAACAATGTGGCTCACGGTTCAGCAGGTTTAACACTTGCTAAAGCATTGACGGTTTACGAAGCATTCGGTGGTAGCGATGTTCCTGACGATGGCGGAAGATACTTTGTTGTATCTCCTGCTGGATGGGCTGATTTATTACAAGTAGATCAGTTCTCTCGTGCAGAATACATCGGAGAAGCTGGACTTCCTTATGCTGGCGGTATGACTGCTAAAAGATGGTTATCTTTCACTTGGTTTGTACATTCAGGTCTTTCTATATCTAGTACAACTAGAGAATGCCACGCATTTCACAAATCTGCGGTTGGTGTTGCTAGTGGTGCTGACATTAGAACTGAGATCAATTACATTCCAGAAAAAGTCAGTAATCTAATCACATCTTATATGTCAATGGGTGCAGTAATGATTGACAATAACGGTGCGATTAAGGTTCAAATAACAGAATAGGAGATAAATAATATGGCATTTGTAGCGGCAGACTTGAAAAAGGTTGCAGGTGGAGCTGTAGGACTTTGGTACTATTCTTCAACTGACGCAATCGGTACTATAGATGATGCAGACTATTTTCTTGGTGCAACCAACGAACTTAAAGTTAGCGATGTTATAATCGCTGTAGGTGCGACTGGTGGTACTAGAACAGTAGATATGTTAGTGGTTCAAACCAATACTGGTTCGGCATTAACAACTGTATTAGGCACATAGTAATAACTATAAGATTGAGGGGCGGACTTGCGTTTGCCCCTCATTTAAGATAAGAAGAAAAAATGGCAGACAGTAAATTTGATATATGTAGTAAAGCATTAGTATTAGTAGGTGCGAATACAATCGCAAGTTTTACTGAAAGCACAACCGAATCAAAGGTTGCAAGTCAATTATACGAATCAACATTAGAGAATTTATTAACAAGATGCAGATGGAGATTTGCATCAAAACAAGCACAATTAAGTAAAAACACAACCAATCCTAACGCAAGATATGAATCATCTTATGCATTACCAACAGATGCATTTATTGTTCATACTGTAACAGTAGCAGATGATGTAATTAAATATGATAGATATGGACAAAACATATTTACAAATACATCTTCAACTGATACAGTAATAGCGGATTATACCTTTCAACCATCCGAAAGCGATTTTCCTCCCTACTTTAAACAGACGCTAGTTTTCGAACTAGCGTCTTTGTTTGCTGGAGCAATAGCAAGAAACGATCAATTATCTGAACTGTATCACAAAAGAGCAGTAGCACAGATGGCGATAGCAAAAGCTACAGATTCCCAAGCACAAACAACTAGAAGACTTGATGTTGATAGATTTAGAAATGTTAGAAATGTAACAGCATTAAATCGCATAGATGCTAAATCGCCATAGGAAATGAACTATGGCAAGACAAAGAGTACATCAATCTAGTTTCTTACGAGGAGAACTCGATCCCACAATTATATCTCGTGTCGATGTTGCGGCATATGCACAAGGTTTAAAGAAAGCAAGAAATGTTATTCCTTTAAACCAAGGTGGAGTAGAGAGAAGAGGTGGAACTTTATTTAGAGCAGACTTAGGTGGAGTAACTAGATTAGAAAGTTTTATATTTAACTCAACTCAAGAATATATCTTTGCTTTTCAAAGTACTATATTAAAAATCTATTCAACAGCAGGAGTATTAGTAGCAACATTTACTTCTTGTCCTTGGATTTCCGATGACTTGTATGAATTAAATTTTACACAACAAGGAGATACAATGATTATTGTTCACGAAAATATTGTACCTCAAATTATTACAAGAATAGGATCAACTTCATTTACTAGAGTAGCATTTGGTTTTGAAATGAGTGTTAATGGAGAAAAAACATATCAACCTTATTTTAAATTTGCAGATGATAGTATTACATTAGATATTGATAGTACAACAAAAGGAACAACAGGAGTAACTTGTACAACATCAAGTGCATATTGGACAAGTGCTTATGTAGGTATGGTTATAAGATACCACGGAGCAGAATTAACAATTACAGGATATACTTCATCAACTGTAGTAACAGCTACATTAAATGATGATGTGGAAATAGAATTAGATGATGATCCTCTTGCAAGTAAACAAGGATCAGGTTTAATAACAGTAACTCAAGTAGGACACGGATTTTCAACAGGAGCATCTGTAACTCTTTCAGGAGCAGAAGATATTTTTGATGCAGATGGAAATGGAATATCATCAGGAAACTTAAATGGAACATTTACTATAACAGTAGTTGATGACGATCATTGGCAATATACTGCTGGTTCAAGTGATACAGCTACTGAATCTGTAGATGGTGGTGGAGTAAGAGTTATTATTTCAGGACACCCTCCTACAAGAAATTGGGATGAACAAGTATTCTCAGCAGTTAATGGTTATCCAAAAACTGCAACATTTCACGAACAAAGATTATTTTTTGGTGGTGTTACTGGTTTACCTGATGGAATACAAGGAAGTAAAGTAGCAGACTTCTATAACTTTGATGTTGGAGAAGCACAAGATTCTGATTCAGTACAAATACAAATAGCATCAGACCAAATTAATGAGATTAGACATTTAGTATCAGGAAAATTATTACAGATATTAACAAGTACTTCTGAATTTTATTTAAAACCACAAGTATCAAAACCAATTACACCTACTGATATACAAATTGTAAGACAAACAAGTTTAGGTTGCCAGTTAAAAGCTATGCCTAGATTGTTTGATGGTGCTACTATTTATGTACAGAATAATGGAAAAACTATAAGAGAATTTTACTTTAATGCAGGAACAGAAGAATTTACTTCTAACTCTATTAGTTTATTATCTAATCATTTAATATCAAACCCACAAGATTCAGCGAAGATTACATCTCTCCCTAATCGAACAGAACAATTTTATTTTCTCGTTAATACAGATGGTACAATGGGGATATTTACATCACAACGAGCAGAAAAAATTGCAGGATGGATGTTATGGTCCACAGATGGAACTATTCAATCTGTTGCTTGTACAACTAGCAATATCTATATTGCAGTAAAACGAAACATTAATGGCTCAGATGTTTATTATCTTGAACAATTTGCATCTACAGCTTTTGATCTGCCAACAGATATGACTGTTACTAAAACTATTTCAGGAAGTTATCAACCACACGGAACTCCCTTAGTAAACGGAGCATTTAGTAGTACTACTACATTTATTGTAGATGGTTTTACAAATGCTCCAAGTCAAGGAGAAACATTCCAATTTGGAGGAGCAGGAACAACTTATACAATTCAAAGTGCAACTGCTACTGGTAATAGTGGAGAATATACAATCGTTATAAATGCGGCAACATCACAATCAGATAACACAGCATTACAATTTGTTACATCTAAAGTATTCTCAGGATTAAATAGTAATCCTGATATGAGAGGTAAAAAAGTTTATCTAACTTCAGGTTCAACTGAGGGTGGCAATATATATTATTATGGATCAGGAACTGTAGATTCAAATGGAGTAGTATCAAGCACAACAGCTACATCATCTGCTGATATAGGATTAGATTATACAATTACTCTTCATACTTTACCAATAGATTCAACAATACAAAATGGACAACTTACTGGTTATCCTAGGAAAATTGCTAAAGCTGTTGTAGAACTATCTTCAACATATAATATGAAAGTTAATACAAATGATGTTATTCTTACAGATACAACTTTAAATACATCAACTGGATTAACAAGCTATACAGGAAAAAAAGAAGTGTATTTTTTAGGATATAATTTAGAACCAAATTTAGAGATTACTCAATCAGCACCAGTACCTA
>CAYPWN010000005.1:0-39020 GCA_964414525.1 uncultured Candidatus Poseidoniales archaeon | reverse complement strand
CTCGCCCCCAAGAGATCCAGGTTGGCGGGATTAAATTCCGGAGGGAATTGATGAGCGTCTCACGCCCGGGAACCAGGTCAGGCGCGGAAGCGAGCAACCCGACCGGGGATGCTGGATGCCTTGGGAATGCGGGATGGAGGAGATTGGTGCCCATGTCCCATTGGTGACGAGCGTCCACCGAGGACGTGCCCACTAGTCATCATCTGGATGGTAATCTATCAGAATTCGGACTGTTTCATCGTTGATGCCAGCAAGGCCCGAATTCGAGCACCGAATAAGTAGCTCCTTCCAACCCTTATGATCTAAAATTGCAATAGATGACAGAGCTCTTGCTTCTTCATGGCGACCCATGTTTGCCAATTCGATGGAACGCCAAAATGCAATTTCGGGTATTTCCATATTATTGCTAGATTCATCAAAAGTTTCTTCTCCAAGACTCGTATATGCACGGTGCAATTCGAGAAGCCTGGTAATTTCAGTAAGTGGTTCTGGGTGATCATCGACTCTAATATCTACGATTGTTTCCAACCATGGTTTGGCATTTGGTTCTGCAGACACAACCAAAATCCTGGCTGATTGCATGCCCCTTATGTCGCCGCCATCTAACTCTGCGGCGTATAGGGCTGCAAGCATCCTATCAGCCAAATCCCCATGAAAATTTGTGAATTCATCATGCATCGACTGCCAAACAGTAGAATTCCACATCATGTTAGCTTGACATGCGAAGTTTTCCCCCACAATGTGACCTGACTCGGGTATTGTTTCAGATCCTGTGTGCACTGCTACTGTTCCGCTAGAATCAATCATCGCAACCTGTCTAATTTCAGGATTTTCGTCCATTGATAGCCGTAATTCTAGCGCATCAACAGCACTACTCCCCTTACCCATCTCATTTATTCCAAGTGGACCATGATCTATGAGGGCCATTGCTTGCGTGGCAACCGCTCCAACACCGGCCTTCGCCCAGCAAACGACTCCAGCAGAAAACCAATGGGATTGTACTGCTACTCCTAGATCGCCGGTGTTAGGGCATCTTGCTACTATTGAATATGTCAATTTCATCGCCTATATTGTAGTGTAATCTAAGCCGCCCATTAAACAAACAATCCGGAAGTGCACTTCCGATACAGGCTGGACGGAGAGCCGCTGACCCTTCTTCAACAGCGGCATTCCATCCAAATCCCCATTAGCACGTAGTTCTGGAAGGCCTATGCATTCAAGACCAGAAACTGCCTCAATATCTACCATCATCCATCTCGGGTTGTCTGGTGTTGCCTTTGAGTCAAAATACTTTGAATTGGAGTCCTGTGCAGTGAAATCTGGATATGCCTCCTTGCATACTCTAGCCACTCCAGCAACGTGTGGCGGTTTGCAATTAGAGTGGTAGAACAGAACCATATCGCCGATCTTCATTTTATCCCTCATGATGTTCCTAGCTTGGTAATTCCTAACTCCGTCCCAGTGGGTATTTCCATCAGCAACCAATTGATCCCATGGGTATACGTGGGGCTCACTTTTCATCAGCCAATAATTAGTCATGGCTCTGGGCAATAGTACCGGCCAATCAACATAACGTCAGGTAGTTACCATGCGTCTTTGGACTGCCCATAGGCTAGTGATGCGTCAATAGTGGCTCTCTCGTCAGTCGAAGTACGGATATTTAGCCCGGCTGTCTTGACCATTGCACTCATACCTCCAGTCAATCCAAGATTAGATGTAACCATGAACGAGTATATCGCTGGAAGAAGGAGGAGTGCTGATAACGCTGCAATGATCAGCAGTATGATAATTACAGTGACGAATGGTGTGATTGCTTCTATTGGAATACCATAAGCACATGTTAAGCCTGCTGCAGTAACAGTAGTTGCTTCGAAAAGGCTCATCCCTGTGCTGGCGCATGATGTTCTGATGGCTTCTATCGAACCACCGAGTTCCTTAACTCGATTGGCTATATGTATTGAGAAGTCTATCCCTACACCAACTAATATTGACCCTATCATCACTGTTACGAGTGATAAGGAGACTCCCCCGGAGTCCATAACTAGCCATTGCATTGCCACCGTGAACCCGACAGGTACAGTAGTTAGTAGGGCATATCTGATGTCCCTGAAAACGAGAGCCAGGGTCAAGATTGTGAATCCTAGAGCGAATGCCAGAGATGTCCATTGGGAATCTACAATTAGGTTGTTGACTTCAATAGTAACCGAAGCCACCCCAATCAATCGATCTCCCAGTACGTCAATAGGATTCGCTGAATCACCCGCTGCCTTCGCCCAGTTATTGATCTGGATAGCGGTTTTCTCTGTTCCTTTGACATCCATGAATGGCATATCAATGTAGATCAGGGTCCTCTGGTAATCTGGAGAAATAAACAACTCCCTCATTTCCTCTGTCATGCTGTTATAGAAAACGTAGAGTAGGAAATTCTGCACTTGTCTGCCGCCATCGTCCTCTTGAGCGTCAAGGGTATCTAGAATTGTCCAGAACGATACATTGCCGGACTGCTCACGGTCAAATATTAGCTCAGCGACTTCCTTAATTGGTTCAGGAAGAGGTGTATCGTCAATGATGTCATTTATGGGAGAACCTGAGACGTTCACCCCCACAGCTATTGCCTTCATGAGGAATACTATGGATACGGCTGTTGCGTTTTCTACATCATTACATCTTGTCTCGAGGTTCTCTATACCCTCAAGGTTGGCGTATGGGTGATCTGCGGTGATTGAGCCAATCCCAATCTCTGGTTCAGCACGAATATCAGCTTCAACTAGAAGAAATCCGGGCTGACCGGCTTCGAATTCCTGAGAGTATACGTCCATCTTCTGGACGGCTTCAACCTCGTTTGGTGCCATCTTAAGAAGATCGATATTCTCCTCTACGTTTTGCCTATTGTATCCTGCAGATACCAGCATGAGTGTTAGGAATATTGCAAGAGTGATTCGAGACCATTTGACGGGCATATTAACGGCTGCAACGAACACCTTAGGAGGAGGGTGAGAGGGTTTCTTAAGATCGAGGAGGATTGTGAGGTTTGGTACCATTACCATGGTCATAATATAGACTACGACTATGCCTCCGGCCAATGCCCAACCAACTGTTTGTATCGGTTTCATAGGGGCAAACGTGAGTGAAATGAAACCGATAATTGTAGTCATTGCAGAAAGAAAGACAGCTCTACCAGTTGAGTTTAGGGCGACTGCCATCTTTTCGTGAGGGGTACCCTTAGACTCCGCGTATCTGTTAGTAATATGCAAACCATATGATACCCCGAGTGCCAGGACAATAGGGCCAACTAAGATCACAGTCATGGTAACTTCGTAGTTTAGCAGGCCAATCATCCCCAATGTTACCCATACGGCACACAATGTCGGGAGGCCTGAGATTATGACAACCTTAACTCCCTGAACAAATCGGATTCTACCTGTCTGCAAAAGGTCACAATGGAAAAGGAATAGGCCGAATGCGACAGCAGCGACACCTACGGGGAATACCTGCCAGAAGAGCTTGAAGGACTCTTCAGTTACTGCGTTTGTTAGTGGTGCTGGCCCAGTAAGCGTCATTCTTAGACATAGTACATTGCCTTCGTTCTCATCCCCATCACACTTTCCTTGAGCATCGGGAACCCCCCAGTTGTTTTCTTCAGCAATCAGGTCAATCTTGCCCTGTGTCTCGGTAACGATATCGCCAACGGTCTTCTCCCCAGTATCATCCGCAATACCAATGATGATGACAGCCCTATTCCATCTGAATGCCTTCTCCTCAGTAGCAGTACCAACGTCTCGAACTAACTTGTCTAGTGCGTTTTGAGGCATCTCCTGGAGAATTTGATCTACCCGCTGCTGCTCGTCCGGAATAGCATAGTTTCCTATCAGATCTTGTTGTGAGTCAATGGTCTCGTTGATCTCATCGGAAAGCTGCTGATTCCCTGTAGCCTCAGCAAGTCCGGAGAAGAATGCCTTTACCACGCGACCCCCGCTGGAGTTGACCTCCTTTATCACCGTAGAAATGGATAGGACGTAGATCACATCATCGAATTCACCACCGTCGTTCATTACCGGATTAATGCCCCTCTCGACTTTATCTATCTCATCAAGTATGTTTACTTGGGTGACGTTGTAGTTGTATGACTCGACGTAGATCACCATGACGTTTGTAGTCCAATCTTCTTCGACCTCTGCAATGAGGTTCTTCACGCTGTAGGGATCATCATCTGTGGGGAGATAAACCTCCAGATCGCCGTTAACGTTGAGAGCTGGCTCTTCGTTGCAGAGATCCTCATTGTCGAAGCCGTCCCTACAATCCAAGATTCCCGAGTGAGGGAGTATGAATAGGGTAAATAGCAATGAAATAGTTACGGCTAAGACTGGGAACATCGTTAGTAAGGAGGCGCTCTCAGACTCCCTAAACTTCCTCCTAATCCTGTTTGGTATCCTAGAAATTGAGCCTTGGATCATTTCAGAGTCAACGTTGCTGAGGCCCTCCCTTGCTTTGTCTAAAATCGACCCATTGGAGTCATGGTCAGATTCGGCTGGAACGTCGTTCGCCATGACTCTCCCTCTACCACGTGAAACAGCATACCTTCAACCCCTCGGCAATCCCCGCGCACTGAAGTCAATTTTCATAGACCATGGGAATGGTCAATAATGCATATCATTGCCATTTACACGGAGGCTTACTATGGGTGAACCAAAGATCAAGGATAAGCGTTGGAGCGTAGATCTAGAAAAGGCAATCCAGCGTGATCATTTTGCAGACGGATCATACGAAGAAAGGTACGCATTCGACCCTGATAGCGGTCGTGAGATATTCATTATTGATACACCTCCTCCATATCCTAGCGGAACATGGCACATAGGCGCAGTCGCACAGTACAGCATGATAGACGTAATCGCTCGTAGCCAGAGGCTCCTCGGCAAGGAAGTTAGATTCCCATGGGGGGTCGATCGTAACGGTATCAACATCGAATTTACAGTCGAGAAGAAGACTGGTCGTAAGATGAGAAGTTACGACAGGGGTGAGTTCCTGGAACTTTGCTCCGAGACTATTGAGAGCTATACACAGGCGATGCGGGAGACGGCAAAGAGGGTTGGCCTGTCGTGTGACTACCAAAACGAGTACCTGACTGACGCACCCGATTATCGCGCTGTATCACAATCGATATTTGTGGACCTCTTCAAGAGAGGCGACATAGTAGAGGATCTGCGTCCAAACATATACGATCCAGTTGAGGGAACCACGATCGCGGACGCAGAAGTTCAGAGGATAAACAGGGAGACTAACCTCTGCCACGTAATTTGGAATACTGAAGACAATGAAGAGGTAGTAATTTCGACCACTAGGCCTGAGATGATATGTGCTTGTGGTGTTGTTGTTGTACATCCAGATGACGATAGGTACTCCCACATAGTGGGCAAGAAGATTCGGTTGCCTATGCCGGTAATAGAAAGGGATGCCAGCGTCGAGATAGTGGCTCATCCGTCTGTGAAGATGGACTTCGGAAGTGGAGTGCTGATGATTTGTTCGTATGGGGACCAGAACGATGTGGCGGTATTCCGTGAGCTGGGTCTCAGCCCATTCGTGGCTATCGATCTTGACGGGAAGATGACCCCGCTATCCGGTCCATTGTCTGGTTTACCAGTAGAGGAGGCCCGGATAGAGGCAACCAAAATGCTTCAGGAAGATGGCAGGATGAAGGGGGTGGAGTTGAAGGAACAGGAGGTCCCTGTCAGCGAGAGGGGTGGCAACCCCATTGAGATAATCCTCCTCAAGGAGTGGTACGTGAGACAGACCCACGTTCTAGAAAGACTTGCAGAGCTCTCAGATATGAGTCGTTTCATACCTGAGAGGAATAGGCAGTACCTGCACGACTGGATGGACGGGATATCTATTGACTGGCCCATTAGCAGGAGAAGGTGGTACCACACCGAGGTCCCAATATGGTACTCAGAGGACGGTTCTATGATCGTCGTACCGCCTAAGGGTGTGTATGTTCAGCCTTGGAGGGAGATCCCTCCCGATGGATCTGAGGTTATCGACAGGCGCTCGAAGTCAGTTTTGGGTGATTACCATTCAATGGCATCCGATCTAGGAACGCTTGTTGGGGAGGAGAAGGTATTCGACACCTGGATGGACTCATCCAACTCTAACCTCTACGTATCTGGGTACCTCAACGAGCCCGAATTGTTCGACAAGGCGTTTCCAACATCCATCAGACCCCAAGGGAAGGAGATAGTCAGGACATGGCTATACTATACTCTACTAAAGAGCGCACTACTTCTTGACAAGCCAGGTTTCCAGAACATTTGGGTCGATGGTTTGGGTATGGACCCGTGGGGCAGGAAGATGTCCAAATCTCTTGGTAACGGAATTGACGCTGACAGCGTTCTAGAGTGTGGGGCCGGAGGTCGGACCGGCTCATGGAAGATTCGCGGGGCCGACGGGAATCATGTGGTTCTGAAGGCAAACAAGATCGGCAGCGAGTGCTTCAGGCTCTGGAAGGCCTGCGATGGGCAGGTGGGTGACGATTTCCACATCAACCCAGAGGAGATAGAGACGAAGTACTACGGAGTACTAACCAAGTTGTTCAACATAGCAAGGTTTGCAAGCCAGTTCGACCCCCCAGATGATCTGGATACACCTCCACAACTGGATATTGATGACGTGTGGATCCTCTCTGAATTCGAACGAACACTATCTAGAGTAGAGAAGTCGTGGCATGAAATTGACATATACTCGGCTGCACAGGCGATCAAGTCATTTGGTACAGGAGTATTCCCCAGCCACTGGCTGGAGATGTCGAAGACGAGGCTGTATGATGGGAACTCCTCTGCATCGTGGACCCTGCATAGGATAGTCAAGGATCTAATGAGCTCATTCACCCCTATCTGCCCGTTCTTCACCCACTATCTTAGCACTACATTGTACGGCAGCAGCTCTGTTGACGTCAGGTCCTTCCCCAGGATCCCGCGATCATGCTGGTCAGACCACCAGTTCGAATCTATGATATTACTCACTGACAACATGGTTGCATTCAATTCTATGGTCTGGAAGAAGAAGAAGGACGCAGGAATATCCCTCAAGTCCCCAATATCTGGAATTGATATACCTCAGGAGCTGCATTTATTCGGCTATACTCTAAGATCAATGCATAACATAGTCGACTGAGAGTTCTTACTCGAACCTTCCTTCTTCCGACCTGCCCAATGCTGCGGCACCGCCGCCAAGTGCTATTGCGCCACCACAAATTAACTCAACACAACCTTCTCCCACCATAGAAGCAATAATGTCGGAATCACCAGATGCGATCACTACAATGATGATAATAATGACGAATACACCAAGTAATGAGAATAACGAACTGTTCTGTTCATCATCATTGTTGACTTCAACATTATTAACGGAAGTATCATTTTCACCCCACCATAGCCCAGATGTACGTTCTTGCCCAGTTAGTTTATGACGAAGAATTCTGATTGCATGGTCCTGTTCCATTTCCTTGGACTCTAGCATTTCTCTGTCGTCCCAGTGTTCGAACTCTCCGTCGACGATAGCGTACTGAACGAACTCATCATCGTCTAAACCTAGATCCACGGTCCAGAATTTCTTAGCTCGTGTTAGTGACTCGAACATATCACCAATATTCTTTGATGGGACAGTAAAATCATCGCCATCGATGTTGTATGATATCTCTGATCCTGACCTTTGATCTGAATCCGGACTGATTTCATTAGTCTCTGGATTGTCAGATGATGATAGGCCCACTGAGTATAGGTGAGGTTCGTGGATATCTTTGTGTTTGTAGCACTTATCTGAACCGTAAAGGCTGGATGATCTGCACCCCCTTACCACGCATGGTCCACCGACAACCATGGCTTTACATTGTAATTGGTGAAATCAAGTTTGTTACGGAACTGAATGTTTATTGATTGATGTGCTGGGTCGGCCTGATTCGAAGAACTCAATCAAAAGAGACGCCATCTCCGTACCTATTCTGGATTGAGCCTCTATTGTGGACGCGGCGATGTGAGGGCTACCATGGAAGCCATCGTGTGAGAGTAGCGTGCTTTCAACAAGTGGCTCTGTTTCGAACACGTCCAGTGCGAGAGACCTGAGCATTCCGGAGCTCAATGCATCTGAAGCCGCCTGCTCATCTACTATTCCGCCCCTGGCACAGCTAACGATATGGTTGCCGCAATCGGTTCCGTCGGCACCGATCCCGGGCATAAGAGAAATCATATCCGAATTTACGAGGCCCCTAGTCTCATCGGTAAGGTTGCAGTGTACTGATATGTGGGAGCATTTTCTGAAAAGGCCTTCGACGGTGTCATGCATGGTAACTCCATCGGGTGGGTCAGATTGGTATGGGTCGTAAGCATGGATATCCATCCCGAATGATGATGCTACTTCTGCTACACCCCTAGCAATCCTGCCTAGTCCTAAGAGTCCGAGTCTTTTGCCTCCTAATTCGGTTCCCCTGAGCTCCTTCTTAGACCAGAGGCCTTGGCGGAGAGTCCGATCAGCAGTTACAATGTGCCTAGCTGAAGCGAGGAGGTGGCCCAATGTGAGTTCAACTACGCTCCTAGTAGATGCACCTGGTGTGTTGCATACGACTATCCCTAATTTGGACGCAGCATCCACGTCTATGTTGTCCACTCCCACTCCGGCCCTGCCTATGAATCGAATTCCGCCTTCATCAGTTACTGAAGCAGCAATCTGATCAGAAGGAAGCTTGGTGGCACTCCTAACAACAACGGCATCGAATTCACTGAGTGATCCGGATGAAATCTCTCTAGCATCGTGGTGCCGTAGTACTACTTCGTGGCCGGCATTCTCGAGAATTTTGACCGCTTCTTGTGACATGCCGTCGGTCACGGCTATGCGTCCCATGGTGCTACCCCGGGATTAACGTGCATCAATATTTTGAGAACCTCGTATCAGTAGTATTGAAATCGTCCACCCCCTATTGGAAGGTGAGAAACATGGGTTTTGAATTGCCAGAACTAGAATACGCGTATGACGCGCTTGAACCACACATAGACGCACTGACCATGGAGATTCACCACTCCAAGCACCACGCTGGCTACACTGCGAAACTGAATGCAGCGATCGAGGGAACCGATATGGAGGGTAAGACCATAGAAGAGCTGATTACTGATCACATGGACAACGGTGCAGTCAGGAACAATGGTGGCGGCTACTGGAACCACTCAATGTTCTGGACCACCATGGGGCCTAACGGAGGAGGTGAGCCTGCGGGAGACCTTGCAAATGCGATCGAAGACGAGTTCGGCTCGTTCAATTCAATGAAGGAAGAGTTCTCCAATGCTGCTATGACGAGGTTCGGAAGTGGCTGGGCATGGCTATGCGTGGCTGGTGAATCGCTATGCATATGCTCATCGCCCAACCAAGACAACCCACTAATGGAAGGTAAGGGCATCCCCATACTAGGATTGGACGTATGGGAGCACGCATACTACAAGAAATACGGACCTGGAAGGGGTGACTACATCGATGCATGGTGGAACGTCGTTGACTGGGGCGCAGTATCTGAAAACTTTGCAAACGCCCAATGAACGTGTGATTACCCATTAACGAAACCGCTTCATTATTGGTAGTAATAGCAACCCGGGGTCGTGGTAGACGACTTCGAGGCGTTAGCAACGTCCGTTCTGATACTGGCTTCACCAGTATTCTTTGCCCTCCCGGTGTCATTCGCATGGCGATGGTGGGTAGGTATAGAGCCTGAACATGAGCATTACAGGGAGAAGGTAAGAAGGGTTCTGGACTCGGGCATGCCTCTAATTAGGTACAGATCAGAGTTAGATGCTGAAGCAAGGAAGGCACACCTCACATCAGATAGGCAGGCGAGAATTGAGTCAGACCTCCTGCACAAGCTCAGAGTACAGCATTTCCTCCTTTTCCCAAGCTTGATTCTTTGGCCGCTAGTTGGGATCTTCGCCGCACTCATCACGATTCCAATGATGCCCCTACTAAGGCTTCTCGAGTGGATTTTGATAGACAAGAAGGTCCTCTCAGCAGTTGCCACTGTAATACAGAAGTACACTAGGTGGGAGATAATCGGAATTCCCCGTTTGGACGACGGCGCAAAGCAGCTTGACAAGGTTCTTGCATCCATTCACAGGATGCCGACGACCGTATTCCTGGGTCTCTTCGCATATCTAATTGTTTCATACTCCCCAATGAGTTCGACCAACGTGCTCCTACTGAGTGCGTTGGTATACATCATTCTTGTATCTGCGATATCTGTAATTAGAGCTGCTACCGAGAGCGCTCTGACCTTCGCCGACCCGACAAACAGAAGGATCATTCCGATGGATTCCTACGTGGATGAGAAGCTAGGTCCGTGGGTGGGGGTAGGACTGATATTCTTGCTATCGAGGCAATTGATGTATGGTTCAAAGATTAGGACTGGCGAGCTATTGATTGATCCAGTCCCATTCGCGATCAGCGTCCTACTAGTATTGTACACAGCAACAATCATTGGCATCACGGTCGAGATAGTATTCTTCAGGAACAGAGGTGATTCAGTCAAAAAAACATTCCAGAGTCAAATGGTTGATGTGTTCAATCCTATGGTCTACCTCTTCAACAGAAACCTTGGCTCACTCAGGCTAGTCCCACTGATGAGCCTGGCCGAATGGGTGGATGCTGACGAGAGCTTCGAGGCAGCCTTTAGGGAAAGGTGAGTGACTCAATAATTGCCTCATTGCCGTCATCCATAGTAATACGCTCTGGAGGGATATCAATAATGGGGCACATAGCCAATGAAAGTGATACACCCGATACGAACTGAGTTGATGTAACAGATATTTTGCCAATTCCTTCTACCTTGTGAGTTCCAATTTCGATGGGTGAATCGGACACTAAGCGGGCCAGATTCTTGATGGTCTTACCTCTACTGTCAATTCTCGCGTGGATCTCCTGACCGGGATAGCATCCCTTGTCGAGGCTTACAAGTTCACCCAATCCAAGCTCATTCGGGAGATTGCCTTTCGCGTCATCTATGCTATGAGCCCCTAGGCTGATGCGAAGAAAATCCCACCTTTCTTCGACTGCTAGCTTAGAGCCTAAATCATTCAGAACCGTTAACACTGAATCTAGTTTTGCCGAAGGAGAAAGGATTTCTACCAACTCACAGCCGTCGAATTCTGTTTTTGTGAATAGAAGATCACCCCGTTCCAGCATCTCATCTGTAGAGAGCTTATATTTCTCCAACCCGAATTGGGGAATTACATCGTTTGAATCATAACACAGTACTGAGATGTGTGATATTGCCTCATCTCCCTTCAGTAATGTACACTCTTCATCCCATCCAATTCCATCAACAAGCTTTTTCCTTGTTTCATCTCCATATTCTGAGCTTGATATCATCAGAATTCGATCTTCCACTACGCATACGGTTGCGATATCCTCAACCCTTCCATTGGCATCGCAGAATAATGTTCTCTTTTTGTCCAGGGCCCCCATCTCAGTCAAATTGGATGTAACTGATCTGTCCAGAACAGTGAGTGCGGCAGAACCAGCGATTACTGATACAGAGGAGTCAATGACAATGTGCTCGGGCCCAGAATCAAGGTATTCGGACAAGAGTCTACCTCAGCCGAATGACTGCCCGCAGCCACATGCTCTGTCAGCGTTAGGATTGTTAATCTGGAAGCCCCCCCCCATCAGTGTGTCCTTGTAATCAACAGTAATACCAGAAAGAAGAGAGCTGTCCTTGTTATGGACAAGAACTTCTATCCCGCCTATGTCTAGCCTCTGGAATCCCTCGTCACCAGGATCTTGTATGATCTTCATGTCATATAGGAATCCGGAGCAACCTCCGGACTGTGCGCTAATGACAAGTACATGCGAGTCCTCATCTCCGTTCATGCTGTCCTTGAGGGCCTTCCTTGCGGAATCTGAGAATTGTAGATCTACGTCTACTACTTCTGATTCAGTCACAACCGGTAGGGAGAATCCGTCTCCGCCTAGTATTCCCATGTTTTGCTGTTGAAATGGTTGTATTTCAACGGTTCCACTAGACAAACATCAGACATATCAATCAGACACCGCTCCTACACACGTGGCTGGCTTCGATGCAAGGAACGTAGCACGGATTAGCGGTTCGTCGAGAACTCGTGATGAGGACTTAGTCACCTCGGAGGAAGCATTGACAATTTCACTATCAAACGATGATCATGGATTACACAACATAGGGGTGACTATGAGGACTAGGGGTGATGATACGAATCTTGTTCTCGGATTCCTTTATTCCGAGGGGATTATAGACTCCATAGACCATGTTATTGGAGTTGAAACGGATGACGAGTCAGTGAGTGTTTCACTTGGAAGGGGGTCGTCCTTCGACCCCAGCATACATTGCAGACCCAGCACGGTTACCTCAGCATGTGGAATATGTGGCAGGTCGACAATTGATGATGCCCTGCATATGCATGCACCAGAACTATCAGAGGAATTCCGCATGTCTATGAACACTGTTGCCCAATGCCTAGATTCAATGAGGGCGGGACAGAAGCTTTTCGCGAAGACTGGGGGCTCGCATGCATGCGCAACCTTCGATCAGCATGGCGTCATGCATAGAATCTACGAAGACGTCGGGAGGCATAATGCAATGGACAAGCTAGTAGGATCATACGTTTCTGATAGCATGGTTCCAGCATGTGGTCTTGCATCCTTCGTTTCAGGGAGGGCGTCATTCGAACTGGTCCAGAAGTCGATTCGGGCGGGTTTCCCTATCATGGTCTCTATTGGTGCTCCTACTACCCTTGCAGTTGACCTAGCAAATGAGCACGGAATGACTCTGATATGCTTCGCAAAGAACGACTCTCTTACTATTTACAGCGGGGTCAGGAGAGTGGATAATTAGAGAGTGATTTCTTTGGGTCGCTGTATTCCCTCTCCTTCATGTCATTCTGATATATTGTTCCTAGAGTGTTCCCGTTCTGCGATATCCAATCTGAGAAGCTGACAACTCCTAATGGATCCTCGTCTGTTGACATTAGCCCCCTCATCAGACCTTTGATTTCAGCCCTTGTAATGACTCGATCATTTAGAAAAAGACCAACAAGCTGCCCAACCATCCATGCACTAATTGGGGGAACTGGGATCACCATTCTTCTGACGCCCATTGATTTTGCAATCAGCTTAACGTAGTCGCGATACTCATATTTCTCAGGTCCAGCCACGTCTAAAACGATGTTTTCTTTGTTCTCTCCTTGGTCGGCCGAAACTCTCGCAACATCGCTGATGTGGACGGGCTGAATATGATACCGGCCTGTTCCGAATACTCCGAAAACAGGGAACTTTCTTATTAGCCAAGCCATGTTGTTGATCAGAACGTCTCTATCGCCACCAAAGAATACGGTTGGCCTAAGTATAGCGTATGATAGAGAAGAAGACTTCAGAATTTCCTCCACCTCTACTTTTCCCCTGAAGTAAGTCCAGTCAGGAGCCTTGTGGGGATGAGCCACAGAGAAGTGTACTACTCTCTTTACCCCGGCATCCTCAGCTGCACTGAACAGCTTCCTGATGTTTGCAACTGCAAGATCGTGTGCATAGTTGCCCTTCGGATCCTTGTACCTAACCCAGTATGTGTTGTATAGGACCTGGGCGTCTCTGAGAGAGTTAACTAGTGCGTCATGATTATCGAAGTCTATCGGGTGCACCTCTACCTGTCCACCGAAAGGATCGTCTCGGCCCACAGCGTTGGTAAGAGTCCTTACCTTCCTCCTCCTGGAAAGAAGCTCCTTTGCTATCCACCTGCCGGAGTAGCCGAACGCCCCAGTCACTACGTGTAGCCCTTGGTTCACAGACGATGAGGATAGCAATCAGACATTATGTTAACGAATCACCACACATCCCAACGAACATGAGGACTCCGGTAACTGCCACAACTCCACTGGAGGACAGCCCCCCAAAGAAAGGCCCTCAGAGTAAGTCTGCTGCTGGAATGCCTGCCATACTATCCACGGCGAAACACGGATTCACAAAGATGGGTATAGTTAGGAGTGTTGCTAGTCTTGGAAAGGTCAACAAGTTCTCCGGATTCGACTGCCCTGGCTGCGCATGGCCAGATCCCGATGACAAGAGGACCTTTGCCGAATTTTGCGAAAACGGGGCCAAGGCTGTAGCGGACGAGGCAACAAGGAAGAGAGCTGGGCCTTCATTCTGGTCAAAATGGAAGGTATCTGAGTTATCGTTGAAGACCGATCAATGGCTTAACGATCAGGGCAGGCTTACTCACCCGATGATGCTAAGGGAAGGGTCTGATTATTACGAGGAGGTTTCCTGGCAAGATGCATTCGATACCATAGCAGTAGAGTTGTCTAGACTAGACTCACCGGATGAGGCTATTTTCTATACATCTGGAAGGACTAGCAACGAGGCAGCATTCCTTTGGCAGCTTCTTGCCAGAAGGTTCGGTACAAATAATCTCCCAGACTGCTCGAATATGTGTCATGAGTCTTCGGGGGTTGCGCTTACCGAGTCCATCGGTATAGGAAAAGGCACAGTCAAGCTGGAAGACTTCGAGAAGGCCGACCTGATCATTGTGGTAGGACAGAACCCCGGTACTAACCACCCGAGGATGCTCACTGCACTGAGGGATGCCAAGAAGTCTGGTGCATCCATTGTGAGCATTAACCCTCTAAAGGAGACTGGGATGATTTCTTTTAAGCACCCTCAAAATCCTCTCGAAGTTCTTGGTTTTGGAACATCTATCGCTGACGAACACCTTAGGGTATGTGTTAACGGGGATCAAGCGCTTTTCCGCGGATTCGCGAAGACCATTATTCCGCTTATGGGGGGCACAAACGTATTCATTGATCAATACACAAAAGGTTTCGATGAATACTGGAGGCACGTGGAGTCTACTTCATGGGGCGAAATTGTAGACTACAGTGGCGTTACCAGAGATAAGATTGAGGCGATAGGTCAAATGATGTCAAAGGCTGATTCCATAATCTGCTGTTGGGCCATGGGACTTACTCAACACAAGAATTCGGTTGCAACTATACAGGAGATAGCCAACGTAATGTTTCTTGGTGGTAATATTGGAAGGCCCGGTTCAGGCCTTTGCCCTGTAAGGGGTCATTCGAACGTCCAAGGAGACAGGACCGTGGGGATTAACCATCGTCCATCTGAAGAGTTCATTGACGCTCTAGAAAGAGAATTCGGATTAATTCCCGTTAGAACGGGGGGTTCTGATGCTGTCGAATCAGTAAGGAGGATGGCGGATCGTAAGTCATCTGTTTTCCTATCTATGGGGGGCAACTTTCTGTCAGCCATGTCTGATACAAATGCCACCGCACATTCTCTACAGTGTTGCGATCTGACAGTCCAGATCTCTACCAAACCAAACAGATCACACTTGGTAACTGGGAAAACTGCAATCATACTCCCTTGCCTGGGCAGGACAGAGAAGGACATTACAGGGGGAAGCGAGCAGTTCGTTACCGTAGAGAACTCTATGGGTGTTGTCCACAGTTCTGTTGGTTCCGCCAATCCTGCTAGCCAGAATCTAATGTCGGAGCCTGCGATAGTGGCCGGGATAGCGAGCTCATTGGAGGCAATCATAGGGGGATCTGATGTCAAATGGGACGCGCTGGCTTCAGATTATGATGAGATACGGGGCTGCATTGAGAGGACTGTGGACGGTTTTGATTCCTACAACGAGCGTTGCAGGTTAGATGGTGGTTTCTATTTACCAAATTCACCTAGGGACGATCTTGTTTTCAATACCTCAACTGGGAAGGCCAATTTCATCACTAACGAACTAGAGTCGAAGAGGGCTGATGATGGGGGGTTCGTCATGATGACGATAAGATCGCACGACCAGTACAACACGACAATCTACGGGAATGACGACAGGTACAGGGGTATTTCTGGAGGTAGGCGGATGCTAATGATGAATAGATGTGACATGGATGAAAATGGCTGGAATGAATTCCAGAAGGTATCAATAACGTCACATTTCAATGGTAAAGACAGGTTTTCGGATGGATGGTTCATTGTAGAGTACGATATCCCTCCGGGTAATGTCGCAACATACTTCCCTGAGTCTAACGTGTTGATTCCTTTGGACAGCGTTGCAGATGGTAGCAATACGCCGACCAGCAAGTCTGTGTCAGTAACAATTTCTGCTACCTCATAGCTCGTGACTGCCTCTTGGATTGCTCCCTTGCTAGCAACCTACACCTACTGACCTGCTTCTCACACAATTCAGCCTCTTCCTTACCCATACCCCTTTCTAGCGCCTGGGTGAAGCACTTTATCGCATCATCGAATAGCTCCACAGCCGCATATGATGATCCCATATTGAATAGGGTCCTGCCAGTGACGCTGTTTGGGTCCATCCCTATTGCAGTGTGGTATGCCATAACGCTCTCGGGGTACCTGCCAGCGTTGTATAGGGCGTTTCCGCGTGCGTTCTGGGACTTGACCTTGAGCTCGATCTCTTCAGTGGGGCAGCCACCGATTGCCTTCTCAAAGCTACTGAGGGCCTCATCGTGCTTCCCCTCGTTGAGGAGGTTAATCCCCATGTTGTACCATCCTACTGCATCATCTAAGTCACTTCTAGTGTCGACATCCACGGTGTTGAGCTTGGCTTCCTCCACTGCTAGCATCAGTGCATCAGCGGGATCCATCTCTTCAATCGGCTCGGAGTCGGCTACTACTGAACTCGTATCCTCAATTCCTTTTGCTCGTTTACGACATTGTTCTGCCCGATCGGGATATCCAGCGGCAAAAAGAGCCTCTCCCAGCCCCCTCCATATCTCCGAAGAGTTGGGGGCCTCCTCAAGGAGGCCCTTCCATATCTCAACAGCTCTGGAATGGTCCCCCGTTATAGTCAGACTCTCGGCTTTGCTGATCCGACTTTCCGGAGAAATACCGTCTTCTTCGGGTTCCGGAACATCATCCTCTGCGGCTATTGCAGTGGCTTGAACGAATATCTTTGGTGGTTCGTCCTCTGGAGGGGAGTAATTAGCTATCATCGATAGCTTTTCGTCTTCGGGGTAGGTGATTATGGCAGCTGATGCATACTCTGAAGCCTTCGCAGGATCATCATTCTCTAAAAGAACTGCTAGGTTGGCAAGTGTGGGTCCGTGGTTCGGGTAAAAATTGTCAGAATTCTCGAATGAGTCGACTGCCTCCATATGGGAATCGATCCTAGAGTGTAGGACTCCCAAGCAATACCATGCAGTCGCGTTTTCGGGATCTAGGGAAATAGCCGTCATGTACATATCGATAGCTTCAGCAGTGTTTCCGGAATTGGCCATTACCGATGCCTCATCCATAATTTCTGCTATATTGCCGCCCATATTCAGTAATCGCAATACAGATGATGATAAGCATTCGCAAATTATGTCTAGAGGCATACTTGAAGATGGGGACCCCCTGTAGAAGCCGTGAGCGATGCAATTGTAGTTATGGGTATTTGCGGCACCTATGATCTAGATTCAGCCAATGGTAGAATGCTTGAGCTTCTTCTTGATGAGTGCGAGAACCATGGTGCTGAGACCATGGTCTGGGACCATGGTTCGAAGCCCCTTCCATTGGTCGGTGCTGAAGGTAGTTGGGATGATGAGAACGTAAAGGAGTTCCAAGAGATGGCAATGTCTTCTGACGCCTTCATCCTTTCCAGTCCAGAGTATCATGGAACAATGAGTGGAGTCATGAAGAACAGCCTAGATTGGTTATACTCCAAGCACACATCTGGCAAGGTTTTCGGGCTCATGAGTACCCTAGGTGGCCAGGCAAGTAATAACACCCTGAACCACATGAGGATAGCCGCTAGGTGGATCCACGGGTGGGTGGCACCTGAGCAGGTTGCCGTTCCAAACATTAAGGAAGCATTCAACGATGACGGGAGCCTAGTTAACGAGGCTATTATGGAAAGGGTCTGCAGTCTTGCATCTTCAATAGTTTACAATACCACAAAACTGAGGAGGTAGCATTGACCACTGCATCGCTATCGACGGCTGGAGTTGTAGCACTGCTATTCATGTCAATCAGTGGAGTTTCCGCCTGGTGGGCTAAGAATATACTTCGAGACGAGGCCAAGGTCAGAGTTTTCGCCGCTATTGGTACTATTTCCGCAGTAATTCTCGTGTGGTCTACGTGGTGAACATGGTATCTGAGTATTTTCCGATGAGAGCTCATGTAAATTGGGAACTCAGGGATGACGGCATTGCTGTTATCGTTGTCGAGAAGGAGTTCGGTATGTTAGAGCGGAATCTAGCGAAGCTTTTCTCAGCACCATCTAACGTAAGAAGGCCCCTTGACGATATGAATACTGAGTTATGGCTGCTTATGGATGGGACGAACACACTTGCTGATATCATTCAAAGGATGGATAGGTTGTTCGATGAGCGCATTGCTCCAGTTTCAGAGAGGGTTAGCAAGTCTATCGCCAAATTCGTGGAGCTAGGGCTTGCTGTTATTGTCCGTGACCCAATGACCATAGACTGGAGTATCGATCCACTAGGGGATTAGCTATTCTTCCTCCACAGAGGTGCGAATCTCCTCGTTGATCTTCTCCCTGTACCTTGCTGAGAAGTAAATCATCAGTGGGATTACTAGGGCAAGAAAGAAACAGCCAACAAGAGCGGAGAAGCTGTATACAGTCTCTTGGAATGGATCGAGCTGGAACTGCTCGATTCCTACTAATTCGTGTTTTGTGAATTGTCCTTCGACTAACATCCCGTCAATAGAAGCAATTTCGCCGTCTGTCTCGACCTTGATTTTCCATGTGACAGTCTTCTTCGCATTTTGTATCATTTCATTTGACTCGTTTTCGGCGCCTGCTAGATTTTCACTCTCAAGGAACCCCTTGCCCTTTATGGGTAGGTCAAGCGAAACCCGCCCCCTAAGAGTTCCATTTCCATTTGTTAGTTCTATGGAGTGTGTGCGGCTGAATTCGCAAGTCTCGATCAAGGATGAGTAATCAGATTCCGGCTCGTTGCAAATGTAGTTCGAATCGTCTAAGCCTAGGCTAGGAGAGTGTGACCAGTTTGTACCCTCCGCCTCAACTGTTAGGATTGAACCGGCAGCAGCTCCATCTACGGAAAAATTGACCCATGTTATCGCGTCGTTGGTTGAGTAGAACCACTCTGCCTGACCCTCTGACTCGACACTGAGTTCCATCACTTGCCCCTCGTTTGTGGTGGTGTATTCGTAGTACTCAGAGTCAACCGTATTGGAATAGACCGCGAATGCTAGGAGTATGATCAAGGTCAGTCCTGTCCCTACCATGGTCCTGAGCATGTTCGGGTTCTTAGACAGAGATCGCTTCACGGCTTTTCCAGATGGAGTGTATTATTGAATGCTTGTCGATTCAACATAGTAGTCGAATTGCAGATGAAAACCGTGTCATCACGGTTAAATATGGTCTTCAGGACGGGCGGCACGCACGGTGAAGCTATGACAACGTATTACGACGTCCCAGCGGACCTCCTTATCGAGGGTCTATCCGAAAAGCTTCAGTCATTCGACAAGGTCATTGCTCCCGAGTGGGCATCACAGGTTAAGACCGGTACTCATAGGGAAAGACCTCCAGTACAAGAGGATTGGTGGCACACCAGATCAGCATCAATACTCCGAAAGGTAGCCGTTAAGGGACCTATAGGGGCGAATAGAATTTCCCAGGAGTTTGGTGGCGCAAAGGATCGCGGAGTCAAGAAGAATAAGGCTGTGGCCGGTTCGAGGAACATCTCTAGGAAGATTCTGCAGCAGCTTGCTGACTCGGGGCTATTAGAGGATTCCATGAACACTGCAGGAACAGTCAACAGTGGCAAGGTTTTGACTGGCAAGGGGCAGAGCTTGCTTGACGAGGTTGCACATTCCGTAAGGGCGGCTGCTGAGAAGCGCTATCCTGGGCTAAAGGGTTATTGAGGGATCTAAATGGCACGAAACAAGCCCTTCGCCAAGAAGAAGAGGCTCAATAAGGTTACAAAGAGGAACAAGAGGGTCCCCGTATGGGTTGTCATGAGGACCAACAGAAGGACTAACACTCACCCTAAGAGGCACATGTGGAGACGCTCAAAGCTCCAGAGGTGATTTCATGGCTGAGGTAAAGGAGCTAACAATCCCTCTTAGGGCGGCATGGAAAGTGCCCCGAACAAACAGGGCTAAGAGGGCAATGGCAGAAGTCAAGAATCACGTGGCACAGCACATGAAAAAGACCGATGACGAGGACATATGGATAGACGAGTCTGTAAACCATGCAATCTGGGCCAGGGGCATGCAGAACCCACCTAGGAAGATCAGGGTAGTTTGCACTAGAGAGGAGGGCTTCCCGCTGGAAGTCAAGCTACTGGAGGAATGAGTGTGGGCAACATCAGGCCTTCGTTCATCAAGACTAGGGCCTTAAGGCTCGTAGAGACCTACCCGGATCAGTTCACCGACGACTTCGAGACTAACAAACACCTGGTATCTGAGTTCTCAGACGTTGACAACAAGAGAATGAGGAACTGGATTGCAGGTTACATAACTAGGTACAAGCAGCGCAGGGTAGACTAGCGCATCACTCATCAGCGTCTACCCGGACGAATGCTCATGGGAGACAGGAGGGAGTTGGATCTTCCTCATTTCTCAGAGAGCTTATGCGTAGTACTCGTTGAGCCTGAGCATGACGGAAACATCGGTGCAGTTGCACGTTCTATGCTAAACTTTGGTATCAACGATCTACGCGTAGTTGGTAGGTCAGGTGAGTGGTCCGAGGAGACCAGGAAGAGGGCAAAAAACGCCCAAGAGGTACTTGACGAATCCAAGACATCGGTGAGTCTGGACCAGGCGATATCAGACTGCTCATTAGTAATTGGGACCTCTGGCAAGAGGGAGGACGGTGACAAGACAGCTATGAGGCACTTCCTCCTCCCAGAGGAGCTTCCCGAGAGGCTTTCAGGGGTTGATGGCAGGGTAGCTATTGTGTTCGGGCCAGAGGGGAGGGGTCTACTGAACGAGCAGTTGGTTATGTGCGACCTGCTAGTGACAATTCCGACATGGGAGGGCTACCCCATTCTCAATCTGAGCCATGCTGTATCCATAATTTGCTTCTCATGGTACGTCAACTCGCAGTCTTCCAAGCCTCCCGGCACTGGAGGAAGGCTCCTAGATCCTAACCTCAGGGACAAGCTAAGATCCGAGGCAAAAAGGCTCGTTAAGGCAATGCCCACTAAGGAACACAAGCGTAAAGGAATAGAGGAGACGCTCCTCAGGGTCATTCTCAGGGGGCTACCCAAGGACGATGAGATCCACAGAATACTGGGCGTCCTGACGGATGCTGCTGATTCATTCGAGCGGAATCCAAGTCGCCCATGACTTGGGAGTCTCCCTGACGTGGAATGCCCTCAGCCTCAATGAGTTCCCGTATGATGATCTGATGTGAGGCTCGACCTGCTCGTAGGCCCACTTAGCCAGATTCTCCGCGGTGGGCACGAATGGCACGACTACGGTCCTATGTCCCCCTCCCATTACAGAGAGTGCTTTCCTTGCTTCTTCGTCCCCCGAGTAGACAACAAATGCGTGATCGACTACATCGTGAATTTTCTCCTCTAGAATCTTGGAGACGTCTGAGAAGTCCATCAGCATGCCCTCCTCTGACACGCCATTCTCGCTAACTACTTCCCCTTCAAGCTCGGCCTCCCACCTGTACCTGTGACCGTGGATGTGCCTGCACTTGCTCCTGTGGTTCGGCACTCTGTGCCCGGTGTCAGTCTCTACCCACCTGCTTATTCTACTCGCCATGTTCCCCCTCCAGTTCGAAATCAATGCTAGCTGAGTTTATACAGTACCTCTCACCACCAAACTCGAGAGGTCCGTCGTCGAAAACGTGTCCTAGGTGGGCGTCGCATGACCCGCACCTCACCTCTACCCTCAACATGCCGAAGGTCGTGTCCTCTATCCTCCTTATGCCCGCATTTTCGTCTTCCGTGTGGAATGCGGGCCAACCGCACCTAGAATGGTATTTCATTTGCGATGTGAACAGTAGATGGCCGCAACATATGCAGTGATATTCGCCCTCCCTGTCCTCCATGTAGTGGATTCCTGTGTTGGGTCTCTCGGTACCGGCTTCCCTAGTGACGTGATACTGAAGTTCGGTGAGCCTCTCCCTCCACTCTGGATCCCTCTCGGAGTCGAACCTCGGGAGATTGCTGCTCATTCGGTAACGACCCCCTTCTTTTCTTGGGACAATGCGTACTCAAGTACGGCGTCCCATTTATCGGCGTATTGCACTGGGTCCTCCCTGCCTAAGCTGTGGAATGCCAGAACCCTCTCCACGTCAGCTCCTGATCTTCCTGAGCTGCGCCCCTGGTCATCTGGGTTGTATGATGTGTTGGTGTTAGATAGAACGGTGTCGAAATCAATCCCGAGAGACTCGCAAGACTCTATGGCGTCTTCCAGAATGGTTGTCTTGTCTCCGGAAATGTAGGGTAGGTGGAATGACACCCTCTCACTACCCCAGTTTCCTATGGAGAAAGACCTCTCCAGTGACTTGTAGAACTCAGGTCTGCAGTCGGGGTAGATCTCGTGGTCACCACTGTGAACCCCCATTGCTATCCTAACGTCGCAACCCTCCGATTTAGATGTGCTGAGAGCCTGGGCGTACAAGATTGAGGAGAATATAGCATTCCTGTTGGGAACCACGGTCTGCTTCATATGTTCAGACTCGTAGTGCCCCTCTGGCACTTCGATGTCGTCACTGGTCAGTGCGGAGTTCACGGATCTCATAGCAGACCTGAGGTCTATCACGACATGCTCAACCTCGTACCCGTTCTCAGAAAGGTAGGCAATGTTGTCCCTAGCTCGCTCTATCTCGACTATGTGCTTCTGGCCGTAGTTGTAGGACAGACATGTGACCGTGTCACCCTCGGCTAGTAGCCTTAGTAGCAGTGAAGTACTGTCCATCCCCCCTGAAAGGGACATAACGGACCTAGTCATAGTACTCCCATCCATTTGTGTGTCTGAAGGCTCAGCCTCCAACCCGGGCTCTCCTTAACCAGTCTCTCGACAACCTGAAAACTCTTCCCGTTCTTCTCCACTGAGTCAGTATCCACGTAACATGGTTGGATGTAGTGGTGGCTGAATCCCTTCTTCAGTTCGTCGTACATAGCCATGTCTTGTCCGCAATATACAACCTTTAGCTCATCTCCCGATCGCTGCTTAATCGAAACATTCGGGTACAACTGGTCCTTCGGGCTGACGCATATCCAGTCGATCACTGGGTCCACGGGTATCGTCCCGTTCGTCTCTATCGATAGGGAGATTCCCCTTTCCTTCAGCCTGTTCCCGATCGTTGACAGGTCCTGCATTGCCGGCTCTCCCCCAGTGAATATCACCCTGTCACACCCGAAATCTATGACTTCGGCTACTATGGAGTCGATATTTCTCTCTTCGAATGTCATGAAGTCTGTATCGCACCACTCGCACCTTAGATTGCAGTTACCGAACCTAACGAAGACGTGTGGGATGCCGCTGTGGAAACCCTCGCCTTGCACTGAGTGGAATATCTCCACGATGGGGTATGTTTGCATTTAATCATCCCTGTACCGAGTTGTTTCGAATAAGCTGGAGGACCTCGGCCCTAGCCTCTGCCTTGTCGAAGAAGACGCCTCGCATCGCACTGGTCGTCATCACTGCATTCTGCTTCTTGACTCCCCTGCACTTCATGCATCCGTGCTGTGCCTCTAGAATTACTGCGCATCCCAATGGGCCGAGGTTCTCTACGATGTCGTTGGCTATCGACTGGGTTATCCTTTCCTGGTTCTGAAGTCTCTTGGAGTGCATATCGAGTAGCCTTGCAAGCTTACTTATTCCAACGATCCTATCGACTGGGATGTATGCGATATGCCCGCTGCCGGAGAAGGGCTGTAGGTGGTGCTCGCAAGTGCTTTGGAACTCCATGTCCCTGAGTAGAACAATTCCATCGTAACCCTCTGCATTGAATGTAGAGTCAAGAATAGACTTGGCATCCATCCCATATCCGGAAAATATCTCCTCGTACGACTGAACTACCCTCTCGGGGGTTCGTCTAAGTCCCTCTCTGAGCTCTTCCCCAGACTCTTCCAAGTACCTTACAATTGTCTCTACAGCATTTATCGCATCATTCTTATCGACCATCTAATCACCAGACCTGCCATGCCTTGCATCGATCTCGTCAAGTTGGTCGAGAAGCTTCCTGCAGGCCGTCCTGATGGCATCAGCCACACTTACGAATTTTCTCTCGTCACCTACGTGCCCCTTGATATCGTCTAGTATCTCTCTTGGCATGTCCAGGCTTACTTTAGGCATGTCCATCCGGATTTAGGAATGCACATAAATATTATTCAAGTAATACTTGAGTAATATTATCGTCTGCTCTCAATGCTGTCGTCCAATCCGGGATATGTTTCGTTGAGGACATTGGCCCTATCCTTCAGGATAGATAGTTGAGAATTGACCTCATCATCGGATATTCCTTGTGAAACTAGGTTAATGATTAGTGAAAGCCCGCCCTGTATTGATCCGGCCTCTAGAAAGGCATCATTGGAAATTTCCCCGGTGGCCCTCAATACCTCAAGAGTGTCTCTCAGATAGTCAATCTCGTTCTGAATATCAGAAATGCTGGAGTGCCCAGTGGTGTCAATCGTGCTTAGTGAGCTAATCATGGACAGGCGAACTACGGTCCCTTTTTGATGATTATCACTTGGTATATTCCACTAGTTCGACGAGTACCCCGCCTGTTGATGAAGGATGGACGAATGCAATCCTGTGTCCGTCCGAACCTGAGACGGGCTCGTTGTTTATCATCCGCAAACCCATTGACCGTAATTGGTCGATTTTTTTCTCAATATCACTTACGTTAACTGCGATTTGCTGCACACCGGGCCCCCTGCGCGACAGGAACCTACCAAGAGGTGAGTCTTCGGTCAGAGGCTCCAGAAGCTCGATTCTGACGTCTCCCTCGCCTTTCATATACCTGATTCTTGCACCTTGGTCTTCGACTACCTGGTCATCTTCTGATGTGAAACCCAACGCTACCCAGATTGGCTCGGAGTCGTCCAGTGAAGGCGTTGCTATGCCTATGTGGTTAATCGAACCTTCTCCCATTCAAACACCACTCGGCGATATCCACGTTCCGAACTCTTCCCTCATTACTCTGTTTACCTCTCCTACTGTCGCCTCCACCTTTACTGCTGATATAATCGGCTCCATTACGTTTGAGCCATCCCTACAGCTCGATCGAAGAACGCTAAGTGCATCCTCTACCATGTTGTTGTCCCGAGATTTCCTGATCGATTTCAGACCAGCCAACTTCTCCATCTCGTCCTTAGGGTTAATGACCATGCCCTCAAAGTCTGGCAGGCCCTCGTCCACGTGAGAGTTCACACCGACTACTAGTTCTTCACCGCTCTCTACGCTTCTTAGGTGCTCCCAAGCACTCTCATGGATTATTCGCTGCTGTAATCCAGCCTTTACGCAATCCATTGCCCCACCCATAGAATCTATATCTAGAATCGTTTGTCTTGCTTTTTCGATCAACTGATCTGTGGTTTTCTCAATTGCCTCTGAACCCCCCAGTGGATCTACGAATGAAGTTACACCAGACTCCTCGGCGATTATCTGCTGAGTCCTTAATGCGATACGAGCAGAGTCTTCGGTTGGAAGTCCGAGTGCCTCGTCAAAGCTATTTGTGTGGAGTGACTGAGTCCCGCCCATAACTGCTGCTAGTGCTTGGTAAGCGACTCTGACTGCATTATTCATGGGTTGCTGGGCAGTTAATGTGACTCCAGAAGTCTGTGTGTGGAACCTGAGTTGGGACGATTTCTTGTTCTCTGGGGAGAACTCATCCTCAATTATTGAATGCCAGAGCTCCCTAGCTGCCCTGAACTTACTTACCTCTTCGATGAAGTTGTTATGACACGCGAAGAAGAAAGACATCCTAGGAGCGAAATCGTCAATCTTCATGCCGCTCTCTAGTGCCTTCCTGGTGTAAAATAGTGCGTTTGAGAGTGTAAGCGCGATCTCTTGAGACGCTGTGCAACCGGCTTCTCGCATGTGATATCCGCTGACTGAGATTGTGTTCCACCTGGGTGCGTTATCCTTGCACCATGACATTAGGTCGGTAGTCAGTCTTACTGATGAGTCAGGCGGGAAGATATACAGGCCCCTAGAGATGTATTCCTTCAGTATGTCATTCTGTACAGTTCCGGATAATTCTTCCCTCTTTACCCCCCTCTCATCTGCTACTGCAACATACAGTGCTAGTAGTGTTGTGGCTGGTGCGTTGATGGTCATTGACGTGGAGATTGAGGCCATGTCTATGCCTTCGAACAACTCCCTCATATCGTGAATTGAGTCTATCGCAACGCCGACCTTGCCCACCTCTCCCGATGATAGTTCGTCGTCTGAGTCAAGGCCAAGTTGGGTGGGTAGATCGAATGCAACGGAAATTCCTGTCTGCCCGCTCTCAAGAAGGCTCAGGAATCGCTCATTAGTCTTCTTTGGTGATGAGAATCCGGCGTATTGCCTCATCGTCCATAGCCTGTCAAGGTACATTCCTGGGTGAATCCCCCGCCTATATGGGGGCTCGCCAGCTCGTTCTACCACGATTAACTCCAGAGGGTCGCATGACATGAACCATTCTCAGACGCTATCTTCTGATTGTGTAGACATCCACTATCCTTTCTAGGGACTTCATCTGCTCTTCGTCGATAATTCCCTCAGTTAGTTTCTCTTCAAGGAATTCCTTAGCTTCCTTTGTAGTCTGCCTCTCGCCTCTAGCCCAGATTGTCGCAAGGAGGTTGGATCTGTGCTCTTCTTCAACCTCAATATCCACCAGAAGCCCCCTCATCTCGTATTTGTACTCCATGTGCCTGCTTCTGTCGAGTCTCTTTGCCCTTGAAGCGGGCTGATATGAAGACATCTTGTTCCTAAATTTCCTTTGGGGCTTCTTCGGGACGTCCTTTGGCTCAACTGTAGTGGTTTCTGAGGGGGTTTTCGCAGGTTTGGTTTCGACGGTTTGGTTAGCTTTCGAAGCCTTCAACATACTGCTCTGAATTATCTGCCTCGCCTTTAGGCTCCTTCCGTCATCTTCTTCCGGATCGTCCTCGGGAGCATCTGTTTCTGACTTACTCAATCCAATGTGTTTCCTTCCTTTAGCGCTGAGAATTTGCTCTTCGACGATTTCTGATTCCTGTTCCTCTTCGACTTCATCCAGAACTTCCGGGATTTCTTGCTCTGGCCGGACTAAGGAAGGCTCTGGTGTTTCCGCAGGGACTTCTACTTCGGGTTCTGACTTCTTCACTACTGCTTTCGGCTTGGCTCCGGGAACTGAGGGGGGTGCTCTCTGGGGGATTTGTCTTGGTGACTGTGGCCTCTTTGTCTTCGTTGGCTTTGATGAGGAGGATTGCGAACCAGTACCGAAAATGTTCTTCGGCTCTGCCTTCTTCCTCCTTCTTCTCTGCACTTTCTAATCAATCCTCAAACTACGGGCCGGACAGACTCTCATAAGAGTTCGCGATGTATCAATCCCAAACAACTGCGGTGTTGTCCGTTCTCAGAGTAGGATTGATAGCGCTTTCATTGATTGGGGTTGAGATACCGCATTCCAGCATCCGCCTGCCTAGCTCTGCGATCATAGTTCCATTGTCTATGCAGAATGGCTTGTCTGGCCAATGGCATTTTGCTCCCCTTTCCTCGCACATCAATGAGCTCATTTCCCTGAGTCGCTGGTTACATGCTACCCCCCCACCTAGCAGGAGCTCGTCCTTGCCGGTGTGGGCCAGAGCCCTCTCTGCTACCTCCACACAGGTTGCGAACGAATGCTCCTGTAGTGACCAGCAGACCTGTTCTAGTGTGATGCCTTCTGATACCTTCTGTATTGCAGAAGTGAGTATTCCTGAGAAAGCGAGGTCCATTCCATGAACTCCGTATGGCAGTGTTACTTCGTCTAGCTTATTGACCCCATTATCCACAAATGATGAAGACAGTCGCTCTACCTCTGGGCCTCCGGGGAATGGTATGCCATTGTGTCTTGCAAATTTGTCAAGCATGTTTCCTATGCCTATGTCAAGAGTCTCCCCTAGCACTCTGTATCTCCCATCTGCTCTTGCGATTACCTGTGTGTTGCCACCACTAACGTAGAGGAGGACCGGGTCGTCGCAACCCGTCTGGTTACGGCCAACCTCGATATGAGCTACGCAGTGATTCACTCCGATCAAGGGAACTTCGAGCCTAGTGGATAGGGTTCTTGCTACGGATGCACCAACTCGTAAGCATGGGCCAAGACCTGGTCCCTGGCTAAATGCGACGGCAGTTACTAAGTCCCAATCGAAATCATCCATTCCGTCAAGTTTTCCTAGGAGGGTTGATGTGGAGTCTGAATGGTGGTCTGCTGCCTCTCTGGGGTGTATTCCCCCTTCCTCAGGCCTGAATAGTGAGGACTGTGACGGGTATAGGGTTCCATCTGTTCCAACATAACCAAATGAGAACGTGTGTGCGGTGCTTTCTATTCCCAGAATAATGCCTTCCACATGGGCGGCATGAGCGGGGGTTCTTTCAACTATCGGAATTACCACCCACCGTGAGGACCCTGGTTACAAATTGTGGAGAGATTGCACATCTATCCACTGGTGATGACGAATTTCCACTTTCTGGGCATCATCTCTTAGATCGCGAAAGACTTGTCCACCCCCCGGGTATGTCCATTCTCATAAACGAAAATAAAGTCGAGAAAGTAGCTCCAACTCAGGATTTGATATCCGAATTTGCGCCTTGGTACCCCGGAAATTCAGAGTATGGGGGAACTCGTGTTATTGATGTAAATGGGATGTCGGTTGTACCTGGATTCGTTGATTGCCATACTCACCTTGTATGGTCTGGGGACAGGGCTAACGAGCTTGCAATGAGAGTTTCAGGGAAGTCTTACAAGGATATCGCAGCTTCTGGCGGAGGCATTATGAAAACAGTGCTCGAAACTAGGAGTGCACCCGCTGATTCTTTAGTTGGGTCTGGAATAAGGCGTGTAAATTCAGCACTATTGAATGGAACCACATCTATAGAAGCAAAGAGCGGATATGGATTGGATCTTGATTCCGAAGTGAAAATACTTGAGGCGATATCCGTAATTGATAGGTCGACACCCTGCAATATAATGGCCACGTGGCTTGGAGCGCACGACTTCCCTCCCGAATTTGATCGGAAGTCCTACGTAGATCATTTGATCGCAGAACAACTTCCAGTGATCTCCGAGCTTGCACTTGCAAAGTGGGTAGACGTATTCTGTGAAGAGGGTTGGTTCACTAATGAGCAAACCGAGGACATTGTAAAGGCCGCCAAATCATATGGATTGGGATCGAGGCTCCATGTCGACGAGTTCGTTGACAGTGGAGGCCTTGAGCTTGCAGCCGAACTAGGTTCGGTAAGTGGTGATCATGTAGCATGCTCCAACGATGATTCTAGAATTAGTGCTGCAGAGGCTGGTACTGTCCAGACATTCCTCCCAGGGACTCCCTATATTCTTGGCAGTGACCTGGATCTTCCAATCAATCAGTGTATTGTAGAAGACTGGCCATTCTCAATAGCTACTGATTTCAATCCTAACTGTCCAATCACATCACTTCCACTGGTTGGTAGTATGCTATCACACAGGATGAACGTTGATCCACTGGCTTCACTCGTTGCTGCAACTAGAAACCCTGCAACCACTATGTTTGATGGAACCGATGTTCGTGGCGTAATTGCAGAAGGAAGGAGCGCGGATTTGAATGTCCTATGGTCATCTTCCGCTGACTCTTGGTGTCAGACACCGGGTACCTCACCTGTAATGATGACATTCAAAGATGGCGATATTGTTAATTCCAATAAGGTGTATTGATTCAGCCATATCATAGTGAGTTTATTGAATTCAATTATTCTCGAATTCAAATAAATAAAATATTTTGATAGTGATGGGCATTGTCATTGACAAAAATCTCTGATTTTACGATGGGTGTGTTTCCGATAATCTATGTTATCAGAATCAAAAACTAATGATGCATAGTGGACAGTCTTGCAGTGTTGCGTTTTTATTATAATAGTAAAAATATCACGTTTATCCCCCCTATTATACTGAAATATTGAAGTCAGGGATGTCAACCAATAGACATGGCAAACAAAAGCCAGGGTTTCTGCATGAAGTGCAAGACTTACGTGAATATCGACAAGCCCAAGATGATCATTATGAGCAATGGTAGAACAAGGGTAGCTGGTTTTTGCTCATCATCGGAATGTGATGGCCGTATCTCAAAGATTGTGTCATAGGTAATCAGAATGATTCTTGAGGGGGCGGCTTCACCCATAAAGGCCGGGCTCGTGGTCTAGGGGTTATGACGTCGCCTTGACATGGCGAAGATCGCAGGTTCAATTCCTGCCGAGCCCACCATTAGTAACGATACTATCTGTATTATTATTCAAATTCGTATGAAACTCTCAACCTTCCCTTGCCCTTGTTCTTCTTTCCGATGTACCTGACCCGGGGGATCTGGGAAGTGTTCGAAGCATGAGTTCCGGCGCAGGGACATAAGTCCACATCCTCAACCTCTACCACCCTCAGATGAGTAATTGCTTCTGGAATCCTGTGCATGAATTTGGTATGCCTCATCTGCTCGTGGTTCATGATCCTCTTCCTATCCCACTCGTGGATGTTCACATCTATGTTTGAGCTAATTACCGAGTTTACAGCTTCCACAAGTGCGTCTGGATCGAACACATCTTTGTTCTCGAAAAACAGATCAACCCTCGATTGTTCGGCGCCTATCTGGTTTCCAACTGTCTCGGCGCCCCAGATATCCTCGGCTAGAGCCGAGAAGATATGCTGTGAAGTGTGCATCAGTGTATTCCCGTTCCTCCTCTTAACATCGATTTCGCATGTAATGTCCTGTCCTATTGAGAAGTCGCTGACATCATCCACCGGGTGCAATATCATTTTCCCTGGGAGGACCTCATGGAGATCGGATACATGGGCACCATCAGAAATTATCAACCCGGTATCCCCGGGTTGTCCTCCCCCCCTAGGGTAGCAGTAAGTCTGTTCCAAAAGAATCGAGTTTTCATTCGTCCCTACTACTTTGGTGTCGAATGGGGGGGGATTGGTCCCAGGATGCCTAGTCATGTGCAATTTTTCCTGCAATTTATCACCCGAAAATACTGGAGAGGCGCCCCCCGACTATTGCATCCGACAGAGCCTCACATTCTTGCGTCATTGACCTATCGCCCTCTAACGGGGGCACTATGGTTCTGACCCATTGGTGAATCTTCGAGACGCCTGATCCGGGCTTCTGGTCAATTGTTTCTAGGGCCTCCGAGGAGCAAACCATCTCGTTTGCTATGACCTGAGACAGATATTTCGATGCCCGAAGGGCCCTGAAGCAACCCGTCGAGCCCATCGAAGCGTGGTCCTCCTTGCCCATGCTGACTGGTACGTTGCTCGAAGTAGCGGGGTTTGCTAGCAGGTGCAGTTCTGCAATAATAGAGGCTGCAACGTACTGAATAATCATCAGGCCGCTCTCGAGGCCCTCCTTGTTGGCGAGAAAGGCCTTCTGACCGCTCCACTTAGGGTCTAGAATCTGGTTTATCCTTCTCTCTGAGATTGTGGCTAGTTCGTGACATGCAATTGCAATTGCATCACTGGCTAGGGCTAAATTCTGTCCATGGAAATTACCCCCACTGATGATTTCAGCATTATTACCCTCCACGAAGACGAGAGGGTTGTCTGTAGCGCTGTTTATCTCTATTTCCAGCATCCTTCTTGTTTCTCTTAATAGGTCGATAACTGGGCCATGGACTTGAGGGCCGCACCTGAAACAGTATGCGTCCTGAACCCTGTCGTAATCTGAATCGGACGACGAAATCTCGGACTCCGACAAAAGTTCTAGAATCCTAGCAGCGGAGATAGATTGGCCTAATTGTGGCCTGGATTCATGGATTCGGGGGTCAAATGGTCTTTGAGACCCCCTAATGGCCTCCAATGAGCAAGCCAATGAGGCATCAGCAGCGAATGTTAGCATCTCCATGTTCAATACGGAAACAGTTAGGAAAGCGCACATCTGGCTTGTACCGTTAATCAGTGAAAGTCCTTCCTTTGCTCGGAGTTTTATCGGTTCCAGTCCGGCCATTGAAAGCGCATCGTGGCTGTCTCGACTTGCCCACACGCCGTTTTCGTAGACTGAGCATTTTCCCTCCCCCATCATGGATAATGCCATGTGGGATAGGGGGGCCAGATCTCCAGAGGCTCCGAGAGACCCTATGCGGGGTACCTCTGGGGAGATCCTGGAGTTAACCATGGATAGCATTAGATCAACGACCTCGGGTCTCGAGCCGGATACTCCTTTCGCGATTGAGTTCGCTCTGAACACCATCATCAGAAGGACGTGTTCTGGATCCATCCTCTCACCGATGCCACAAGCATGACTCCTGACCAGATTTTCCTGGAGAGCCTCAATTTCGTCATCTTCTATTCTGACCGATGACATGGCTCCAAATCCAGTATTTATTCCGTATACAGTGTCTCCAGATCGGACTATATCCTCTACTGCAGCGTTAGATTCCCCCATCCTGTCCCTTGATTCAATAGATAGCGATACTGTGGATTGGCCACTAGCGATTGACATAGCCTGCTCCAGAGTCAAGGAGCTACCATCGATCTGGATATCAACCATCAGGGGTTTCGAATCGTGATTCCCAAATAGAGTCATCGAGTATCATAGAACAAGTCCCTTAGCACACTTTCATGCACAATGTTGGGCATTGTGACGTCGATCCTTTCATCGGACTCCATAGCCCTAGTGATGGCGAACCTTGCAGCTGGATTCCTCGCCCATGACCTTCTAGCAAGGCCGTTATTTACGTCCCATGATATCATGGAGTCGATATTCTCCTGAGATTCTTCTGACCCATCGATAACTAGTCCGAATCCACCGTTAATGGCCTCGCCCCAGCCAACTCCTCCACCATTGTGCAGGCTAACCCATGTTGCCCCCCTAAATGAGTCTCCGACGAAGTTCTGTACTGACATGTCTGCAGTGAACATAGATCCGTCGTATATGTTCGCAGTCTCCCTATATGGGCTATCAGTACCGCTAACGTCATGATGATCTCGACCTAGGACAATTGGTGCAGTCACAGTGCCATCAGAGATAGCCTGGTTGAATTCCCTAGCTATGGCCCTCCTTCCTACTTCATCCGCGTATAGGATCCTAGCCTTGCTCCCAACAACAAGGCCATGCTTATCTGCCTCGGATATCCATCTTATGTTGTCCATATACTGAGTACGAATTTCGTCCGGACAACCATCAGATAATTCCTCAAGGACATCCTTTGCAATCTGGTCTGTCTTCCTAAGATCGCTGTCCTCCCCAGATGTGCAGATCCATCGGAACGGTCCGAATCCGTAGTCGAAGCACATTGGCCCCATTATGTCCTCCACATAGGAAGGATATAGGAAGGAACCGTCCTTGTTTTTGATGTCCGCGCCTGCTCTGCTAGACTCCAACAAGAAGGCGTTTCCGTAATCCCAGAAGCGGGTCCCTCTGAAGCAAAGTGAGTTGATTGCTGCGACGTGCCTCCTCAATGAAGATTGTACTGATTCCTTGAATTTGGCAGGGTCTTCCTTTAGCATATCCGTACTCTCATCTAGTGTCAAGCCGACAGGAATGTAGCCACCTAGCCATGGATTGTGAAGGCTGGTCTGATCGCTAGCAAGATCTACATTGGTACCCCTCTCCACCAGATACTCGAGCAGTTCGACGATGTTGCCCACATATCCGAGAGAGGCTGCCTCCTTTCTGGAAATAGCCTTCTCAGCACGATCCACTAGCTGCTCGATGTCTTCGTGAAGCTCTGTAAGCCATCCCTGTGAATGCCTCTTTATTGCCGGGGATGGGTCGACTTCGGCAATTATGCATACAGCACCTGCAATGACCGCTGCCTTGGCCTGGGCCCCAGACATCCCTCCAAGTCCGGAAGTTACGTAGAGCACCCCTCCGAGCCCTTCTTCGGAGCTCTTTCCGAGGTACTTTCTTGCAGCGTTGAGTATCGTGATCGTTGTTCCGTGAACGATTCCCTGGGGCCCTATGTACATGTACGACCCTGCCGTCATTTGCCCGTACTGAGATACCCCCAAGGCGTTCATCCTCTCGTAGTCCAATTGAGAAGAGTAGTTTGGGATTACCATGCCATTTGTGACTACTACCATCGGGGATTGTTGGCTAGAAGGGAACAGCCCCAGCGGGTGGCCGGAGTACATTACTAATGTCTGATCTTCCCTCATCTTGCTAAGATACTCCATCGTAAGCAGGTACTGCGCCCAGTTCTGGAAAACGGCCCCGTTGGCCCCGTAGGTAATCAGTTCGTGAGGAAACTGGGCTACATTAGGATCTAAGTTGTTCTGAATCATCAGCATTATTGCTGCTGCGGACTCAGAGCTTGCATTGTAATCGGATATTGGCCTGGCATACATTTCGTAATCTGGCCTGAACCTATGCATGTATATGTGACCTAGATCGTCCAGCTCATCCAAGAACTCCTTGGCGAGAGTCTCGTGCCAGTCTTCAGGGAAGTATCTCAAAGCGTTTTCAACGGAGAGCACCCTTCCTCTTTCGTCGAGCACTTCGGGTCTTGGAGGGGCATGAGGGACTGTAGAATCTATGGGCTTATGAGGTGGAAGAGTATCTGGGATTCCGTGAATGTTGTCTTTGTCTAGACTCATTTCCAACCAAGCCTCTCGGATACTGTGGACCTAATCCTCTCTAGTGAGTAGGCAGATCCCTCAACTACGGCATCCAATCTCGTCGAGAGCTCATCGACATCCTTTCCTTCGATGAAATCAAGATTAATTCTGACATTCATCGATGCTATGTTAACGGCAGAACTCGATAGCTCCGCTGCTGAAGCCAAGTCAGTCAATGCATTTGAGTTGCATGATTTACTGAAGGACTCGATGTCGGATAGAAGGTCCAATGCTTCCGATGCTGTTTCCAGGGGAGCCTGTGCGGCCCCTATCGTTGCCTCCCTTATAGACAACTTTCTGAATTCCTTCTCTTTTTCATCGCTCTTTGGTAGACGATATGCCCCCATTACTTGGTCGAATGCATGTGCATCCTTTTCTGCGAGTCCAATAGTGGCACCTATTTTGGGAACCCATTTCGAGATTATTGACTCTGCCGACTCGTGTCCATCCACCCACTTCTCCTTACCTGCAGTAAGCCTTGCCACCATTATGGCCAGGGATTGTGCGTGAGCCAGGGACAAAGCGGCAACCGATCCACCTCCCGGAGTAGGGTCGGAGGAAGCTATTGCTCCAAGTACCGCCTTGTATCCATCGTTCATCCAAAAGCCTCACTAATTGCCCATTCAATAATACTTGATTCGGGTTCAAATTTGCCTAGCTTGTCCAGCATGAGCCCGGATATTGCTGCATTGACTAGTGAGGATACACCAGCAGAATCAGGTTCATTGTGATAATTCCGCCCGGCTGAAATCATAGCGTCAAGAGGAACTAGGCCAACAAGCTCTCCCGCGACTACGTTCAAGCCAATCTTGTGGGCCTCCTCTCGGATTGCCTCAGTAACATGATGCAGTCCAGTTACACTGTAGTCTAGGAGATTCATCGAAACTTGGGCAGTGGACTCATCGTACATCCAACCTGCTGCCTGGAGAGACTGGAATTTTCCAGGCTTCCTCATAGGTTTCCCGTCCTCGCCGATAATTTTCTGTCCGTCCACATCCTTGAGCAAAGAGCCACTTGTTCGAATTAGAGATGCTATCGAGTTTGCCTTGGTTTTGTCATCGGAGTTCAGATTAACATTGTATGCGATTAGGATCTGCCTAGCTCCAGTGGCCGTAGCACCTAGCTTTGGGTTGAATTCTCGAGGCCCGTAGTCTGGGGCCCATTCCTCGGATCGAGTCTTTTCCTCAAGTCCTTCATACTCGCCTCTCCTTATGTCTGGTAGCCTAATTCTTCGGTCACTCCTAGCTGCCTCCGCATAGAGGTACACAGGAAGTTCGAGTTTGTTCGATACAACCTCTGCATATCTTTCCGAGAGGCGAACGCATTCCTCTATCGATAGACCGCTGATTGGGATGAATGGGACAACGTCAACGGCACCCATCCTAGCGTGCTCACCACTGTGACCCCTCATGTCAATCAGTTCTGAAGCCACCATTGTGCACTCAATTGCAGCTTTTAGGACGTCATCGGGGTGCCCGACCATCGTGACAACTGTCCTGTTGAAGTCGGCTCCCATGTCAACATCGAGAAGTGTGACACCACGAATTGCCTCTATCGAGGCTGTTATCCTGTCTATTACTGACTTGTCTCGGCCCTCGCTGAAGTTAGGGACGCACTCCACAAGCGGCGAAGTCATGTTGGTTGGAGAGGTCCGTGCGTCAAGAGAGTTTGCTTAGGAGTAGAGTCCATCGGAGTTCGAGTCTTGACCCTGCTTCCGGTTTCCCTCAACCTTCTTTATAGCACCTATGAAATCGGCCCTTTTCACCGACTTCCTGCCTTTGGAAATTGCTGAAATACCCGCTTCCAAGACTGAGGATTTTATCTCAGCGCCACTGAATCCATCTGTCATAGATGAAAGGGTCCTGAGGTCCACGTCCTTTGCAAGAGGCATGTTATTTGTGTGAACTGAGAAGATTGTCTCCCTAGCATCGGAATCGGGAATTGGGATCTGGATTATTCTATCGAATCGACCTGGCCTCAGTAGGGCCGCATCCAGAAGTTCAGGCCTGTTGGTTGCCGCGATTACCTTAACTTCGTCAAGAGGCTCGAAGCCGTCAATCTCGGATAGGAGCTGCATCAGTGTTCTTTGAACCTCCCTGTCCCCCGATGTGGCCGTATCTAGCCTCTTTGAGCCAATAGAGTCTATCTCGTCGATGAAAATGATAGAGGGAGCCTTCTGCCTAGCCATTTCGAATAGCTCCCTAACCATTCGCCCCCCCTCGCCTATGTATTTCTGGGCAAGCTCGGCCCCCACTAGCCCAAGGAATGTTGCCTTAGTCGAATTTGCTACGGCCTTGGCCAGCATTGTTTTACCAGTACCGGGAGGTCCAGTGAGGAGGACTCCCTTGGGTGGTTCAATTCCTATATCTGAGAAGGCTTCGGGTTTCTCGAATGGAAGTTCGATGGCCTCCCTTAGCTCGTTTATTTGCAGTTCTAGACCGCCAATAGAAGAGTATTCCACTTGAGGGCTTTCGACAATCTCAGCATTACTAACCAGAGGATCCCATGAATCCGACAGGATCTCGACCACTGAAAGTGTGTCTTGGTTTAGCGCTACCCTAGCGCCGGGCTTCAGCCCAGAACCGTCCAACCTTCGATTAATTGAGACTAGGAATACGGTACCGTTAGAGCTACGAACAATTGCCTGATCATCTACGATATCCTGGACGTATCCAACGATCAACGGCGGAGTCTTGATGCTGCTTAGCTCCTCCTCTAGCCTATTCGTACGCTTCTTCAATTGGGCGAACTCGTTCTCCAGGAAGAGCTTCTCAGTGAGAAGCTGTTGGGCCTTGTCAGATAGCTCAGCGAATTCAGCCTTTAGGCTATCTAGAGCGTCGTTTTCATTGTTTACCTTTCCTAGCGAATCCCCAGAGTTTGAAGCATCCTCCGCCTCACTAGCCATACACTTCACATGAAACAGGTGCTTATGACCCCTGCGAAGGACTATGTTTGGACTCATTATCGAAGATGCATGGGTGCATGCGAGCTATGTGGGGCAGAAGGTATCTCTACCAGAAGTGCCACCGTTTCAAAGTCGATACTTGAATGCTGCACAAGATGCATCGATTCTATGGGGTTAGTTGTAGAAAGAAGGGAGCCGGCAATTCAAACCCCGTCGAAGCCTCAAACCAATGTCATTGGTAAGGGAGTACAGGGATTCGACATTATGACAAAGGATAAGATGGAGCTAGCATCCGACTTTCACACAAGAATTTGTGGGGCCAGAGAACAAAAGGGACTATCCCAAGAAGATCTAGCTCGAATGATGAATGAGAGGGTTGGAGTTGTTCAGAAGGCTGAGAGCGGCATCAGACCCACAGACTCCCTACTGAACAAGTTCTCCAAGGCACTAGGAATAAGTCTGCTAGTTGAGTCTGTCCCAAATAGCCACACAGTAGTAGCATCAGAAAAGGACCGGCAAATGACGATTTCAGATGCCCGAGGCTCTGATGATGATACGGTTCGGAATAAGAAGCCCAAGAAGAAAGGAAGGAGGCTCGGGGTGTCCAGATCCGGTGCACGTTCCAGGAGATAGGATGCAGGACAGAGTCCCACTGCATGTAATCCACCTCGATCAGGACGATCCGAGGAAGTGCACTGCTAGGAAAATGCACTCTATGGGGTTGGTTAGCCTTCACGAGTCACCTGCAGGATCACCAAGAAGGGGATTCCTCCTCGATCCAAGATCTAGAACCATTCTTGGTCCAGAAGACAGGTCGTTGATAGACCTGGGCGGATCTATTGTTGTGTTAGACTGCTCATGGAAGAGAATTGATGAGTCCTTGGACATGGTAGGTGGCATGACAAAACTTGAAGGAAGGATATTGCCGTTCCTACTCGCTGCGAATCCAGTATCGTGGGGCAAGGTTGGGAGGCTCACATCTGCTGAAGCAATAGGGGCATCATTGGCTATACTAGGGCGATGGGAGGAAGCCTCAATGGTTCTGGATCAATTCAAATTCGGCCCCCAGTTCCTAGAGCTGAACGAGGTCCCGCTAGATGCTTACTCAGCCGCAGAGTCCAGATATCGGATTGAAGAATTACAGTATGAATTCTTCGAAAAATCTTCCTAGAACTCTCTAGAGGGGTGTTCGAGAACAAACCGGGGAGTTGCCCCCCCGGCCTGCTTGCGTTGTCCGAGTTTATCTTACTCAGAGGTTATTGTCAATCTCGGAGCCGATTCGGGCTCCAACACCGACTAATAGGCCGTCGACGATCCAAGCTGGAAGGACATCAGCGATGCCATCCC
>CAYPWN010000004.1:0-46911 GCA_964414525.1 uncultured Candidatus Poseidoniales archaeon | reverse complement strand
CAAGTGGGAGGAAGGTATCCACCACGTCCCTATGCTGGAACCTCAGAACAGGAAGCAGGGCATCCCCTATAGCCTCCCCGAGGTATCCGTCTTCCATTGGTGGGACCCCGACGATGGTCATCGGCACTGTTGGGTCCTTCCTGTGAGTGATAGCCGTGACGTGCATCACAGGGTACTCGTCCTCCAACGAGTAGTGGCCGAAGTGATCCCCGAACGGCCCCTCCATCCTACCCTCACCCGGTATGGTGAAACCCTCGATAACGAAGTCGCAGTCTGCTGGCACCCAGAGGTCATTGGTCAGACATTTCGTGATATTCAGCCTCCTCCCGCTTAGCAATCCGGCGAACTCGTACTCCGATAGGTTGTCGGGCAGGGGGGAGATTGAGCTGAAGATAACCTGCGGGGTGCCTCCTAGGCAGATTGCCACGGGCATCTTCCCGTCAGTGGAGTCAGCATGGTCCGCACCGTGCTTGTGCTTCTGCCAGTGGAGACCCACCTCTGTTGGGCCAAATACCTGGCTACGGTACATTCCCATGTTGTGGGTGCCCGTTTTTGGGTCAGCTGTTACAACCAAGGGGAGCGTCATGAAAGGCCCCCCATCGAATGGCCAGGTGGTTGGGATCGGTAGTTTGGTCACGTCCGGCTCTTCAATCCGAACCTGCTGGCACTTCCCCTTAGACACCCTCCTAGGTGCCATCGAGATCCCTTGCTTTAGGAGCCTCAGTCCAGTCCATGGCTTCCTCAACAGGTTTCCCACATCTGGCTTCATTAGACCGATCATCATCTCCCCTATCTCCGATGGACGGTCAACTCCGAGGGCTAGATTGGTCCTCTCCCTGGTGCCGAAGAGATTCATTGCTAGCGGGAACTTGCTTATGCTGCCGTCCTCTAGACGGGGCTGGTCGAAAATCACGGCCGGACCCCTCCTCTTCACCAGTAAGTCGGCTATGCACCCCGCCTCGAACTTCAGATCCACGGGATGGCTAACCCTCAGTAGCTCCCCTCTGGATTCCAGAGCGCGAATGAACTGCTCCAAACTATCCCAACCCATGGCAATACGCAACGCTCCCATCATGAGAAGGTTCGCTTCCCGTGGTGTTCTACAAACCGACGGTTTCTTTGATGGTGCCCCTACCGATAACTGTGGGTGAAGGGGTTACTTCCTGTGACGTTCTGGTAGTGGGCGCTGGCCCAGGAGGCGGCAACGCCGCATTGCAGAGCGCCCGTCACGGACTCTCCACCATGCTCATCGAGGACCACTCGGAGATAGGCACACCCGTTCACTGCGGGGAGTGCATCTCCGAGATCGCATGCCAGAACCTGGACCTTAATCTCCCCGAGGAGGTCATCAGCAAGAGAGTGCATGGCATCAGGGTAATCTTCCCCGACGGAACCGAGAAGTGCCTAACGGAGGAGGGATACGTCCTGGAGAAGCACCTTTTCGAGAGGTGGATTGCGGATGAGGCTGTCTCAGCGGGAGCGAGCATGCACCTTGGTCACAAGCTCCAATCCATGGAACGGATCGAGAATGGAAAGTTCGAAGGCTGGCTATGTGATGGCAAGGGTGACCAATTCCCAATCGAAGCAAGGGTTGTGATCGATGCCTCAGGAGTCGCAGCGGTTTGCTCAAAACTCGTTCAGATCAGCGAGGGAGCTCCACTCAACGGTAGGGGAAAGGTCGTCGCAGGGATGCAATACGAGCTCACAAGCGTGCCCACAGATGGCTATCTGGACTTTTACATCTGGCCCAGATATGCGGAGAAGGGCTACCTATGGATGATTCCGAAGTGCGATGGGAGGGCAAACGTCGGACTTGTCACGGAGGACAGGCCCAGGGCGAAGAAGGCCCTGGACGAGTTCATCGAGGCCACCCACTTCAAGGACCTGGACCCGGTCCTCCCTCCTTGGAAGGAGAAGGGCAGTCCCGCCTTCGGGGGCACCATACCTATCTCGGGTCCATTCGAGAACACGCACCATGACGGGCTGATGCTGGTCGGGGATGCAGCAGGCTTCACCTCGCCTCTCTTCGAAGGTGGATCTCACCTAGCCCTGAAGTCAGCAGTTTACGCTGCCCAGACCGCTGCGGCGGCGATATCAGAGGGAGATACCAGCTCCGACAGGCTCTCGGAGTACACCAGGCTGTGGAAGGCTGAGTTCCCTCCATACGACAAGATCCTGAGGGGGAAGAACGCGCTCTTCGACCTCTCTGACGAGGAGATGTCGGTGATGGCCACTTGCTTCCCTGACGAGATGTCCGACATGGGGGTCTCGGGGAAGGCGATGGTCGGAATCAGGCTCCTGCTCAGAAGGCCGGGCCTGTACTTCAGGAGAATAGTTCCCGCGATGCTCGCCTTCGGGTACAGCAGGGCGAAGTACTACGGATGGTGAACGATGCTCACCCTCCTCGGCTACTCCATACTGATCCTAGCGTTGCTGACTAGCCTCCATCAGGTCTTGCGTCCCGAGAAAAGCGCAGGCGTGGCAGCCAGGACGGCGACCATGGCCTCCCAGACGGCCCCCTTCCTCCTTCTGGTCGCGGCCTTCCTGATGGAGGCAACCAGCCTGAAGCTCGTCTCGGAGTACGTGGGGGAGGGCCTGCCCCTGTTCTACCGGATCTCTGCGGTATGGGGGAGCAGGTCCGGGCCCCTTCTCATGTGGGGAGCGATGATGGGGGTAATCACCTGGGTCATGTCCAGAGGGGAGAACCCGGACCTCACCACCATCAGGGTCATGCACGGGTGGACGGTGATGATCCTACTGGTCTCAGCGATCCTGCGCCCATTCTCTCCCAGCTCGGGAGGCTCGGTCGGCGAGATTAGCCCCCTGCTTCAGACCGACCTGATGGTGATACATCCCCCTGTCGTATTTGTTTACTACTCTCTCTGTCTAGCAACAGCAAGCGTCGCATTGGCCGGAATCATCGGGAGGAGGCCCTCGGACGAGACCCACAGATCGATGGTCAGGTGGGCCAGGCACTCCTTGCTGGCAGGGGCCATAGGTATCGGCCTGGGAGGGCTATGGGCGTACACCGTGCTCGATTGGGGCGGGTACTGGGCCTGGGACCCAGTGGAGACCGGCTCCCTGCTTCCATGGCTGGCCCTGCTGGGAATAGTTCATGCCCGAGCCAGGAGCACCTCAACGAGCCCCTACTCCTCCACTCCCGCATTGGGGCTGCTGGCAGGGGCCCTGGTAATGCATGCCACCCTGGTGACCAGGGCCAACGGGGTCTGGGCTTCGGTTCACGCCTTCGTCGGTGACGGGCAGAACTCCATGCCGAGCGATCCGTACGTCCGGGTGATCGAGCTGGTCGAGCCAACTCCGGTGGGCTTTGAGGTTCTATTCTACCTCGTCGCAGTAGTCTCCCTGCTCTCGCTCGCAGTCCTCCACCTTCTCAGGGAGCAGGCCGAGGGGATCGCCTCCAGTGGCTCCGAGAGCCTGATTGATTCGAACAGGGGGATGGCAGTCACACTGCTTGCCTACTTCGCTGCAGTAGGGCTTTGGATCGGATCTTCCGCGGTCCTGTATATCGGACTAGCGTCCCTCCTGCTCCTGGTTAGCGGGGACAAACGCGTCCCGCCTGTGCAGTGGGTGGCAGGAGGGGTTCTACTGATGCTGTTCGCAAGCTGGGCCTGGGTGGCCGAGTGGTACCAGTCGCTCGCTGGGATAGCCCCGTTCCTGCTGGTCTGGGTTCTCCCGGAAGACGACCAGGACGACTTCGAGTGGATCAGGGGGCCCTTCGAAGACCCGAGAGCCAGGACGAAGGCCTCCAGGTCATTCCCGTGGCACCTATCCATGGTGTTCCTTCTCCTGACTTGGGTGCTGCTGACCGTCGAGATAGACGGTACCAACCTAGCCGCTCACGAGTACTACGGCGCCCCTTTGGTCTCCTTGCTCGCCATCGGGCTCGCACTGTACGCATGGGGGTCTGGCGTCAGCGCCAGGAGGGGCACCATCGCGATTGCCGCGGCCGCGGCCCTGTCTCTGCTTCTGGCGTACTTCTCTAGCTCCTTTCAGCTGCCGGGGGACCCACAGCTCCCCATCACTGACAGCGTGTCAAGGGGCGCCCTCTCCATGTTCGTGCTCACCTGGCTGGCCTTCGCAATCCCCCCCACCTTCCTCCAGCTTTGGCGTGGCCTGAGGGACAGCGCCCCAGTACTGGCTAGCGAGGGGATCAGGGCCAGGCCAGCCCGCAGCAGGATGCTAGGGTCCCACATCGCACACGCCGGGATCCTCCTCCTACTAGTCGGGCACGTCCTGACGACCACGCTGGTAGAACGGTCCGACCCCTCGCACTTCGTCACTCTGGAAAGGGACCAGCCCACGGAGCACGACGGATTGGAACTGGTCTTCACGGGGGTGGAGATCCTGTCCTCGGATGACGACCAGTACGACTTCTCGATAGGGGACGGCTACGTCGGCGTAGTCATCGAGGTGTGGGACGGGGGCCAGAGGACCGGGACCCTGAGCCCCGGGATGCTCCGCTTCGACTCCCCTTCCGGAGCCGTCTCTGCCAGGTCCGAGGTCGACAGGATGTCCAGTTTCACGGGGGACACCATAGTCATACTGGACCTGCTCCAGTCCAACGAGCTACTCTCCTCCATGATCATGGGGCAGACCGACCAGGTCGACCAGGTGAGGGTGACCGTGCACCACCTCCCTGGCAGCCACCTGGTATGGGCTGGCTGGCTGCTGGTCGTGCTTGGCATTTCCCTCGCGTCCGTAACAAGAAGCAGCGAGGAATACATAGAGGAGGAGTGAAGTGATTAAGATTAGTTCAGGGCCATATTTGCTCCACCGTTTGAATGAAAAAGGAGAAGCGGGTCGCGTGGCCGCTTGAGGTGCGTCTATGGACAACGGCTCTATCGTTCACATCGACTACGACCTCTTTAACTCGGGGTCTGACAAGCTAATCGAGACGACTAGGGAAGAGACTGCCAAGGAGCATGACCTGATCGACGAGAACAGGACCTACTCACCGATGATCACCATAGTTGGGGATGGCAGGCTCATCCCCGGTTTCGAGTCCCATCTAGCCGATGCGGAGCCTGAAACCGATTACGACTTTGAGATCGAGCCCGAGGAGGCCTATGGCGAGAGGGACCAGAACAAGATCGAGACCATCTCCCAGAACGTTCTTCTTCGCAGCGTCAGGGACCCGAACACACTCGGAATAGGCTCCCCAGTTGAGATTGGCGGGAGGAACGGAATCCTTCAGTTCATGAGCGCCGGCCGAGCTAGGATAGACTACAACCACCCCCTAGCCGGAGTTACCCTGAGGTACAGCTACAAGATCGTCAAGGTAGTCGAAGACCGTGAGGAGAAGGTCCAGACTCTGATGAAGATGAACACCGGGAGGGACGACTTCGAGATCGAGTTCGACGGGGACGACCTAACCATGACACTTCCAGAGGAGATGGCTTACGACCAGAACTGGGCCTTCACTAAGTTCACTCTCGTGACCACCCTCAGGGAACACGTGGGTGTTGGCCGAGTCGTCTTCCGCGAGGTCCACGAGCCTAGGAAGATAGAGGAAGAAGAGTAGCTAGATCAGCCGTGGGATAATCACCGGCACCAAGAGGATCAGTAGGATGAAGATGCTGCTGAGGCTGCTAATCCGGTTGGACAGCATCTCGATCCTCATGGGGTGATCCTTGGACCTAAGCCTCCTCAGAACGGAATGCGTGCCGTCTCTGACAAGATGCCCACCGTCGAAGGGTATCATGGGAATCAGGTTCGCGAAGCCAAGCAGGAAGTTGATCCAGACCAGCCAGAAAAGGAAGTCAAAGAGCATGAGCATACCGCTAGTCCCTAGCACCGAGGCAATCACGCCATCCCCAGCGACCAGCATCGCCCTCTCCTCCAGAATCAGGGTCTGGCCATCGTTGGCGATCGGCTCATTCAGCATCAAGAGGGGTGTAATCAGTGTTGAAACGACGGTCCAACCTGCGGTGTATTCGCCCTCAACTATGCCTGAGTAGCCGTCTAATCCTCCAGTAGATGACACCAATCCAGAAACACCCAGGAAGGCATCCCCAGGCTCGACCCCAAGAATCTCCATGAGCTCCACCCTGCTCTCTACGCATGACGAGTCATCCCCGCATCCATCGATATAGTACTGGTATCGGTCTCCGAGAGTGACGGAAAGAAACCTCTCTTGCCGAGACTCATCTTCGACCGGGCTCGACAGGACAGTAAGAGCAGCGTCTTCCCCTGCAGAAAGGTGACTCATCTCCTCAGTGAAGCCATCGTAATCCAAGATCCGTACCCCGTTGATGTGGGTGATGGTCTCGAACGGAAGCACCCCTGCTTGGTCTGCGGCTTGCCCTTCCACGATTCCCCTGGCGTGAACTCCATCGTGCTCGGCAGCCATCCCGCTGGCCACTGAAGATAGAAGAATCAGGACGATGTAGGTGGCGATTATGTTGATGGAGGGGCCCGCGGCGAAGAGCCTCAGCCTGTCCCTCCTGGGTGCCCTGTCCATCTCGGTCTCCTCCGGCTCTGCGAACGCCCCAATCGGCAGCGGCCCTAACAGTAGTAGTCCGAAGCTCCTGAGCCTCATCCCATGGGCCCTGGCCTGGATGCCGTGACTATACTCGTGAATCACTATGGCCACAATTAGCGCCAAGGCCGGCCACCAGAATGGAACGAAGCTTGTCACTCCAGGGATCAGAAGTAGGTCGCTTGCTGGGAGGTATTCCTCAGGGGGGTTGGTTGCTGTGGAAATAGCACTTAGAAGCAGTAGCATAACCACCCCGAACATCACGAAGAAGCACAGCCAGATGGAAAACTCGCCATAAGCGCGCCATAACCTCCTGTTGCTGGAAACTAATTCTAGTACACCCCTTCCCCTCCTGGTTCTGAGCATTAGAATCGCTCCCAGGACCCTCGTAGCATCCATTCTGTCTAGAAAACCAGTCTCCTCCCCGAATACAAGAGCACAGTACCACATGGCAATCAGGAAGATCGCCCAAACGGGGACTCCAAGCTCCCAGATCAGGTACAGGATCAGCAGCGGGACAAGGAAACCTCTTCTCCTCGGAGGATGAGTTGAAACGCCCTCTGCCATGTACTCGGGCTCGTTTGCCATGCAAGCTCACGCCCATATTCCTCACTTCAACCTGCGTCTCCCGAATCGCAAGCCAGAATACTAGCAACCACCTCAGCGACTCATGCCAGTGGGTAGCCACGACACTCCCAAGAGCATAAATCGACGAATTGACTCCCTGTGGAGGGAGAAGGACAGCATCGCCAGAATACTGGGCCAAGCAGAGCTGTCCTCCCTTCGCGAGGGACTCGAGTCGATTAGATCCAAGCTGGAATCGATCGAGGATAGGCTGTCTGGAAACTGAATTATCCCGATACCGACTTCTTTGGGGAGATTGCGCTATCGACCCCAACCCCCCTCACTCCGTCAGATTTGCATACCAGGGCCAAGAATCGATGCACCGGCATTCCTGAACTCCAGTCTAGGTGGGGCGACCCTCTGCTAGTCAGGGGAAGAGGGGGTATGCTTCTCGAGAGATGCCTGAGCTTCCCACTCAGTCCGGCAACCTCCACCCTCATGATTCTCCAGCTGTCCCCCCTCACTCCCTTTAGCCTGAATGCGTAGAGGGGGAGAAGGCCACAAGCCTCGCCTGTTGCCTTCAGGGCATTATATTGATCCATCGTCCTGCCCGAGAGGTATATCCGGTCACTTTTCGACGTCTTCACCTCAATGGGGAAGCACATGTCGCCCCTCAGTGCCAGGAGATCACCAGTCCCCTCCGAGCCACTTCCAGGGGCCCTTACTACCAAGAACGGCCTCTGGACCACCTTCATTGCCCTAGCTCTCTCAACCTCGGTACATGACCTAGTCACAGCCCTTACGCCGTTCAAATCACCAGCAAGAACGGCCCGCAGCTCTCTTTCGTAGTTGGTCCCCACGGCACTATCCAGTTCTCAGGGTTATTGAGAACACCGGTCCTAGTCACTGAATCTTGCCCTTTCTGTAGTCCCTAGTCCTGTCTACGCCGGGAAACTGGTCCTCGCTCTCTCTGTAGATTGTCTTCATGTTGTTCAGGAAGTTGTCTTCGTGAGTTACGATTAGGACCATGCCGACTCCGGGATCATGCTCTCCATCCATCCATGACAGGATGATTTCCATCGTCATCCTAGCTCCTTCCCTGTGAGGGTAGGCGAAGACGTCCATCCCAAGTGGGGGCAGCACCAGAGTCTTCCTCGGATCCAGATTTTCAGTAGCCTCAAACATCGCCTCGTATGAGTTTCTCAGCAGCTCCCTCCGAAAGTTGTCTTGCGTGGGCCTCCTGCAATCCGGTCCAACGACGTGCACTAAGTGGGATGCTGGGAGATCGAATGCGGGGGTCGTCACAGCCTCCCCGACTCCACATGGCTGCATATTCAGCTTCCTCCTCTCTTTGGCAATATCGGCACATGCCTCCCTTAGACCATTCCCCGCGGCTTGCTGCATCCGTTCGTCAAGACCCTCTCTACCGGCCAATCTGCTATTCGCTGGAATCACCATCACATCGCCCTCAACACCGACGATGTCTCCGTAGAGAACACGAACCTGACCGTGCCTGCACTCCCTGACGATAACTACATCTGCCATAGGTCTGCGAAGGGAGGCCATCCGATATGTATCCATCGTAGACCATTTTCACCCATTGGGGAATGATTAATCTCCACTGGCCGCATCGCGAGCATGTGTCGACCGGATACGTATTGCTTGACGTGGAGCCCGGATCGGAGTACTCCGTGTACGAGAAGGCATCTTCTCTCCCATTCGTCTCTGATGCTCAGGTTTTGTTCGGAGATCATGATATGATTCTGAAGATCGAAGCCGAAAGCATGGGAGAAATTGCTAAGCTGGTCGTCGACTCTATTCGTTCTATTGAGGGTGTCACAAACACGAAGACGCTTGCTTGTGCGGAACTCTGAAACCCCCCAGAAACACCATAATTCGGCTAACTTGGCCCCAGTTGACCGTTATTCCGGCTCAAGTTTAATACCTATAGAGGTCAGGGAGGGGCCGGAGGAATCCAATTATGGCAGACAAGAAATATTTCGTGTTGATGCAGAACGGCAAGGACACTGCTCAAGTGTTCCACAGCAAGCAGCCCAGGGGAGCAGCCCTGAAGGCGGCATCCAGAGGTGTCACAGACATCCACCTCAGAGAGAGAGGAACGAACAGAGTGCACGTGTTCTCAGGCTCTAAGAGCAAGGTTCCCAAGGGACCAAACGCTCCAGACTGGCTACCTGACATGATCAACAAGGCCAACGTGAAGAAGCTAAGGATAGACCGAATCTGAGCAGACCGATTAGTTTCGCATCTGCTACTTTGGTCTAGTTTGCCTCCAGCGGACGCTACTCACAACTTGGAACGGAACCTCTTCCGGGCTCTGTCGGCTCTCTGCGCATCCATCTTTCGTGCCTCTTCGGCCCTGGCCCTCTCCCCCTCAACTGCATTCTGCGCCTTCTCTAGATTTCCAGGGTCTTTCCCAGATGGGGCGAACTCGTCTGTAAAGGGGCTCAAGACTCCAGACACCACGCCTGAAGTAATATTCAGAGCAGCCTTGATCGGGTTCACGAGGGGGTCGTAGTAGTCGGTAACCACACGTTCCTTGAGGGGGATGATTGCGTTGTCTGTGATCTGGATCCCAGCGGGACACACCTCTGTACAGCACCTAGTGATGTTACAGTACCCTATTCCGAAGTCGTCTTTGATTTCCGGGATCCTGCTCTCGGTGTCAAGGGGGTGCATTTCCAGCCCCGCCAGACGAACAAAGAACCTAGGTCCAGCGAACTCATCGAACATCTGATGCTCCCTTAGTACATGACAGGTATTCACGCAAAGCATGCACTCGATGCAAGATCGGAATTCCTGCAAACGATCCGCCTCTTCTTGGTGGAACTCCCAGTCGGGCTCTTCAGGCCCGTTTATCGGCTCGATCCTCTTGTCGGTTTTGTATGCCCAAGATGTATCGGTAACCAAGTCCTTTGTAAGTGGGAATGCCTGCATTGGCTTAACCAGCACGGGCTCTTTTTCTGGCGTTTCTTCTAGGATGTCCTCCATCCTAGTCATGCACATTAGCCTGGCCTTTCCATTTACCTCAGCACTACAAGATCCGCACTTACCCGCCTTGCAATTCCACCGGCATGATAGATCAGGGGCGTGCTCTGCCTGTATTCGGTGAATTACGTCTAGAACCACCATCCCCTCGTCTAGCTCGACCTCGTAGTCAACCATCTTCCCGAATGGGTCACCATCAGCATCGGGCTCCCCTCTGAAGACCCTGAACGTTACTTTCTCGACCATGCTACTCCTCCTCATGCAGATCATCAGAGTCCAGTAGAGATCTGAGCTCCTTGGGAATCTTTGGGTATGAAACGAAGCCTATGTTCATTGAACCATCATCGCCAATAGAAATTACACTGTTCACCTTCCCCCAGTGCTCGTGATCTGTCTCGGGGAAGTCGTCCCTGGTGTGGGCGCCACGACTTTCTTCACGTCGTAGTGCCGCAATTGCGCACATCTTGCTTACGTCGATCATCGCACCTATCTCCAGGGCCTGATGCCAACCGGGATTGTACACTCTTCCACCGCCGGGAGAAGTAGCATCAGCCCTCTCCCTAAGGGAATCTAGATCCGATATAGCCTCTTCGAGCAGATCACCGGTCCTGATGATCCCCGCTTTGTTCTGCATCATTTCCCTTAGGTCGCTGACAACCTTTGCTGGATTCTCCCCCCCATCTCTGCCTAGTGGCTCAAGAGTCTCCTCAACAGCTTCGTCAATTTCTGACTGGGCAATATCTGAGAATGATACTCGTCGCTTGGAGTAATTCGCAGCGTTCTCCCCAGCAATCTTTCCGAATACGATCAGGTCAGAGAGGGAGTTTCCACCTAGTCTATTTGCCCCATGTAGTCCGGTTGCCACCTCACCAGCAGCGAATAGTCCTGGCACCGTAGACTCTTGGCTAAATGGGTCAACCTTGACCCCCCCCATTACGTAATGAGCAGTCGGCCCAACCTCCATTGGTTGCTTGGTGATGTCCACTGCGGCAAGCTCCTTGAACTGATGGTACATCCCTGGAAGCTTCTTCTTGACCTCCTCGGGGTCCCTCCAGGAGATGTCTAGGTATGCCCCTCCGTGCTCAGAGGACCTGCCGGCTGCCTTCTCGCTGTTTATCGCCTTTGCAACTACGTCTCTTGTGAGTAACTCTGGGGGCCTCCTCTTAGTGGCTAACTTACCGCTAACAACTTCTTGGACCCATGCCTCGGCCTCACCTATTGTATCTGCAAACTCGTCAGCATACATCTCCGGAACGTAGTCGAACATGAATCGCTCTCCTTTGCTATTCTTGAGCATGCCACCCTCTCCACGAACCCCCTCTGTGACTAGGATCCCTTTTACGGACGGGGGCCATATCATTCCTGTAGGGTGGAACTGGACGAATTCCATGTCTCCCATCTCCGCCCCAGCCCAGTATGCCAATGCATGACCCTCTCCGGAGTACTCCCAGGATCCCGAGCACACCTCCCAGCAGCGTGTAATCCCACCAGTTGCGAGGATGATCGTCTTCGCCTTGAAGACGTGAAGGGAACCGTCATTCCTGTCGTATGCGAAGCAGCCTGATACCCTTCCATCGGTCTTGAAAATCCTGCGAACCGTATACTCCATGAACACCTCCATGCCCTCGTGGATTCCCTTCTGCTGTAGAGTACGGATCAACTCGAGTCCGGTTGCGTCCCCAATGTGGGCCAGCCTCGGATAGGTGTGCCCCCCGAAGTTCCTCTGGCTGGTCAGCCCCTTCGGGGTTCTATCGAATACCGCCCCCCATTGCTCGAGCTCCCTGATCCTGTCGGGTGCCTGCTGAGCGTGAATCCGGGCCATCCTCCAGTCACCCAGGTACTTGCCGCCCTTCATGGTGTCACGGAAGTGAGTCTCCCACGAGTCCCTGGGGTCCTTGTTGGCAAGAGCTGCTGCTGCCCCTCCTTCTGCCATTACCGTGTGGGCCTTACCCAGCATGGACTTGCAGATCATAGCAACGCTGACTCCTGCCCTACTGGCCTCTATTGCTGCTCTAAGTCCAGCGCCACCAGCACCGATAACCACAACGTCAAACTTGTGATGAGTAACGCTTTCTTCCACCTACAAACCCCCAAATAGGACGAAATCGGTAATTCCGAAATCTTGGCAGATCCAGATGTAGAAGTCTGCGAACATCACCCAGAATAGACTGATCAGGGCCCAGTCCTTGTGGTGCTCGTTCAGCTTTGTAGAGAACTTCCACATCATGTACTTGACCCGGTTCATTGGTGATCCAGTCCAACGGTTGGAACCCCCTCCAACCACATGCCTGAAGGCATGGCATCCCAGAGTGTATCCAGATAGCAGAATCACATTAATGAGAAGTACCAGCGATCCGACAGAGAATCCGAAACTATCTCCAGATGCATCATGGAAGTTTATGGATAGCCAGAAGTCGTAACTCAGAATTGGCAGGTAGATCAACGCGATGTACATGAAAATTCTATGCAGGTTCTGGACCACGAAGATACCCCTCTCCCCGCTGTATTCGTCCCATGGTTTCGATACTGCACAACCTGTGGGTTGTTGGAAGAAGGCCCTGTAGTACGCCTTCCTGTAGTAGTAGCATGTACCTCTGAATCCTGCAGGGAAAATCAGAATGAACATTGCTGGGCTCATCCACCAGAACTCCTTGGGAATCCAGGAAGACTGGGGGAATATCAGGGGGCTGTAAAGCGGTGATAGGACATGACTGCTGCCAAACTTAGACTCTTGCTCTATCGCCATCGTCTGGCATGCGGACACGTCTTTGAAAGTCTCTGCAGAATCCCAGTTCTCGCATGCCGAGGCCCCTAGTTCGCTGAAGATCCAGAAGTCCGACTCCATGAAGCCTCTCCATGTCGCGTAGACTATCATGAATCCAAGGTAGACTGCCATTGCTGTAGGCCCCTTCCACCAATCGTCGGAGCGATCGGTCTTTCCGAACCCTTTCTTCATCGGGAGCTTCATGCTCTCGCTCATATTCGCATCACCCCGTGCCCTACGGGCACGTCGGCCGTGCAATAAGGGATTGCATCCCCTAACCACTAATTTCTCCACTAGGCCAATGAAGCGTAGTCTGCATCCGCCTCTTCGATGTGGATCTCGTCTACATCCATCTGGGCCAGTTGCAGCTTTCCGGACAGCTCGTCGTTAACAGCATGCCAGTAAGAGTAGGCCTCGATTACCCAGATCCCAGACTCCCTCGTTCCGTTTCCGCTGTTTTTCACTCCGCCGAACGGGAGATGTGCCTCGGCCCCCGTGGTCGAGTTGTTGATTCCAGTCATCCCAGCTTTTATGCCTGATTTGAACCTATAGGCCTCTAACCTGTCGTTCGTGTAACAGGCACTTGAAAGCCCATACGGAGAGGCATTGGCTAGGTGTAGCGCATGGTCGAAGCTGTCCGCCTTGACCACGGTCACCACCGGCCCAAATATCTCCTCGTGGAAGCAATCCATTTCTTCCGTTACATCTGCGTAAACGTGAGGCCACATGTAGACGCCTTCAGAAGCGTCTCCTAGGAAGTTTGTTGGCTTGTTCTCGTTCGTCACCATACCCTCTCCCCATAGCTTGGTCGCTCCGTCAGATTCGCAAATACCCAGGTCTCTGAGGAAGTCGTTTGCATACTTCTCGGACAGCATAGGCCCATACAGGACGCCTTCGTGCCTCAGCGAGTCACCTATCTTGGTTGACTCTACCTTTGACATGAACATCGACATGAATTCGTCGTAGACTTCTTTGTGTATGATCAGATTTCCTAGGCTGGTGCATCTCTGGCCAGCCGTACCAAATGCAGCCCAGTAGGCTCCCTCAACGGCGTTTTCTATGTTTGCAGAGGGCATTACAACCAGTGGGTTCTTCCCACCTAGCTCCAGCGAGCAAGATACAAGGTTTCTTCCACACACCTCTCCAATCATCTTACCAACGGGAGTGGAGCCAGTGAAGCTAATCTTGTTCACTAGGCCCTCGTCGGCAGAGTCAACTAGGAACTGACCTGCACCGCTCCCCCTCCCGTGAACCAGGTTGATCACACCCTTAGGAAGGCCCGCCTCATGCATTATTCTGGTAAGCATGAAAGACAGTAGTGGAGAGTCCTGGGGACTCTTCCAGACGCAGGTGTTTCCACACATTATTGCTGGGATCATCTTCCAGAATGGAACTGCTGCAGGGAAGTTGCAGGCGTTGATAATCCCACAAACACCCAACGGCCTCCTGTAGGTGAACAGCTCCTTGTTCGGGAGCTCAGAATTCACCGTCTGACCGTAAAGCCTCCGTCCTTCAGACTGGAAGAAAAGACAGGTGTCTATCGCCTCTTGAACTGATCCCGCGCTCTCCTTCAGCGTCTTGCCGATCTCTCTTGTCTCCACCCGAACTATGTCGTCTTTGTACTCCGCCAGGAGACTCCCCATGTTCCCTATTATCTGGCCCCTTGTCGGAGCAGGTGTCACGGACCAACCTGCAAACGCCTCCCTAGCTGCATGTAGTGCATCGTGAACGTCACTCTTGGTAGATTGGGGGAACTCGCCCAGACAGTCTTCTAACCAAGCCGGGTTCCTGCTCTCGAAGGTAGCACCGTCACTTGAAGACCTGAGTTCTCCGTTCACAATGTTGTATCCTTTTACCGTAGGGCTTCCATTGGGATTTTCATTGTGCAAAATCTCGAATCCAGTCTCTAATACGTGCGCCATGGGTACGCGAATGCCGCTTCTGAAATGAATTATGCGTATCGCACTTCTTTGTTCTGATAACCATTTTACCCCGAGGAGACTCCTTGATTGCTGGGTTTAACTACCCCCGATGCACCAATCGCGGCGGCAGGGAGTGAGAAATGACGTCAGACTCTAGCGATTCCCTTACACTAAGGGTTGCAAAAGCGATACCCAGCGACGTAGGTCACGGCCGAGCTAGGGTCCCCTTTGACAACGACCTAAATCTGAAACCCGGCGACATTGTTGAGATAGAAGGCGAGAGGAGGACAGCCGCTATAGTCTGGAGATGCAGACCAGAGGATGCAAACCTTGGAGTAATCAGAGTTGACGGAATTATCAGGAAAAACGCTGGTGTCAGTCTAGGTGACAGAGCGGAAATCAGGAAGGTAGATGTTGAGCCCTGTACCAAGCTAGTTCTTAGTCCGGTGATGGCAAAGCAGCAGAAGGTTAGGTTCGGGCCAGGGATCGAGGGCTTCGCTAGAAGGGGCCTCAACAAGAGGCCAGTGGTTTCCGGAGACAGGATATTCATTCCTGGAATGACCCTCTTCGCGGAGGCCCTTCCTTTCGCAATAGTTCAGACGAGTCCCAAGGGGATAGTCCAGGTCCTTCCAGACACTGAGATAATCATCAAGGAGGATGCGGTTGATCAGGAGGAGCAAGACCTAGTCCAGTCCATTTCGTACGAGGACATCGGCGGGATCGGCAATCAGCTTCAGAAGGTCAGAGAGATGATCGAGCTCCCTCTGAAGCACCCAATCCTGTTTCGACGCCTTGGAATCGACCCTCCAAGAGGAGTTCTTCTGCATGGTCCTCCTGGAACTGGAAAGACACTTATCGCCAAGGCAGTCGCATCAGAAACAAAAGCTCACTTTACGTCAATCAACGGCCCTGAGATAATTTCGAAGTACTACGGGGAGAGCGAGAAGCAGCTCAGGGAGATTTTTGACGAGGCTGCTGCTAATGCGCCCGCTATAATTTTCATCGACGAACTCGATAGCATCGCCCCGAAGAGAGAGGACGTCACAGGAGAGGTCGAGAGGAGAGTTGTAGCCCAGCTACTTACGTTGCTAGACGGAATGGGTGGCCGAGACAACGTTGTCGTTATTGGAGCAACAAACAGGAGAGATGCCATTGACCAGGCCCTGAGGAGGCCAGGCAGATTCGATCGCGAGCTCGAGATAGGTGTCCCAGATAAAACAGGAAGGGGGGAAATTCTCGGAATTCACACCAGGGATATGCCAATTAGCGATGATTACAACCTAGACTGGCTTCTTGACAACACCCATGGTTTCGTGGGAGCAGACATTTCCGCCTTAGTACGAGAGGCCGCAATGAAGGCCTTGAGGCGGTATCTTCCAGAGATAGATCTGGACGAGGAGGAGATCGCTCCCGAGGTTATCGAAAAGATGGAGGTTAGGATGTCGGACTTCCAGGAGGCAGTGAAGGAGATCGAGCCCAGCGCCCTGAGGGAGATCTATGTGGAGGTACCAGAAGTGACTTGGGACCAGGTTGGAGGCTTGGAAGACGTCAAGGAGAGACTCAAGGAAAGCATAGAATGGCCCCTGACAATGCCAGAACAGTTCGATCACTTTGGAATTAGCCCTCCCCGGGGAATAATGCTGTTCGGAGCACCGGGAACCGGGAAGACCCTGATTGCAAAGGCCATCGCTAACGAAGCAAAGGCGAACTTCATCACCATCAAGGGTCCAGAGCTGATATCAAAGTGGGTGGGGGAGTCAGAGAAAGCGGTTAGAGAGGTCTTCAAGAAGGCAAAACAGTCTAGCCCCTCGATTGTGTTCTTAGACGAGTTCGAGAGTATAGCAGGAATGAGGAGGAGCCATTCTGGAGAAGGCTCTGATGTCATGAATAGAGTTGTGAACCAGCTTCTTAGCAGCTTAGATGGAGTGGAAGGCATGGAGGGGGTCATTGTGGTTGCAGCAACGAACAGACCAGAGATGATTGACCCGGCTCTTATGCGAAGTGGTAGGTTCGAGAGGGTCTTACACATCCCGCCACCAGACAGAGACTCCAGAGCAGCGATACTGAAGATACACGCCAAGAAAATGCCACTGGGTAAATTCAAGATCGACGACATGGCTGGAACGATGGAGAATTACACTGGCGCCGATATCGAGGCGGTCTGCAGAGAGGCCGCGTTGATATCAATGAGGGACGGCAAAAAGACAGTCTCAAAGAAGCACTTCGAGAAGGCCATTGAGATGGTAAGACCAACAGTGACGGAAGAGATGATGCAGTATTATTCCAAGATGGAAGAGAACTTGACAAGCGGTCTTGAGTCTGTGAGGAGAACTTCTAGTGGTTTAGCCGGGATAGAATTGATTTGAGGAATTCCATGAAGACCACTTTCGGACAGGAGATTCTGACGAGGAAGGTAGTCGATGCCGCAGGGGATTTACTCGGCCATCTAGCTGACTTCAGTGTAGACTTGGAAACCGGCAACATTGTCGCAATACTCGTAGTCACCGAGTCTGGAATAGATCCAAACGAACTCCCGTGGCCCTCTACCGACGGACTTCTTTCGGTCCCTGTGGAGGAAGTTGCCAGCGTTGGATCGGTAGTAGAACTCACAAGATAGCAGATGCACCGACCGTTCACAGCCGCATAACGGTCATAAAACGAAGTTCAGGCTCAATCGCTCGTAGAACGGGGGGGGTGCCCTGAATGATTGATTGGAACCAGCTGTCCCGATTTGCCAAATCTCGCAGAAATAGGAGGATTGCTCTACAGGCCTCCTTCTGGGGACTGCTCTTGCTTCTCATAGCCTCGATAGCCTTGGCCTACGTAGTCCCCGGTCAGACACAGCAGTCCGCATACGGAAACGAGTGGAACGACCTGGGCTCCTTCAGGGGCGAGCTCAATGACATGGGGGTCGAGACAACTGCCTTGGTGTCCAGCCCCCTCCTTCTAAGCGACCTTGACCATCCCGAGGAGACAATCTTCGTTATCTCGGGCGTGGAGAGAGACACGATATCTCTTCCTAGATTTACAGGAGAGGATGACATTGTCCAGTTCTCAGAGGGGGACGGCTACACATCTTCGGAGATCGTTGCAATAAGCGAATTCGTAGAGAGGGGAGGAACCGTCATTCTGATGGACGACTTCGGTTACTCCAGTAACCTAGCCGCAGAGTTCGGGCTTGAGTACACCAACCACAGGCTGTTTACAGACTACAGCTACGATAGCGAACTCGGCTCAGACTTCGTTTGGGTAAACACCACCTCGGCGTTCAACTTCACTTCTGCACAAGGAATGCAGACTGGAGTGAACCCTTGTCTCAGAGACGCGGACATGGATGGGGTGGTGGATGTCTTAGACCAAGACTCCAGTGATCCAGAGGTTGGTGCACAGTTCGTCACTGCATCATCTTCCGGCCTCTGCTCGCACAGGTTCTTGGGCACCGATCAATCTACTAACCAGCCCAGATGGGACTGGTCGCAGGATTACAACATCCTGACAAACACACCATCTGCCTTCGAAAAGACCAGCTCTTACAATCCCGCGGAGCACAGGTATGTCATTGCTAAGACGACTCAGGACTCCTGGCTGGATAACAACGACGACGGGAACTATACCGTTGGAAATTACGCAGCATTCGGAATCGTGGGGGACGAACAGGGGCCCTTCCCAGTCTACGTGAGGTATTGCGAGGTCATACTTTGTCGTGGATACGACTCTGGGAGGGTGCACTTCATCTCAGACGGCTCAGTCCTAATCAACTCCCTTTACGACCCAGATTTTGAATCAAAATACCTAGGCCTAGTACCTGAAAACGACAACAGAAAGTGGATTCTAGACGTTGTGGCAGAGGCTCTGATTATTGACGACAACGGAACTTCTCCAAGCGAGAACTCTCTGGTGATTTTCGATGAGAGCCGACACCAACAACCAACTATCTTCGGAGATACCTACAACCTGCTCTACTACCTCCTGATATACTTCACAAACGACTGGATGGCCATGCTTATTTTATTCCTGATTCTGTTCATCTTCCTCGAGGCTGTACTAATTAGGAAGGAGGATCCAGAAGATTGGAGGCACGTCTTCAGAGTGGTATACTACGGCTTCGGAGATGCTGAGAGGTACAAGTACTACCAAAGGCCAGAGAAGATTAGACAAGTCCTCCTCACCAGGGTAAGGAACATCAACGCCCTGACAAGGGAAGAGTTCGACTCCATGCCTGCGGCAGAGCTACAGGGGATGATTCGGGATCCAGTCCTAGTTAGGTTCATTTTCGAGGAAAGGAAATACAGGCCAGACGAACTTGTCGGAATTGTCAGGAGAATCAAGCAGTGGGGAGAATCAGCAGGGGGGGTTTCCGCAAATGTGGACTAGAAAAGCCGCAATAATGCTTGCAGGAGGAATCAGCCTGATCCTAGTAGGGATGATGATCTCTAACTTTCAGATGATGATAATAGGACTCACTTTCATCTCATTCATCTCCATCAGTGCGTGGGTTTCTGGCCATTCCGAATTGGAGATTACCAGGTACGTGCCCCACTCCAACGTCTACAAGGGAGACCTCATCGAAGTCTCGATAACTGTAACCAACAAGTCTTACAGGAGGACCCAGCAGATCGAGGTCTTCGACAACGTCCCCCATGAGATGAAAATCAGGAGGGGGATAAACCAGATGCGCATGAACCTGGGCCCAGGGCAGACCACTAAGATCGACTACATGCTTCGCTGCCCATTGCGAGGACACTACTCGGTGGGGCCCATTTCTGTCAGGTACAAGAACGCCTTCGGACTTTTCGTGAACGAGTCAAAGATCGAGGATCTTTGCGATATCACGGTCTTCCCCCAAGTGAGGGATGTGGAGGATGCCATGCTTAGGGCAGACGTCCCAAAAATGTACACTGGAGCAACAACCCTCCGTACTCCGGGACCAGGGATGGAGTTCTACTCCCTCAGGGAATATCTTTCCACAGACTCACTCAGGTCGATCAATTGGAAGGCTTTCGCCAGAACCGGTGAACTGATGGTAAACCAGAAGACCAGGGACGCAGTGACTGACGTTTTCGTAATATTGGACACTAGAGAGGTTAGCAGGATTGGAACCGTTCTCAAGAATCCCTTAGAGATGGGGGCATCAGCTGCCGCCTCGATAGGCAGCCACTTCCTGAAGAGGAAGGACTCTGTGGCCATGGTAACCTACGGGAGCAGAATGGACTTCTTGCCCGCTGACACGGGGGACAAGCAGCAGTACAAGATCCTGAGTAGGCTCGCATCGGTCTCTCCATCAGGCTCTATGCCTCTCCAGGCAGTGACTAATGCCCTCGCCCCCAGAATTAGCCGAGGCTCCCCTGTGTTCATTATCAGCAGCCTAGAGGGAGACGGGACGACTCTGCCAGCTATTAGAAACCTATCAGGGAACGGACATGAGGTAATCGTACTCTCGCCAAGTAGCATAGACTTGGAGAGGCTGGTAAGCAGGATTCCTCGTATGGCTTATGAGGTTCTGAAGCTAGAGAGGCAGAACAGGCTAACCGCTGCCTCTGGCTACGGAGCGAAGGTGATCGACTGGATGCCAGACGTCGAACTTTCCCAGGCATTGCTTCAATCGAGGGGGTGATACTATGGAACTCGGAAAGAAGGAAGAAGAGGTCTCGGAGACGCTTCACATTCCTTCACTTCGCAGGAAGTGGCAGATACTAGTTCTGCAAGTTGCGTCTACAGCTTCGCTTCTCATTCTACTGAAGAGGATGAGCGAGATTTATGGCCAATGCAGTGATCAGTTTATCATCGATCATAGCCAAAATAGCTGGTGTCCATCTTACGAGCACACCAGGGGTCTTATGTGGCTCAGAAATCAGGATGAACTACTGATTCCCGACATCCTCCTAGGAGTTAATCAGACAGGAACCATGTCACTTCTAGGACCGATGCTGATGTGTGTGCTTGGGGTGGTCGCAATCGACAGGTTCTGGGCATCTTCCAACGAGATTCAGACTAGGATCAAGCAAGGAGCAGCAGCAGTTTTCGGGGCTTGGATAATCATCCCATTCATTTTCTCGTGGCTGGTTGCTACGATCTCCAACGGATTCCACTTCCCTTGGAACAGCAATGACTCCATGAATCACATGGGGGAGCTATTCTCTCCCATGGGACTAATCTTGGAGCTGGTATTCCTAGGGGTGGTATTCGCACCCGTTCTTGCAGGACTTCTTGGCATTTGGGGACTGTCCAAGAGGGCAATCACATGGGCCGTGGGGTACTACATTGTGGTCATCGCATTCCACTCTATACTAACATTCGAGCCTATAGTGTCCGAGGTTGACGTTGGCCTGAAGGCCCTTCCGACACAGATTGGGGAGGGCACAATGTTCTGGGGACTCGTCTCCCCACTAGCCAGCTCGCTGCTGGAGGTCTCAATCCTGATGCTTCTTTTCATGGAGTCCGGAACCGCGGCAATCGGACACATGGAGTACGCAGTTTCCCTCCCTGAGGAATCCAAGAGAGACCCCGAGTTTGTCAGACAGTTCAACAACGTGGTGAACTCACACCTGATCCAACTCGGAGTCGTCGTCACCCTAGTAGCGATCACAACCGCTCTGGCACTGGCATTCGACGACCTTATGATTTCTATCGTGGGGATATTGGAGGGGACACAGTGGACGGGGCAGGTAAAGGAGTCCCTGGAACTCCAGATGACTTACGGCAAGGTCATCTCGGCAGGTCTTTTCATAATGGCAGTTGCAGGACTGAGGTTCGTGGTCCCTTGGCAGACTGTTTCCGGTTACATCGAATCAGGAATCGCTAGGATGCGCTCTTAGTCAGGATCTTTTCCTGACGTACATTTTTCCAATCGACGTAGAAATCAGCGGAACTAAAACCACCAGTCCGCATCCCGTTGCAGCCATAGACCACACTCCCAGCCACTGATCTAGTACCGATGAAATACCTGGCGCTGCAAGCACGCCCCCTAATGCAAGTGCCCCTAGCGTGATCCTGTCTGCCCAGGGGGAGAATACCTTGGATCCAACTTCCGTCCTTTCGGGAAGAGTCCCAGAGCCATCCATGGCACTACGATCAGGGAAGTGCGCATCAAATCACCGGAGGATGGGTTCAAGCCTGTGGTCCATGGCGGCTTCCCATGGACGGTCACATTGACGTGAAGGCATGTAGCCGGTGCCGCTCTGATGCCATTGTACACCAGGCATACAGCGGTCAGCACCTTTGTGGCCGACATCTTTCTTCGTCAATACGAAAGCGGACGTCCCGTGAACTTAGGGTCCAACTTGATCTCCCGAAGGACGCAACTAGGGAAGACGGCTCCCCCTTCGTAATTCTGGTCGCTATCTCGGGTGGCAAGGACTCCGCTGTACTACTAACAATGATGGACGACATCATCGGCCGTCGTAGGGACGTGGAACTGGTTGCAGGTTGCGTGGACGAGGGAATAGACGGGTACCGTGCACCATCGATGGAGTTCGCGAGAGAACTCGCAGAGTCAATTGATGTCAGGTTTGAGACACTAAGTTACGAGGAGATGGGCTTCGGTAGGATGGACAAGGTGGTAAAGCTCATGCCTGAAATCGGAGAAAGGCATTCCGAGGCAAACGGGCTGATGCCTTGCTCTTACTGCGGGGTGTTTCGGAGGCAGAGCCTCAATGCTCTCGCAGAAAAGCTGGATGCTGATGTCATGGCCCTAGGTCACAATCTGGATGACATGGCACAATCAGTCCTGATGAATTTACAGAAGGGCGAGATAGACAGGTCGGTTAGGCTGGCTCCTCACACCCAGTCCCCAATAGAGGGCATGGTTCCTAGGATCGTGCCCTTGAGATGGGTGCCAGAACAGGAGATTCATGCCTATGCCGTGCATGCTGGTCTGCCAATCCACCATGGCGAGTGTCCTCATGCGCCAGGTGCAATGCGACAGCAGAGCAGAGCTGTAGTAGCAAAGCTGGAGTCGCAAACCCCTGGTGCACGCCACGGGCTTCTCCACTCCCTTGATCAGATCCGCGATCTCCATAGAGATGCAAACCCTGATGCCAATCAAGAGGTAAACCACTGCTCGGAATGCGGTGAGATAACAAGCAGGGAGACATGCCAGTCCTGCACAATGAGGAAGTGGCTGGCAGAAGCATCTTGATACTGGCCTAGAGGATGTTCTCAATGAGCTCCTCTATGGCCTGTCCTCTTCCGCAGTAGTAGCACCTTACTTCCAGGGGGTCCTGGCTGATTACACGCAGTCTCTCTGGCAAAGGCTCCCTGTCGTTCTTGGTGATACAGTTGGAGAAAGAGCACTTGGCTATGTTCAACAATTCCCCAGCAAGCTCGACTCTGAGCTTCTCAGCCACCGCGTGGTTCCTGATTATCGCGATGCTTGCCGCAGGCGCAATCAGAGCAAGTCTGTCCAACTCTTCCTGATTCAGCTCCCTATCCTCTATCTTGAGCACGTCCTTCCTACCCAACTTGTCGCTAGGCACGTTCATCACCATGGATACTGGTGTTGACCTAGTAACGTCTATCCTTAGCATTCTGATTACCCTGAGTGCGTTTCCCGACGGAATATGGTCAACTACCGTCCCATTCCTGATTGCCGTTACCCTTCTCATCTCGGTCATTACTTCACCTTCTTCGGGACTTCAACTCCCAAGCTCCTGCAGAGTAGTGCCATCCTGGTTGGCACACCGTTGAAAGCCTGCTCGAAGTAGCGGGCGTGGTCTAATGAGTCTACACTTGGGTCAATCTCGTCCACTCTCGGTAGAGGATGCATTACCACCATGCCCTTCTTCGCTCCCGACAAGTCTGAGGCGCTAAGCTTGTAGATCCCTGCCACCTTTGCGTACTCGTCCTCATCTGGAAACCTTTCTTTCTGAATCCTCGTCATATAAATCACGTCGGCATTTGGAATCTGGTCTAGAAGAGAATCCGTCTCCGCCACATCGGCCCCTCCTGACCTCAGGTCGGAGACGATCTCGTCGGGCATCCTGAGCGTAGAGGGTGAAACAAGGTGGAGGCTGACTCCGAATCTTATCAGGGCGTGAGATAGGCTGTGGACCGTCCTACCGTAGCGCAGATCGCCTACAAGGACAACGTTTAGCCCTTCTAGGCTCCCGTGAGCCTGGCGGATGGTAAGTAGATCCAGCATCGTCTGAGTTGGATGGTTCCCTGCCCCATCCCCTGCATTAAGAATGGGGATATCAACCGCATCCGCGCTGTACTGAGCAGCTCCTTGCTGGGGGTGCCTGATTGCAGCCACATCTGCATAGCCGTCAATCATCTGCATGGTGTCAAACAGAGTTTCTCCCTTTGCTACGGAAGTCCCTACTGAGCTGAAGTTCAGAACGGATCCACCTAACCTCTTCATCGCTGCCTCGAAGGACATCCTTGTCCTAGTTGAGTTCTCGAAGAACATGTTCGCCAGTACCTTGCCCTCTAGAATTGGGAGGTGCAAGTCCCCCCTAGCCACAGGAACTAGTCTCTCTGCAGCTTCCAAAACGGAGAGAATCTCGTCGTTGGTGAGGTCATCCATCGTCACTAGGTCGCCCATGGCTCTCTTCTCCTCGCGGATGCGCCCCTCTCATATGTCTTGTCATTGCCAAAATTAGCGATTTTTGCCTTACCGGCGTGTTGATGAGTGACACTATGTCCCCGGAGGACGATGATAATCAGTAGAACCCCACTCAGGGTGTCCTTTTGTGGCGGGGGGACTGACATGGACGGCTTCGCAATGAATGAGCCCGAAGGAGGGCGAGTAGTTTCATTGGCTTTGGACAAGTATGTCTACGTGACTTTGAACGAGAGGTTCGACAATAGCATCAGAGTATCTTATGCTTCAATGGAGAACGTTGAATCCGTAGACGATATTCAGCACGCACTGGTTAGGGAGGCGATGCGCCTGACCGGGCTCGAGTCGGGAATCGAGATAACCACAATCGCTGATATTCCAGGAAGAGGAACGGGACTCGGGTCCTCTTCCTCGGTAACCGTCGGCCTCCTAAACGCGATGCACGCAATGAACGGGAAAACACCTACCAAGAACCAGCTTGCTGAGGAGGCTTGCCAGATCGAGATAGATATCCTTGGAGCACCAATAGGTCGGCAGGACCAGTATGCTGCAGCCTTTGGAGGAGTCAACTCAATCAGGTTCCAGTCACAAGGCGTAACGGTCGAACCGATTGCTATGGGGGATGGGCTTTCTGATGAGATTTCCAGCAAATTTAGCCTCGTATACACGGGAATTACCAGAAGTGCTAGCGAAGCCTTGGAGGAGAGCTCTGAGAATAGAGACGAGAGGGACTTACGACTCCGTGAAATTAGGGCCCATGCTGATCAGGCGGCTACCATGGTTGAAGAGGGCGATCTTGAGTCACTAGGACGCCTGCTTAACGATGCCTGGATATCGAAGAGGGCTACTTCGTCAAAAGTTAGCAACCCCGTAATCGACGACCTCCACCAGACGATATTGTCGATTGGAGCCAAGGGGGCCAAGCTCCTAGGTGCCGGTTCGGGAGGATTCTTCTTAGTGTACGGGGAGAAAGGACTTCGAGATAGGATGTCCATAGAACTAGGACCCGAGAATAGAATTCTACCTTTGGGAATAGATTTTTCTGGATCGGAGATAATACACTGATTCCCATAGGTGGTGCAAGAAATGTCCTCCATAGATAAAAAAAGCATACTAATTGCCATTATTTCTGTTTCATTCCTAATCTCATCCTCCTCACTTCTTCCCTCGAAGGAGGGCCTAGAAAACAACTCCCCTAATCCATATCACTCAGATTCTAACTCCTCCCCCATCCATGGACATTCGTTCCTGAATTTCACTGCCCCTATTTCGCACAACTCGCAGATCAATGCAACATGGTACGCAGAGGTCTCGGTGCAGGAGAGTTACGGTACCGAATTACTTGACAACAGGTCATTAGGGCTATTGGTGCAGATCGACTCGATTCTAGGAAACTCAGATGGCTGGATTGACGTGGAGGAATCAAATGAATTCGCTGGATTGGTTGCCTCTGCCAGAAATTGGACTGATGCGTATTCTGGGGGGTGTTGCAGCTTTGACTATTCCAGCATGCAGGTTTCTGGAGAAAGGCAACTAACTGTTGTTCCACCTGAAACTGGTCCAGTGAACCGCTCGGAAGGGCATTGGGGTTGGACGGAGTCAGCAAACTTATCGGGCCTGTCCGACGGAAGGGTCCTGAGGTTGCTCGACCTCCCAAGGGTTGGGGCAATGATCGAGGAGGTACCCATCAGTATTGGCCTACCCGAGGGCTGGGAGTTCAAGTTCAGCCCCATGTCCGAGATAATCCATGGCAATCCAGGAGGTTTTACGGTAAATCGTTCAGAGGCACCCGTCGCCTATGACATAAGGATCACAATTGGTGAGAACATACCGCCGACTATGTTGGCATCAAGGTTCCCGTCCTCCTCGACCACATCTCTGAATCTGACATCCTCATTCTCTGCTTCCTGCAACGACAGCCCTCTAGACTCCCCGATAATCCATTGGGAAGTGCTGAATGAGGGTGAGGTTGTCTACGAATACCAGAACCCATGGTTCGAAATCTCCCCATCGGAGATAGGACTCTCCCATGGCGACGTCCTAAGCGTGAATGCCTCATGCACAGACTTCCACGGCGCAACGTCTCATTGGAATGACCACTCTCTGATTGACGGCATCGGCCCTGATTGGTCCGGGACAATTACAGCAAATGGTACAGAGGCGAGGATCATCGAAATACACGAGGATGTCATTGAGGTTCTAGCAGGAACCGAACTGCAGTTTGACATCAACGGCTCAGACGAATCTATGCTTCCAGTGTTCCTAGAGATGTTCACCAATATATCGGAGGGCTGGCGGCAGTTCGGAATGTTTCAGCACATGTTCCATTTCACTGCGATCCAGGGCAGCGAGGTAAACGGCGCACATCTCCCCTTGAATGAAAGGCACATTCAGAGAAGCCCAACTGAGATTTCCGTCCTACTTCTCGTAACCGACGATGCAGGGAACTCCGCCATGAACGAGTGGGTGGTGAGGGTCCTCGACTCCAGTCCACCTACAGTGATTCCCAGACTGTTCTCCAACGACGTTGAGATAGAATTTGATGAAGCTCACGAGGGTGACGAACTGACGCTCGATCTTTCACATTCCTTCGATGATTTGGACGACATAAACGACGTACTTTGGTCTGTCTGGGCAGATGGCACCTCACCTTCTCCGGGACTTCCAGAGCTTCTGATTGCCGAGGCCAACTGGACTGAAGCTGAGTCCATCACTCTCCCTATGCTATCACAGGGTCAACACGAAATCATTGTCAGCTCCACGGACTCAAAGGGGAATCACAGAGAGGAGGTAGTTGACATAGTGATTCTGCCCAAGAGAGGTGCTCACATCAGCGTAATCGACGCATCATTCTCCGATGGAGCCCAAGTGGGAAGCATGGCCACTCTGGTAGTGGTGGTCCAGAACGAAGGATCAGATGACGCCTTCGCTAGGGTTTGCCTTTCGGATATTTGCGGAAGGTGGACAGAGCAGCCATTCTCCGCCACGCTGGAATCTGGTCCTGCACTCAGAACCATTGAATTCCAGTTCGAGATGCTCGAAGAAAGCATTGAGAATCTTACTTTGCATTGGGACAGTGCACCAGCAGGGACCAATGGGGAGATAGCCCTAGAAGTGCAGATTGAGAGTGGAAAGGGAGGCTCAGGGACCTCCATGCTTCCAATCCTGGTAATTATAGCAATTCTTTCAATTTCCTACTACCTCACTAGGTCCGGGGATTAGGAATACCCCGGAACCACCTGCTCACATTACCGCATACATATTGACCCCCTCTGGTTCCTCCATTGCTGTGCTGATGCTCCCCGACTACCCCGACCGTGCTATTGCAGCAGAGCGGATCAGGGTAGAGCGAGTATCTCTTTTCTGCCAAATGACATTGATCGCCATAGGCGCTTGGTGGCTATTCGAATCGTTCGGGAGCGACTCTGGCCCAATTTTCGCCTACGGCCCAGTTGTCATGTTGTTCTCCTCTGCACTACTGATGCCAGATTTGGTAGAGTTTGGACCTGTTGGGAGGACCCGGGCCTCCACTACAGCTTGTATTTTCTGGCCACCAATGCTTGCTTTCGCCGAGGTAAACAGGTACAGAGGTGCTGAAATCGGTGCTGTAATGGCGATGGTCGCCGTTGTATTTTTTCTGTTCCTATTCTCAAGAGAGGTACTGAATTCCGGGGCCAACCCTAGGAGGTGGAGGGGCATGAGCACGATGGTAGGTTTCGGATTGGCAACTCCTGTGATTGCTACAATATCCAACCCAGAATCATGGCTAATTATTTCCATTGCTGCATTGACTTCAATTCTTCCAAACATACTTGCAAAGGATGGCTCCGAAGAAGCGCGAGGTGCCTTCTATGACCGCCTGAAGAAGGCCGAGCGAGGGGTTCTAGAGGTCCAGTCCGGGAATACCCTGATGCAACAGCCTAACTCCCTTCTGAAGACTGCCCGAGAGGAAGGCCGAAAGAATCCAGAGAGAGGTCTAATTCTGATAGAAGAGGCAGAGAGGGAGGTTGAGCGGATACTATCGATGGTAGAGGACATAGAGGAGATCCGTGATCAGTCCGATAGGGCGGTAATAAGGGCCGAGGAAATAACAGGTTTCTCAGGGGAAGCAAGGCGGGTCTTCGTTATAGCAGAAGAAGAGTTCGAGAACGGCTCACTTAGGACTGCAGAACAGGGTTTCAGGGCTGCCAAGACAAGGGCATCAAAGATCGAGTCTCACTGGGACTCAGCCAGTTCGGCTATCTCAGACGCAGAGGATGCCGTTGGTTCAGCGGAGGGATACTTGGTCGAGGGCCTAAGATCTACACTTGAGGCAGCAAAGAAGGCAATGGAAGACGAGGACCCCGAGTACGCACTCACAATAGTATCGGAGATCCCTTCCCAGATGGAGGACGTAGAGGGGCTGATGGTGAGGGCAACTCGCTCCATTGAGGACGCGGAGCGCGCGCTCTCGTCTCAATCAGGAAGCACCGAAGAAGCGGGCAAGAGGCTCAAGGAGGCCAAGGATGCCATGGAGTCCGGCAACGCTTCCCTAGCGATAGGGCTGGCCGATGGAGTAGCTAGATCTATCCGGGGCGAGGGAGAGGCACAGTCATCGGTACAGAGGGCTCTCAGACAAAGGCAGAGTATCGAGGAGAAGATTCCGTCTGGTAGGTCGAGGCAAGACTGGATTTCTAGACTGGACGAGATCGAATCCCTCGCGAGCTCCGAGAGATGGCTGGATGCCTCTGAGGCGCTGGACAGACTAACCTCTGACCTAGACTCTCTGACCTCTCGCATAGAAGAAGCAAGGGAGATGCTGGAGTTCCTCAATGAGGACTGGCAGAAGCTCAGGAAGAGGCTAGACTCATCTGGAATCGGCCCGGAGTCCCCAGAGAGGTCCACTTGCGAGAGGGCACTAGCATCCGCGGCAGACGCACTCTCAGAGGGAGTGATCGAGTCATGCCTCCAATCAATAGGGCAGGCTGACTCGTCAATGGAGTCACTAAGGCGCCTTGTCTAGGTAAGCATACTCAAGAGGGACCGAGGCGCTCAATTACCAGCACCAACTCCCCTTGCCCCAGCGGACATGGTCTAGTGGTTATGACAGCAGGTTCCCAACCTGCTAACCCGGGTTCAACTCCCGGTGTTCGCACCAAATGCCCGTCGATGCCTCGAGGAATCATGCCGCCAATTCGTTTAAATCACAGATGACGATGATTTCCTTCCATGGACCAAACACTGGACATGCAGGTTGCCGCCTTGATTTTCCTGGCCGGCACTAGATGCCTCGTCACCAGTGATCACACAGGTGGCGTTGAAACGACGAGAGAAGATGAGGAGGATTCAGATGAGCCGGCCCCATACAATGCATGCCACAAGCCCGATTTCGCATCCTTTCCCTATCCGTCAAATTGGACTCCAATGTGATTGTAGTGTGTTCGGATTTACTGGTAATTTCAAAAGAACGAGTTCCGAGGGCGTGACATGGCAAGTAAGAACCTCACTCCGTTCCTTATGGTGTTCGTGATTCTGAACGCTGGATGCCTTCAGGCCGTGGAAGACGTGACAGAGGCCATTGACAATACTCTGGACGTCCTAGAGGGCGACTACCCCAAACTGGAGCTTCCCGAGAGGACTCGCTCTTCACCAGTCTTGCAGAGCTACGACGCATGCGATGCCCTTCTTGCTGATCTTCAGCAGGCCGTATACGACGAGATGGTTGTCAATCTAGACCAACAGAGCTACTGGCACTGGATCTCTGACCCCTGGATGTTCATGATGGACGACATTGCCCTCGCCGAGGGTGATGGGGCCGTTGCTCTGGACTCAGACCAAGGCACGGGACAGGAGGCCTCGCAACCCCAGGGAAGCGCAGACTCATCCAGGGAGGGAGAGTTCTCCGGAACCAACAATCAGGAGGCCGGAGTGGACGAGGCTGACTTCCTGAAAACAGACGGTTACCACATATACATGCTCAACGGGCAGCTGCTACTCATTATGGGGGTCCCGGAGTTCGGTAATCTGACCCTCGAGTCAAATCTTTCCATAGAGGGCAACCCAACCCAGATGATGATCGATGGGGACAGACTTGTCATCGCCTCTTCGATCTACTACTGGTCTCTACCTCATGACAGCGAGCTCAGGAACCTCATGTCCGAGGAGGTTACAGTGAACTACGAAAAAGTGGGCGAGGAGGACTATTCCTACACATACACCAGGGTTCAGAACCTAGTGAAGTACACTGTAGTCGATATCACCAATCGGTCTTCTCCCACCATTGAGAAGGAGATGTACATAGAGGGAAACTACCACACTGCCAGACTGGTCGACGGGACAGTGAGGTCGGTAACACACCTTTGGACTTACTTCGACGGAATCAGGACCTGGGTGGACCTTCCAGACGGATACTGGTCCGAGGATGACATGGACAATAGGATGGACATCTGGAACGAATCGATGAATAATACGATTATCCAAAACGAGCAGGCCATCTCCAAACTGACCTTAGCAGACTTCGTCCCACACATCTACGAGATGACTGAAGACGGGATTTACGAGCACCCCCTGTCTTACGAGAAATGCACCGAGTTCTCAGCTAGTGCGGATAGCGCTGGAAGGGGTTTCACAACAATCATGACTCTGCAGATGCTAAGTGAAGAGGTCTCTCTGGAGGTGGATCACATAACGTCCTGCTGGGCCCACGTATACTCATCCAAGGACACCCTAGTCTTAGCAGAGCCAGCCAACGACTGGTGGTGGTTCTGGAGAAACCCCAATTGGGAGGACGCCACGAACATCCACTCATTCGATATTAGCGATTCCAATCAAACCACCTACACCGCCTCTGGCCGCGTCAGTGGGACGGTTAACGACCAGTTCTCCATTAGCGAGCACGAGGGCGCGATCAGGGTCGCATCTACACTGGATAACTGGGGGATGTGGTGGAGGACCGCAGACACCGATGAAAACGGGGAACTCGTCTGGACAGGCCCGACAAACCAAGTCACAATTCTGATGGACGACGGAGAGGGCCAGCTAGCCCAAACCGGCTTCATTGGAGGGATTGCCGAGGGAGAGACAATCTGGAGCGCCAGATTCGTGGGCGAAAGAGGCTACCTAGTGACTTTCATGAACATAGATCCCCTTTGGGTACTGGACCTTTCAGACCCCTACAATCCTGTGATACTGGGGGAGCTACACGTCCCGGGGGTTTCCACTTACATACACCCTGTGGATGACGACAACCTGCTGACGATCGGAATTGCCGGTGGCCAAGACGGACTGGGTCTCGACTGGTCCATCACCCAGGTCTCTCTCTTCGATGTCAGCAACACAAGCAGCCCCAGGCTCGCCGACACGATACCGCTAACCCCGGCGTACACCGACGAGAACTGCCCGGACATCATGACCTGCGGATGGTCATGGTCCTACTCCGAGGCAACATACGAGCACAAGGCCTTCACCTTCTGGGCGCCAGAGTCGCTACTAGCAGTTCCGCTTTCTACGCACAGGTACGTTTACGACGAGGTGGAGATCGATGGCAGAGTCTACTCCTTCTCTGGTTACCAGTACGTCTCGATGCTGAAGATGATAGAAGTCGACACGGAGAACGGGTCTCTAAGCTCGCATGGGGAGGTCGAGCACTCCGGGTTCTACAACGAGGAGGGCCTGTCGTACTGGTTTTCCGGGTCCACAAGCATCCGCAGATCGGTCTTTATGGGGGACTACGTCTACGCATTCTCCGCTGGAGGGGCTACCGTGCATCGGACGCAAGATCTCCAACTGATGGTGGAGCTAGAGCTCCCCGGTAACGAGCCCTATGGGCCCAACCTGGTCGAAGGGGTGTCGGTAGAGGGAATGTCTGACGATGAGGCCACTGAAGGGGACGATTAGCTACGATAGGGAGCGCTATATCCGGAACTTCAAGGCCCTGCCGACTGAACCAGAGGGTGCAACCGAAACTCCTCGGAGAGGCCCATTAACCTCCCGCTTGTGGACTACATTGCCATCGACTATCGTGTAAATCGGCCATCCAGTGAGCTCCATACCAGCGTAAGGCGTCCATCCAACTTTGGTCCAAGTATCGCTATCAGTAATGGTCCGACGGGTCTGCAAATCAACGAGGGCTAGATCCCCGTCAAATCCCTCGATTAGAGATCCTTTTTTCTGCATGCCATACACCTTAGCCGGCCCAGCACACATCCAGTCCACTACATCCATGACACTGCATCTCCCATCCATTGCGTGGGTAAGCATCAGAGGTAGTGAGGTTTCAACCCCAGGCATTCCGGCTGGTGCTTTTGGGTATCCTAGTGACTTAGCTTCCAGGGTGTGGGGTGCATGGTCGGTGACCACACAATCGATGGTGCCGTCCTTGAGTCGCTTCCACAGAGTTTCCTTATCCTCAGTATACCGAATCGGTGGGTTCATCAGAACCCTCTCGCCTAGTTCTTTGACATCATCCTGGTCAAAAGTGAGATGCTGTGTGCATACTTCAGTAGTGATGAGCTCTCCTTTGTTTTTCTCCAACCAGTCTGCCTCCTTTGCACTAGTCAGATGAACGATGTGTAGTCGGTGCGCATGATCCTTTGCGAGAGCTGCAGCCCGTTTTGTCGCTAGGAAAGCACACTCCACATCTCTACATTCAGCATGAGAAGCGATATCAGTGCGATTACCAAACTCTGCTATACGTTGCTGGAGACGACTCTCATCTTCCGCGTGCGTGGCTATAATTCCGCCAGTGTTGGCAAAAATATCGTCTAGATGTTTTTGTTCGTGGACTAGCAAATCGCCTGTACTGCTTCCCATGAATATCTTGATTCCACAGACGCCATCCATTCCTTCTACGCTTTGCAAATCGCTGACATTGTCCTTTGTAGCACCAATAAAAAAACCATGGTGAGTCACAGCCTTTTTGTCCGCCAAGGCGATCTTTTCTTGCAATATTTCACGATTGGTCGCATTGGGAATATTGTTCGGCATGTCCAGGAATGCAGTTACTCCACCTGCTGCAGCAGCCCTACTTCCGCTCTCTAGATCCTCTTTCTCAGGATGTCCAGGTTCTCTGAAGTGTACATGGGGGTCTATAGCTCCAGGAATTAGGTGAAGTCCCGTTCCATCAATTACGATCTCACCGTCACATCCATCCAAACCCCCTCCTTCAGCAACTGTTTTTATTGAACCATTAGCAACCCGCAAGTCTCCCAACACGATACGATTAGGCAAAACTAGGGACGCATTTTGAATTAGCAAATGGCCATCCATGGTGGGTTCAGATGCTTCGTAATGCTGGCATCTCAATACTGTTACCATCACAGAATCGGTTTTTGCGCCCCCGCGCGCTTCAAATAACCGATGCATCAGCGAAGAGGCAGCGAGTTGGAGTAGTCAGGTTATCTCGTCGGGCTCATAACCCGGAGACCGGTGGTTCAAATCCACCACTCGCTACCACGAAAACAAAGTGAAAGTGAAAAAACGAATGACTGCAAGCAGCCAAGGCGAATCAATACTTTCATAGAATTCCAAGGGGTCCTTCGTTTGTTCATATACCTGCGTTCTAGAACGAAGGCACATTGGTGATAGGATGACTGAAGAGACAGCGAGCGAAAAAATGGAAGAAGAAGAGATAGTGATTGATGTCGACGAGGCAGAACCCACGATAGAGGACCTTCCTGGAGTCGGGCCTGCGACAGCAGAGAAGCTTAGAGAGGCCGGATTCGAAGATCTTCTGGCCATAGCAGTGATGAGCCCGTCAGAGCTATCGGACCAGGCAGAGCTTGGAGAAGCAGTCTCTTCGAAGATCATTGCCGGAGCGAAGAAGCTTGCCAACATAGGAGGGTTCGTCAGTGGAGCTGCCCTATTGGACAGGCGCAAGAGGGTACAGAAGCTAACCTCGGGAGCCTCATCCCTAGACGAACTGCTAGGAGGGGGTTTCGAGACACAGGCAATTGTCGAGGTATACGGGGAGTTCGGAAGCGGAAAGACCCAGATCGGCCACCAGCTTGCAGTCAACACGATACTAAAGCTCGATGAAGGAGGATTTGACGGGGAGGTCGTCTACATAGACACAGAGGATACCTTCAGGCCCGAGAGGATAGCACAGATGGCAGAGGCCGTAGGAATCGAGCCAAGTGAAGCACTTGACAGGATCCACGTGGCCAGGGCGTACAACTCGGCCCACCAAATGCTGCTTGTGGACGAGATAAAGCGGATGTCTAAGAACATAGAAGTCAAGCTGATCATCGTAGATTCGCTGACGAGCCACTTCCGTGCAGAGTACATCGGGAGAGGGATGCTGGCACCCAGGCAGCAGAAGCTTAATCGCCACATGAAGGAGCTCAAGCAGGTCGCAGACGTCCAGAACGCCCTTGTCCTAGTCACAAACCAAGTCCAGTCTAAGCCAGACGCAATGTGGGGTGATCCCACTAGGGCAGTCGGTGGCCACATTGTAGGTCACGCTAGCACATTCCGCCTTTACCTCAGGAAGTCTAAGGGGGGCCGGAGAATAGCCCGCCTGATAGACAGCCCGAACCTGCCTGAGGGAGAGGCAGTCTTCACCGTGACATCCGAGGGTCTGCGCGATTAGCGCGGTCCTCGGGGTCCGAAGGCTACGCCGGTAACTCTGACAGAGAAGACTCTACTGAACCCATTAGTGAAAGGAAGTGACCTTCGTCGAATCCGAGCTTCAGGTCTGCTGCCGAGAATAGATCGGGAAGGGTCATAGTGTTCCCCAGCTTCATCGCGTTGGCGTAGTCGTCAAGGGCCTTCTGTGGATCTGTCATCTGCGTCTTCCAAAGTTGCAGAGAACCTAGCTGCGCGATCCCGTACTCGATGTAGTAGAAGGGAACTCCATACAGATGCCCCTGCTGTTGCCATGACACCTCTTTGAAATCGCTATGGCCAGTCCAGTCCATTTCCGAGCCGAACCTGTCTCTTATGGATAGCCAGACCTCCGCCCGCTCTTCCCTTGTATGGCCAGGATTATCGTAAATCCAGTGCTGGAACGAGTCAATGGTCGCAATCCATGGCAATAGGAATACTACCCCTTCTAGATGGGACCTCCTCGCCCTGTCCGACTCTTCTTTGTCGTAGAACTTGTCCCACCATGGCTGTGTCAGAAGCTCCATCGACATTGAGGCCACCTCCGCGAACTCGATTGGGTAGTCTCGCTCATCAATCAGTTCCAGATGCCCGCAATACAGGGAGTGGAATGCGTGCCCTGCTTCGTGGATCATCGTTTCTAGGTCTCCCTGGAGCCCTGCAGCGTTCATGAAAATGAATGGTACCCTGCTCTTTTCTAGGTAGTACTGGTACCCGCCCGGTGCCTTGCCCTTCCTAGTGTCTAAGTCTAGTGTATTCATCTCGACGAGCATGTCGAACTTCCCCCCCAGGTCATCGGAGATCTCGTGGAACATCTCTGATAGCTTCTGAACCATCTCTTCTACCGTCTCGAAAGGCTTCAGCGGCTCCCTTCCATGTATGTCTGGGCCAGCACCCGTCTTCTCGTTGACGTCCCACGGACTCAGCTCCCCCAAGTCCAACGATTCGCGCCTCTCCTTGTTGATCTCCCTGAGAATGGGCATGCAGACGGACTCTACAGAACTGTGGAACTCGAGGCAGTCACCTATAGAGTAGTCAAAGCGATGCATCGCCTTGAACATGTAGTGGGTGTAGCTCTCGAATCCAGCGTTAAGGGCTATTTGGTGCCTCAAGGTCACCAACTCGTCGAAAATCTCCGACATCCTCTCGTGGTCCTGCATCCTCCTCTCTGACATTGCAGTCCATGCTGCCTGACGCTTCGACCTGTCGTTCGACTCCAAGTAGCTGCTCATCTGGGGAAAGGTCCTCTCCTCACCGTCGAATTCCACTGTCATGCTTCCAGTGATTCCCTGAGCCTCAGTGACCAACTCTGTCTGCCTAACTCCAAGGGGGATGTTCTCCTTCCGGAAGATCTCGACATCTGTCCTCATCCCTCTCAGCATAAGTCCGTATCTTTCAGGAAGGTCCCCTACTGCAGAATGCCCCACAATCCTCCTGTTGAGCGCGTCAGAGAACTCAGAGAGCTTCGGCCTAACATTACTCACGAAGTCCAGGAACGAACCGCGCTTCTCTTCGCTTTCGGTATCACACGTCATCCCGATGTACAATAGGGCACCCGCCTCGGAGACGTGCTCTGCTAGCTCAGATGCATCCGCAATTAGCCCCTCAAGGCAATTCGAGCAGTTCAGCTCCCTTTCCAGAAGGCCGTTCACGAGAGGCTCGAGCCCATCCCAATCAGTAGCATCGAGGTCATCTGGAACATAGCCCCTAGCCATTTGGTAGCCCTCAATTCTTTACGGGCCTGGGCCCCATTGGGAGTGGCCCCTCTTCTCTGCTCCACTTGGCGCACTTCCACTCTTCAACAGCGGCCTCTACCTTCTTCCTAATCTCTTGCAATTCGGGATGGCCTGGATTCTCTCTCTCGACCCAGCAGGCGGTGCAGAATCTCCTCCTCTCGTGATCGAGGAAGTTCCCCGGTGTGCATGCAATTCCGCAATCAGTGCATGACCCGAACCCGTAGAACTTGGGCATCTTAACCAGTTGCTGCTCGTATGCCCCGCCTATCAATATGACTACTGGCAACTATTCATCTAAGGTCTGAGAGTGCCATATGGCTTAGGAAGCCCACTTCAATTTCTGAGACACTTAACTCTCTGGACGTGTCGAAGCCAACCCTCTCAAGGCCACTGATACTTGGTACGGGACGCTTGGGTAGAAGTGATCCTCCAAGCTGCTCTACCAATCTTTTAGCGTCTTTCGATGAGTCGTTATAGAATCCCACTGGTATGGGGAAGCCTCCGAACTCCTCTCCAATTTCTGAATCTGGAAGGAAGACTATCCATGCACGCTCGTCTCCTTCTGATATGCCTGCTCTCTCGAAAGCCCTGTTAATCTGGTGTGTTCCTGAAATGAGCCTTAGAAACTCCGTGTCCGGTGTCTTTGCAACCATGGATCCAGACTCCTCATTTCCTCTCAGCGTATACCAAGCAGTCCACAGGTGGACCTCGCTAGCGACCGCATCGTATGCAACCATCAGCCACCTGTTGCTAGGCCGCCATTCGTTCACAACAGAGACCAAGGAGAACACGTTCTCAACGGGAGTCTGGAACCTTACCCCCCAAGCGGGGAACCAAGGCACTGGATGTTCCCGGTCCATGGCCCCGATGACTTCTGGTTGAAGAATATGATTAGCGAGCTCTTTTGGCAGAGGTTACCAGGTTATCGACTAATCTGGGACTCCATCCACGAAGGTCAGCCAGTCTAGCACGATCCCTCTCCGTCAGCAACGATACATCAGAAGCACTGGATACTCCGAGGGTGTCCGCCATCTCTCTGGCCCTGACTCTCCCAACTCCCTTGATTGCGACTAGACCTAGTATATCCGCCCTGCATCCAAACCTGACCCGACGATGTACCTCATCGATTGACTCATACAGCGTCTTGTGGGCATTTCTGTCCATCCTAGCTAGCTCATCATCCTCGGAAAGTATCCTTCTCATGGAGAAAAGCAGCCATTCGATAAGCTCGACACGACTTCGCAGGTCCCCTGGTTGGACTCCCCACTTCTCTTCTATCGACTCGTGAGACTCCTCCTCCATCCATGACTGTACCACCAAAGCACCCTTCATCCTTCTTTCTTCCTCAAGGTCTATTGCTTCGGCTAACAACTCTCTTTCGTTACCATGCAGCGCTGCTTGGATTTCGTCGTAGTCGTTCTTTCTTGGCCACAGAGGAAGGAAATCTGGTGTGCAAGAAGCAAGATGAAGCAGGCTCAGAGGAGTCAGTTGGCCGACATCATCCTCACCAGATAGGATAGCCATCGCCTTCCCAAGACCATCGTGAATTATCTTGCCGGAAATAGGATTTAGATAGAGTCTGGAAATCCTCGAACCAAGAGATGTAGCGGCATAGGTCATTGCCGAGGGCTCTGGAAGAGAAGACTCTGCGGCTTCATAGACGCTTGCCTTTCTGAAACCGAATATCGCCGGACCCTTTCTGGGAGATAACCTGCGAACTCGAGAATCCTGCTTCTCGAGAACATCCAGTCCAGGGATTGCTGTTGCGGAGCTTGCCCAAGATGGCATCTCGTCTTCCCAGTCTTCCTCCTTGTTTGAACCGCGCTCGCTCTCCTTGATCCTTTTCTTAACTTCATCTGACTCTCCGGTTCTATCGATCATGCCATTGCTGCAGAGCCACCAAATAACGTCATCTGTTCGAGCCTCCAAGGTCTCTGGATCCATCTGACTCGCTAGGAATGTTTCTGCTAGGAAACGAGAGATTGCATCTCGATCGTCAATTCCAGCGGTTGCTACTATCGAAAGCATGTGAGTAAGAAGGGCACCGTCCTCCTCGGCCTGAAGGGCACTCGGGTTAGCCAGCTTTGAGGTGATGTCTTCTGGATCCCCTCTAAGGTATAGATCCACTAACGAACTCTCCTCCTTAGTGCTCTTTGAAACGAGGAAGGACTCTCCGAACTCATCGAATCCCGGTCTGCCCGCCCTTCCTAGCATCTGCCTGACCTCCATTACTGGCAGGGGCATACTCCGCGCAGCAATAGTGCTCCACCTCCTTGTGTCCCTGACCACCACCCTACTTGCTGGTAGGTTGACTCCCTGAGCTAGTGTCGGGGTCGCGACTATGCAAAGAATTTCACCTGACCTGAATCCATCTTCTATCGTCTTTCTCTGGAATGAAGTTAGTCCTGCATGGTGGAAACCCACGCCCCCTCTGACGGCGTTTGCCAGGGCCTTGACCGTGGCCGAGCTCCCTTCTCTTGAGATTAGGGAATCTGCTAACGAGCCCCAAGCTCCAGCCATTTTTTCTGAGAACCCGCCGCTGTTAGAAGAAACCCTAGATTTGACGTGATCCGAGATTTCCCTAGCCTCCTTCTGGGCAGAGGATCTGGATGAGACGAAAACCAGCATCTGCTTCCCCATCAGGACGGTGTCGTCAATTGCTGCATGGAGGTTCTTTTGTGCTCCTCCTTCTAGACGCTTAGGCTCAGGAAGCCTGAACTCCCCCCTCTCAGGGCTTTCCACTGTGTGGTACTTGATATCAAGTCCAGTTAGGGTTCCAGAGTAAAGAGCAACTGGCCTCCAATCAGATCTGATCAGGACTGCGTCAAGCCAATCAGATATCTCTTCAGAGTTTCCGACGGTTGCTGATAGCGCCAGAAGTTGCGCATCCGGTCTCTTGTGTCTAATCCTGGACAGGAGAATCTCCAGAGTTGGGCCTCTGTTTGGGTCTTGCAGCAGGTGGAACTCGTCCGCTACCACCACTCCGATGTCATCCATCATGGAAGGGTTAGATCTCAACATGGAATCGAACTTCTCGCTGGTACAGACTAGGATATCAGATCCTTCGGCAAGACTGGTCTCGCTGCTTCTGTCTCCAATTGCCAGACCGACCTTCAGCCCTACGCTGGAACTGATTTCAACCAACTCTTCATACTTCTCGGAAGCTAGAGCCTTCAGAGGAACAATGTAGATCCCCCTCATACCTGACAGGTCGTTTGCGAGTCTGTGTGCCATTGTTATGTGTGCGACGAGAGACTTGCCGCTAGCAGTGGGTATTGCAAGCATTAGATTCCTCCCATCAAGTGAGTGAGGAAGAGCAGCTGCCTGTGGGGGAAAAAGCTCGTTTATCCCCCAACTCTCCTGAAGCATTGATTTCAGACGATCATCAAATTCGAACTCAGAAAGACTGGTCATACCGACCTCCGGCTCGTCGCCCATGAGAGTAATCCGATTCGGCCGTTCTAAAGGATGCCGAGTGCACATCAACTCCATCTGTGGAAGGCAGGGTGACCCTCCTTGACTGCTACGAAGAGCCCCTCACCGGTAGCGCACACCTTGTCATCTGCGATCAGGGCCATCCTCACGCTGGCCCTGTCGCCCTCGATGCTCGTTACTTCCCCAGTTACTTTGAGAGTCGGGCCGTAGGGTGTCGGCCTCCTCAGCTTGATACTGTATGAGGCGGTGACCGTGCAGGGGGGCTCTTTCTCACCTGACCTGTCCATGAGAGCCATCGCCGCCGTCCAGTTCCCATGGCAGTCCAGCAGAGTCCCGATTATCCCCCCATTTATCATACCGGGAAAGGCCTGGTGTTCCTCCAATGGTTCGAACTCCATTTCTAGCCCCGCATCGCTTCGGAAAGATCGGATTCTGAGGCCATCTCGGTTAGCAGGGCCGCATCCGAAGCATATGCTGCTTGGCGCGTGCTTCTCCTGGACAGATTGACTCCCATCCCCTTCCATGATGATGCTTGAGGGCTCAAGGAAATTGAACATTCCCAAATTGTCCTTTGCGCATTGTATTAATTCACCAGTCCTTCGGGCCAATGTGACCGAAGAGGGCGCTCCCCCTGTGGGTTCTACTGAGGAGAACCGGGATTCAAAACCAGCTCCCCGTCCAAAGAGGAGGAGATTCGCCCCGATCAAGATAGCTAACCAGATCCCCAAGAGACGTCGTTTGGAGATTGAGAAGGCATTGGGAGAAGTGGGAGGGAGTCCGGCTAAGTGGTCTCGAAACGGAGGGTCGAAGAACCATGTCTTCATGCGCAAGAGAATCAAGCCTGGAACAATCAGGCACCTGGAATACGATCTTCTTGACGTAGAGATAGGCGAGTCCTGGCCTGTCCCGATTAGCATTGTGCATGGCTCTAGGCCAGGTCCAGTAGTCACCCTGCTGGGGGCGGTTCACGGAGACGAGCTTGTGGGTCCTCTGGCACTAACGTACCTTTGCGCTCCCAACTTCATGGGAGAAGACAGAGTTCTGGACCCGCACTCGCTTGCAGGCACCATTAGGATCGTCCCAATCGTAAACCTTCCCGGCTATAGGAGGATGATGAGAGACTTCCCGGACAACAGGGATCTGAACAGGTGTTTCCCTGGAAACCCCGATAGCAACACAACGTCTAGGGTAGCGAACAAGCTCTGGAAGAATCTCATAACCAGCAGTGACTATGTCGTGGATCTTCATACAGCTGGGAAGGGCAGGACGAATATTCCTCAGATTCGGGCCAACTTGGCCCATGCCAGCAGCAACCGAATAGCAAGATCATTCGGGATAGAGACTATTCTGGACAGCGATGGCCCGCGTGGCTCTCTACGCAGGGTCGCCAACGAGAACGACATCGCTTGCATCACCTACGAGGGAGGGGGGCCCGACGAGGCCGACCCAGAGTCAGTGCAGATTTCGATGTACGGGATCATAAATCTGCTAAGGAGCCTAAGGATGCTTCCAGGTTACCCTAGCAAGCCTAGATTCCGAATCCTGGCATCTGGATCGGTCTGGATTCGTTCCGATCAAGGTGGGCTGCTCGACGTCCTAGCCCCAGCTGGCAGCTTCGTCGAGGAGGGCGAGATAGTTGCAACAATTACGGACCCAGAGTTACCGGGGGTACAGCATGACGTTACTTCCCCAATTCGCGGACTTCTGATTAGCTCGGCCACCCATCCATTCGTCAACTCTGGTTCCCCCATTGGACATCTACTCCCCGTCAAGAGGGGAGTGGCCACTCTGAAGAGAAGGCTCGATGAAGAGGGGTGCTTGATCATCAGCGGATCCGATGGAGAGCCGCCATGGAGAGATGACGAGGACATCGAGGACATCGCAGTGTTCGGAGAGTGGTCGGGAGGGTCTCCGGATGCAGAATGGGGTCCAGTGGACTCTGCAGAAGAAGAGGATGACAGTTGAGCCCTCCAAATCCATGTATTTTTCTTACCCAGCCTCCCCAGAAAGTCATGGGAAGGAGGCAAGTCTCGATCCTTCTTTCCTCAATTTTGCTTTCAATGGCCCTTTCTGGGTGCTTATCGGGGGTATCTTCGAGGAGCAGCCAGTCCGATGACGAGCAGATGGATGAATTCGAGGGATTGGACTATGTAGAGTGCATGATGCACGAGGATATGGAAAGGTGCTGGAACGTTTTTGTCCCCAAAACGGTGAACTTGACCGAAGCGGCTCCTATGATTATTGATCTTCATGGGAACACAGTAACTATGGAAAACCAGAGGAAGCTATCGGAGTTTGACGACATTGCAGAGGAGAATGGAGTGATTGCAGTTTGGCCGCAGGGATTCGATAATTCATGGAACGCAGGATACTGCTGTAGCACTGCAGGCCAAATGGGGCTGAACGACACAGGCCTTATTCTGAAGATAATTGACAACATAACGTCACAACACACAGTTGACGAGGACAGGATATACCTTACTGGATGGTCAAACGGATGCGCCCTAAGCCAGAAGTTAGCAAATGAGCACAGCGATCGGTTCGCTGCCATAGCTTGCATGTCATACTACCTTCTCGAAGATCCTAATTCCGAGTACTCCCCAATCCCAATCATGGAAATCCATGGTCTCCTGGACCAGATTATTCTGTACTCAAACGATGCCATACACCTGCCCAACTTAGAGGCTCAGGAGCATGGGGCGATTCAGAATCTATTGATGTGGGCAGAAATGAACGGATGCCAGGGAACTTTGCCGGATTCTAACTCCCCATCCACATTCTATTCAGTCCAGTCGTTTACCAATTGCGAGAATGGGTCCGTGGCGTCTCTGGTAACTCTCTATGCAGCCGATCACAACCCATACGAGGAAAGCTACGATATTTTCACGGGTAACGGGGGAACCGTCGACACTAACGGGATTGCCTGGGACTTCTTGAGCCAGTTCTCTAAGGAGAAGTGAGGCACATGATGACATTCCTCAAGGACCTGTTCAAGCTGTATATAGGGGCATACTTAGGAATGATCCTGTTTGTCATCCTGTTCCTCATCGGCTTCGTATTCTGGATGTGGTGGACAGTAGGAGACATCATCTGAGAATGTCTAGTCATCCTTTCCAGACAAATCGAATTCCGGGGCCGAAGGCAGGTCAATTCCCCTATTCTCAGGTCTTACTGCTAGTCTGTCAGGAGTAACCCCGTAGGCATCCAGCGCGTCCTGGAGCTTTCTGCTCTCAGCGTATCTAGTTCCTATGATTGCCCCTCCCCCAGCGAGTCCGATTAGGAAGATCACCGCACCTATTACTCCCGCAGAGCTCACCACAGTGGCAACGAAGCCACTTTCTGGCCTTGGCTCAACCCAGGTAGAGACAAGCACGCTCCACTCCAAATCAGTGTAGTAGCCCTGTTCGGAAACCCTAGCAGTTACAGTTTGTATTGAGACGCCCTCGTCGCATACCTGGATTTGCAGGTTATTGATTGGATTATTGCAGTCTAGGGGCTTAAGCATCACTAATTTCCCATTTTGGCTTGTATTCGGCTCTAAGGAGAATCCACCCATCATCCATGTGATTTCGGCGCCGACGGTGGGCTGGATACCAGAGAGTGAGATCGTGAAGGATTGGTTGGCAGAGTCCCACAGTATTGGTTGCTGTTCGAACGAGTTGGGCCCGTCGAAGATATCCCCTCCGGAGTGGAAAACAGTTCCACGTGACATGTCAAGGCTAGTGCCGATTAGCTCCAATCTGCTGATGCCTTCGTCCACCGATCCGTCACAGTCGTCATCAATGCCGTTCCACTGTTCCTGGGCCCCCGGGTGGGTGCTGCCGACCTTGTCGTTGCAGTCTTCGAACTCGTAGAAACCATCCTGGTCACTGTCGTAATCGGGGAAGAGGGGGTTGGATAGGCCGCTCTCTAGCTCGTCAAAGTCAGAAATGCCGTCCTGATCCGTGTCCGCGGAAACCGGGCTGGTGCTGTGGTTGTGATACTCTGAGTAGTCCGAGACCCCGTCTCCGTCGGTATCGGTTTCGTAGAAGTCCTCGTCAATCTCCTCGTCGCAGTCGTTGTCCTTGCCGTCTAGCTGCTCAGGATTCCCAGGAGCTCTTTCGAAGTCTTCGTCGTCGCAGTCCTGGAAGTGGTAGAATGAGTCCGAGTCGTTGTCAGGATCCGCCATTAGTGGGTCGGACATGTGGGTGTTGACTTCTGATCCGTCGGCCAGACCGTCTCCATCTGTGTCACCGTTGTTTGGATCGGTAGAGTACTGGTGGTACTCGATATAGTCGGTCAGACCGTCATTGTCGGAGTCTAGCCAGAAGAAGTCCTCGTCAACCTCTTCGTCGCAGTCGTTGTCAAGGTTGTCCAGAAGCTCTGGAGCGCTAGGCGAGAAGCTAGAGTCGGTGTCGTCGCAGTCGTCGAACCAGTAGGTACCGTCGCCATCGGCGTCCTGGTCCACGACCAGCGGGTCGCTCTGGAAGACTTCCACCTCCTGGAGGTCAGTGAGCCCGTCTTGATCTGTGTCTGAGCTGTTAAGGTCCGTTCCATGAACATGGAACTCTGACCAATCGGATAGCCCATCTCCATCCTGGTCTGTTTCGTTGTATCCCTCGTCCTCCATTCCGTCGCAGTCGTCGTCCTTCCCGTTAAGCAGTTCCTCCATCCCGGGATTTGCTCCCGGATCTTCGTCGTCGCAGTCATGGAAGTGGTAGTAGTTGTCGCTGTCGTTGTCCGGGTCGTAAGTTAGGGGGTCCGAGGACCAGACATTGAGTTCTTCTGAGTCATTCAGTCCGTCAGAGTCCGAGTCTGACGAAAGCGGATTGGTCCCGTGAACGACAATTTCCTGGTAGTCGCTAAGGCCGTCGTCGTCTGAGTCAGAGTCCAATGGCATGGTTCCGTATGTAATCACTTCCTGGTAGTCGCTAAGGCCGTCGTCGTCCGAGTCGAAGTCAAGAGGGTCTGTTTTGTACAAGCTCGTCTCATTTTCGTCACTAAGGCCGTCACCGTCGTCGTCGTCGTCCAGGAAGTCGCAGTCCCCGTCAGAGTCGGTGTCGACTGGTGTGGAGTTGCTGTCCAGAGTGTCCGTGTCGCAGGCCTCTTCGGCGACATCGGAGAATCCGTCACCGTCGTCGTCATCGTCCAGGAAGTCGCAGTCCCCGTCAGAGTCGGTGTCGACTGGTGTGGAGTTGCTGTCCAGAGTGTCCGTGTCGCAGGCCTCTTCGGCGACATCGGAGAATCCGTCACCGTCGTCGTCATCGTCCAGGAAGTCGCAGTCCCCGTCAGAGTCGGTGTCTGTGGGATATGAGCTTGAGTTGTATTGTTCAGTTTGGCAGGCTTGCTCATCTAGATCGCTCCAACCGTCATTGTCGTCGTCTTCGTCGTTGTAGTCCGGCCAGCCATCTCCATCGAAATCCGAGACGTTGCCCACCCCATGGAAGATCACCTCCCACGAGTTCAAAGTTCCCGTGTCGCCACTAACTGTGTCTCTGATTTTCAGAGTCCAGTTGCCCAGAGACGACTCCCCCCAGTGCTGTACTGTACCGAACATCCAGTCCGCGTAGTCGTTGTTGTCGTCGTTATGCTCCTCGGCTAGCCAGGACTGGTGCCCACTTGGCGACTCTAGGACTATGTCCAAGTTCCCCCTGAATGAGTGCCCGATATCCACGAAGACGTCCACGGACTCGAGGCTCAGGTCAACCGGAACTGAGAGATTGAACTCCGTCCAAGTGCTAGTGCCGTCTTCTATTTCAGTACCAGGAGTGAAGGGACCGAAGCTGGCATTGCTCTCTACTCCGCTGCTGGTCCAATTCTCGGCCAGAGAAACTGCTGAGCCTGCGTCTACTGCTCCGAATCCGTACTTGTGAGAAACCAAGAGCCCAGCTCCGTTAACGCTCCATGAAGAGTCGTTTGCGTCGTTCTTCCTCGAGCTGTGAACCAGAATGTTCTGAACGTCTCTCCAGGTCAGGTTCGGGTTAGCTTCCAGAACAAGAGCTATCACTCCCGAAACCAGAGGGGTCGCACTTGAGGTCCCGCCAAAGTCGTGAGTCACATCTCCTCCCGAATAGCCTCCCGATCCAACTATGTCCGTCGTGGTGATTCCCTCGTAATTTGGGGATCCACCATTGGAATGAGCAGTTACTAGGATGTTTGCACCTGGCTCAGAGTAGTAAGACTGATCCCCATAGTGGCTTATTGCCGAGACCGCAATGGTGTGCCGGTTATTCGCATATCCGTCGTAGTTTGAGTTATCGTCGGATTGCAGCCCGTTTCCCGCTGCCCAGGTGTATATGCTGCCTAGGCCAGATCTGCCATTGTAGGCCGATTCCTCAATCGCAGCCAATGTAATCGGTCCTGGAGCCTCTAGGATGGTTCCAGAATCCCAAGGGCCCCATGAGTTGGAGTAGATGTCGATGTCGTCATTATCGTAACTTAGGGCGTCAGCCGAAGTGGAGTCAGTGAAGCCACAGGCTATCAGCCTGTGTCCAGCGATTCCCGCTCCGAAGGCAGCGCCGGTGACATATAGCGAGTTATTCCCCACTCCAGCGGCGACTCCGGCGACTGCGGTTCCATGACCATCGTTCGATGACGGGTCTGGATCGGGGTCATCACCGCACCAGTCCCATGAGTTTGATGCGATGAAGTTGGGGTCCAAGTCGGAGTGGTCGTGATCCACGCCGTCGTCAATCACGCTGATAATGACGCCAGAGCCATTGTAAGACTCCCAAACTCCGGTAACGTTTGCGTCCTCTCCAGCAGAGCCACTACTCTGTCCAGAGTTGTTGAGGTGCCATTGGTCATCGAAGTAAGGGTCGTTGGGAGCGAACTTAGCAGACTGAGTTCGCTCAAGGTGGGGGGAG
>CAYPWN010000003.1:0-54339 GCA_964414525.1 uncultured Candidatus Poseidoniales archaeon | reverse complement strand
CCATACTTCCAGCCCCAGTAGGTCCAGGTCCCTGCAAGTCGACGGAATAATTGCCTCCCGTCGGTCTCACCACCCATTCTCTCGGCGGCGTCAATGGTCTGAAGCCGCTCGTGGTCCGGCTCACTTCGCTGTAGCCAGACAGGCACCCCCTCTTCGGGTACGTTCCGAAGGAACTTCGGAACACCCGCCTTGCGCAGATACTTCTGGGCGCAGACCTTTCCAGGAACCCCGGAAAATCCCGACGGCAGAGCGACTCCTTCGATAGAGTCGGCCATAGAGCCGTCGGGGTTTCTGATTTCGACGTCCATGGAAATCCATTCGAACGACTCGAATGGATCCTGGCCAGCCGACGTAAATCGTCGCTCTACCACCAGTCCCTCTTCCGAGTTCAGTTCACCCTCGGACGTCGTAATCTTTGTCTGCATTCTTCTCTCACTCCCGTAATGATTCAGTCAGGATTGGTCCCGCCTGTGCAAGGGAGTTGCGATTCCGGATGGGGGGTGTTTAATGATTAGTATTGGACACCCCACATTGAGGAGTAATTTTACCAAAATATTGCCAATTCCACTCAACAACTATTGACGGCTATTGCTGCATCTCCAGACTCCAGTCTAGGCTGGCTCCAGAGCGAGTGATCATTATTCCAACGCTGCAAAACTTCTCGTGGCTGCTATCAATTAGCCTTCGTACTAGGGTCTCAGGTACGTCCCCTTTCACGATGTATCTCATACTTACTGAGGTGAAAACTTTCGGTGCTTCGGGCGCCCTGACGGCCTCAGTTTCTATTTTGATGAAGTCCAACCTTTCCGTCCTGTGTTTTAGTCCGTCAATGACATCGATAAGAGAGCAGGCCGCGTGTCCGTGAAGCACCATCTCCATAGGGCTCGGTGAATCAGTGTCATAAATCCCAAACTTCTTGCCTCCGCCAGTAGTACCGACATAGCCTTCTGACTCGGTCCAAACAACCTCCCCCTTCACATACCTTCGAAGAAAGCCACCCCCTTCAAGGGTTGGCTTCATCTATCCCTAATCTGTCGGAGTACTGAGAGACATGACAGAGGGAGGGAGGATTTCGATTTCGTCAGGAGAGTTAGACGTCCCAGACAACCCCGTAATACACTACATCGAAGGAGATGGAATCGGGTCGGACATCACTCCTGTGATGATGGCCGTAGTCGATAGCGCAGTAGAGAAGGCGTACCTAGGAGACAGGAGAATTCACTGGGAAGAGGCCCTAGCAGGTCAGAAGGCATTCGATGCAACCGGGGAGTGGCTTCCCGAGGAAACCAAGCAGTCAATGAGGGATGGACTGGTATCAATCAAGGGCCCACTCACAACGCCAGTGGGGGGGGGCATTCGAAGCCTCAATGTGGCTCTAAGACAGCAACTAGATCTGTATGCATGCGTCAGGCCAGTCAGATGGTTTGAGGGAACTCCAAGCCCAGTCAAGGATCCGGGTGCAGTGGACATGATAATCTTCAGAGAGAACAGCGAGGATGTCTATGCAGGAATCGAATGGGAGGCCGGAAGCGAGGATGCCCGAAAAGTGATAGATTTCCTACAGAATGAAATGGGAGTTGACAAAATCAGGTTCCCGGGAACCTCTGGTCTAGGGATTAAGCCAGTTAGCCAGGAGGGAACGACTCGTTTAGTCAGGGCCGCGATAAAGTATGCAATAGAGAACAACAGGGATAGCGTAACTCTCGTTCACAAGGGGAACATCATGAAATTTACAGAGGGCGGATTCAGAGACTGGGGGTACCAGTTAGCAAAGGACGAATTCGGTGCCACCGAACTGGAAGGTGGTCCCTGGTGCACATTTGAGAACCCAATTTATGGAAGCACCATTACAGTCAAAGACGTAATCGCCGACGCCATGCTCCAACAAGTCCTTACTCGTCCACGAGAGTATGGGGTCCTTACCACAATGAATCTCAACGGCGACTACATCTCCGATGCTCTGGCTGCCCAAGTCGGCGGAATAGGGATTGCTCCCGGAGCGAACATCAACTACGACACCGGAGTGGCGATTTTCGAGGCAACTCATGGCACTGCCCCCAAATACACTGGACAAGACAAGGTGAACCCTGGCAGTCTGATTCTATCTGCAGAAATGATGCTCAGGCACATGGGATGGCCTGAAGCGGCAGACCTGATAATCAAAGGAATGGAAGGAGCTATTTCAGCAAAAACCGTCACCTACGACTTCGAGAGGCTGATGGATGGGGCTACTCTGCTTACTTGCTCTCAATTTGGGGAAGCCGTGGTCTCACACATGTAGGCAGAATCATGGACGAAGCTAGGGAGAGGATGCTAGCCCTGTTCAATCGTTCAATGGAATCGAATCAGCCCCTATCGTGGTTCGAGGAACTATACCAAGAATCTGATAGAGACAGGGGATTGATTCCGTGGGATTGGAAGGAACCTCATCCGTTTCTCGTTGACTGGATTGAAAATTTCGAAGGTAATCACGGAAGGGCACTCGTTGTAGGCTGCGGTCTTGGTGAGGATGCAGCCTTTCTGAGTACCAGGGGGTGGCAAGTTACGGCCTTTGACATATCGGAGTCTGCAGTAGAATGGGCCAGAAAACTACACCCCCAGATCCCAGTAGAATGGGTGGTGGAGGACCTACTCAACACTCCAGACTCATGGCACGGCAAGTTCGATCTGGTTCTAGAGGTCCACATCCTCCAAGCAATCCCCAGAGAGATTAGCAAAATGGCCTCGAAAAGACTCTCCCCGCTTGTAGCTACGGGCGGGCATCTAGTCTGCATTGGCAGAATCGATGACTCAGAAGAGGAGCAGACAGGGCCACCTTGGCCGCTTCCTATTGACTACATTGAAGAGATAGGTACCGAACTTGAAAGTCTTGGGATATTCACAGCAATCATCCCAGATAAGGAATCCACCAGATACAGGGCGGTTTGGAAAAATAGCCTGTGACAGGCAGTTTGAGAAATTAGCCAAATCTAAGTCGAACCAGCCTGTCCACAGTACGTGAACCCGGCTAGACTAGCAGTAGTGCTCGCACATCCGATGGCAGCCGTTTTACTAATCTGGATGTTCTTTAGACAGAGAAGGTGGAGGCAGCAGGCCTCCGTCTTGAAAGGCGAGGAAAGGAGGAATGCAGTATCCGGACATGAGTCTAAAGGTGACAAGATTGCTATAGCTAGTGTCGGGATTGTGCTCCTTGCATTCGCTTCCAATGCCGCTAGAGGGCTAATTGATCATGGAGATGCAACCAGTTACCTTGCCCCAAGCTTCCACGGATTGACAGGTTTAATGGGATTGATGATGATGTTGTATCTTTGGAGGCTAGGAAGGAGAACCAAGGAGAAAAGGCAATCCGGAGAAGGGTTCTCTAGGACCAAGGAAATGCACGGGAAGATTAGCGATCTGCTGGGCATTCTCGTAGTTATTCACGCTTTCCTGGGCTTCCTGTATCTGCTAAACATTCTCTAATCCACGTTCAGCCCAAATATCCAGCCAAACAGCAATGTTTCTTTCTATGTCATCTCTGGTAACAGTCCTCTCTTCGATGTCCACCCCGGAGATTGGCTTGATTCTGCAGCCACATGCATTCGAATGGCCTCCTCCGTCCTCGTCGAAGCGCTTGGCCAAATTTGTTAGATCGAAAACTCCTCCTTCGGGATGCAGGAACGAGTTGGTGTAGAAGGAGGCGGATACAGGATATCTGCCGCCTTCCCCAAAAGATGCACCCACGTCCCCGTGAATAATCATACATGCATCGCATTCTGCTCCTGCCATTGCAGTTACTTGGTATCCATTTGTTCTCATTCCTAGGCCCTCAAGTCTCACTATCGCCAATCTATCTACAACCGTCATCCTTCCTTCAATCTCTCCAATTAGCGCCCTCCTTTCCCTCCGCCTCTCCTCGACAATCGCTGAAATCTGAGGTTCAGATAGGATACTGTCCACAGAGCCGCCCTCTTGCAGTAATTCCAACACCGTCATTGCGGTTTCTTCACCGTCATCAATGGCCCAACTCAGCCATAATGCCGGTGCTTCGGCAAGATACTCCTCCCGTGAAATGCCTCCGCTATCGAGCTTGTCCACCCAAAACAACAGATCAGTCAGATCGGATAGATCCACTTTCTTGGAGATCAAATCGAAAGCTATACGTGCAGCAGAAGGAGCATCTCTCCAGACAACTACTGGCATTTCAGGCCTATCGCTTTGAGGCTTGTTGGACTGATGATGGTCAATGCTAAGTCCGCAATCCGGATGGCTGGGTAAATCGCATATTGCAGTCCACTGGTCTATTCTATCGTCAAACATTCCTGCCCGCAGCTCTCCTGGGTGGCCAAACACAATCTCGGCTTCTACCCACCATCGACGAAGAATTGCTGCAGTGACTACCCCGTCCAGGTCACTATCAGTGACAACTCTCCTGATTTCTAGATCTAGAGGATCAATTCCCACAGCACGGGGCCAATAACCACACCAATGGTGGTTTCGCATCTTCGAATCGATTCACGGAAGGTTTTCATCCTTCAGCGAAACACAGTATAGTCATGCAAGGCAAACCCGGGGCCCTCGAGACCTCATGCGGATTCATTCTGGTAAATTTCGACAGTGTATTGCTACTTCAATACCCACAGGGCCACTGGAGCTTCCCCAAGGGGCACGTCGAGGAGACGGACTCTGGTCACCATTCTACCGCTCTGAGGGAGCTAACCGAAGAAACAGGAATTTCCAATGTGGTGGTTGAAGATGTCTGGAGCAAAAAGACGGAATACACCTTCACCAGGAGGGGAAGGGAAACCCCTAAGCAGGTTTTCTGGTACATCGCAGAGACAGACGAACTAACAGTCTCTTTGTCTCACGAGCACACCAACTATCTCTGGCTCCAATTTGACGAGGCAGAGGATATGGTAACTTTCGAGCAGGAGAAGGAACTACTTCGGTCAGCAAGGGACCATCTTCGGAGAAATGGCCGAATTTTGTAATCAAGCACCCCTCTTCCCCTTTGGGGTCCAGAGGGACTCATCTTCTCCCGTGTTCATAGTAATCCATCTTGCCATGACGAATAACCAGTCAGAGATCCTGTTCAGATAGCAAATTACCTCTTCCCTCACGGAACCCCCTCCCTCCAGTTCTCTCAGAGAACATGATTGTCTTTCGGCTCTCCTAGCTACTGTTCTAGCTACATGGAGGAAAGCCACTGGCGCAACTCCGGTGGGCAAGATGAATGACTCAAGGGGCTCCAACTCCTGTAGCCAGACATCCATCTCTTCAACCAGCTTATCACATTCTTCCATACTAATTAGCGCCATTTGTTCAGGGAGCTTACCCGGTTTGCACGCGCACTCTCCACCTAGATCGAATAGCTCCTGCTGAACTCTAGACAGTGCGTCCTCAGCATCATCGGGCCTATGGAACCTAGTTAGGCCAGGCATCCTTGCTAGTTCCATCCTTACGACACCAATTTGGGAGTTCAATTCGTCAATGGTCCCGAATAATTCGACCCTTGGATCATCCTTCCCAACATTTGTCCCATCAAGCAAAGAGGTCCTGCCTCCGTCACCAGCCCCAGTATGGACCCTGTTTATTCGGACCATGAAGGCGCGAGGGGGCTCCTGCTTTCAATCGTACTCTGGCTAATTTGCTGAAGATGACAGACCTTGCTCTATTGCCTCGGTCCACGAAGAGTCCACCGAATCCCACCCTCCCAACTTCTCTAATTCTTCCAGGCTTTCAGCCTCTTCAGAGGAGTTCCCCAGATGTCGATGAATTAGAATAAGTGCCGCGTAGCTCATCGAATTGATCCACTGCTCCTCCATATCCCAGGACTTTTCGAAGTGAGCAATTGCCCCCTTCGGACCTAGCAACAACCCTCTGTGGATTTGCCTAAGCCCGGACTTTGACCAAGCTATTCCGGGTACCCCCAACACCAATCCTCTGAAGGCCAAGTACAACTCGATTGTAACCATCGTACTAGCTAGAACGAATGACCCAATCTGCTCAGACTGGCCTGCGAATTCCCATCTTGCAGAGAGGAGGTAGATTCCACCAACGCAGAAAAGCACCCCACCTAGGGGTGCCACGATCACATCGGTCTTTGTGACGCTCATACTCCTTATCCCTGAGATGACGAAGATCCCGCCAAGAAGTGCGGAAACTACTGCGGGCAAGTCTCCCTCCGTCTCCCTAGGGCTTGTACTTGCAATCCAAAGAATTAGGGCCGAAAAAAGAAGTACAGCAGCGAACCGACCACCATTTTCGGGGAACGGCTGTAGCCTACTTAGGTAGTATCCGTACGCTCCCAAAACACCGAATAGAACGACCCAGAATAGCATTTCAACTCTCCACTTGGCTGCCCCATCCTGCTTTCCAGAAGTTATCATTATCGAGAAGTAGAGACCACTCTGAATCATCCGCATTGAGAAGCTTTTCTGCACGCCTCTCTAGCCCTAGCAAAAGAGACTCGTCAACCTCTCCCAGAGAATGGGCCTTCTTCCATTCTAACCGCATTCTCTCCACGCCATTCTGCCCCTTCTCCCTCTCGTTAAAACTCATCTCGCAGACTTCCCTTAGGTCTTGAATCCACATCTTTGACCCCCTGATATGGGGTTCGTTCTGGAAATCTTGGGCCCCCCTTCTGAATGGCCACCATCCCATGCTACCGAGCGGACGTCTGAGCAGAACGTATTGATGCTTTGTGAACGCCTAAGTGCTATAGTCCCCACGAGAAAACATGGGTCGAGTAGTTGTTCACATTGATTGCAAGCCCAAGGATAGGTCAATTTCCTCAATTATCAACGATTATCGAGAAAGACTTCTTCCCCGCGGCATCACTTTGAATGTTCACGGATCAAATAGTGGATCGGAGGGCTACGAGTCTGAAATTTCGGGGCTTTCTGGAAATCTAGTAATTTTGGACGAGAACGGGACATCTATTTCAAGCCTAGAAATGGCAGCATGGATGGACTCGATCCAACTAAGTAGCGAAACCACCCATCTAGCGGTGGGGCCTCATCGGGGGTTTTCAGATCACGTAAAGGACCATGCGGACAAGATAATCTCCCTATCACGTCTCACGCTAACACACGAAATGTCTGCTGCACTGCTGATGGAGCAGTTGTACCGGGCGACGGAAATAAACAGGGGCACTGCATATCACAGAGGCTGACCCCTCATTGAGCATGATACAACAAAGCCTCTGTGATACGAATTACTACTATGTCAGGAATCCATTGATAAGGACTGGAATCGGCGCCCAGTATCCTACCTGACGGTATGTGGTGATTTCAATGGAAAAACAAGAACAGAGTAACGCGAACAAGAGAATACTCCCAGCAATCTCGTTAGTAGCACTAATGCTTCTAAGTACACAGTTGATGGTTATGCAAGATTCCGGAGACTCACCCGAGGAACCCGAGACAACAGATTTGCCGAAGAGAACAGCATACCAACAACTCGAACAGTTTTCCGCACCCGTTCAGGGAGATGGCCAGAATCAGCCAGCTTCCACAAATCCATTCCTAGAGGCATACTTCCGAGATCCTTTCTACAACGATCCCGCTTCCTACTATGGCAAGGTATCAGACCCCACAGCCCTAGCACTAGACCCAAGTTACGGATTCTTCCTCGAGGAAACTAACACGGATGACCACGACAACGACGGAATAGACGACTTGAATGACCTTGATGACGACAACGACGGGATAAATGACCTCATCGAAAGGTTCGATGGGTGCTACGGAACCGATCCGTATGACCACGACAACGACGGAATTCAGGACGAATTCGATTGGGACGACGACAACGACGGAATTCTTGAGGGACCCATCGACTATTCACAGGGGAATGACCCTTGGAATGTAACATCGGACAGGCACGTTCACCCAGATGTCATCCATCCTTGGACTGGCCAGTCCGTTGGTTTCGACTACCTCGTAGATCAGAACCCAATGGACCACGACAACGACGGAATTACTGACGAGGACATAGACGGTTCGGGCAGGGGGTCCTATGACGAGGACGACGACAACGACGGGCGCATCGACCAGTTCATTTGGCCTTGCGACTTCGACTCCGACGGAATTCAGGACTACTTCGACTTGGATGACGATGGCGATGGAGTGAACGATATCGATGACATTCACCCATGGGATGCAAGTCAGACCTCTATCATTTCTGAAGCCTCGGATATACTATGGGATTCTTGGACTAGATGGGACCCAGAAGACTATGCACAGTACGTGGATGGCCTCGACTATGTGGCACTGCATGCACTGGAGCGCCCCAGAGAGCAGAGCTTCACAGAAATAGTGGACGGGGACTTGGATGGTGACGGGATCCCGAACTTCCTAGATCCAGACAACGACAACGACGGGGCACCAGACTCTTCTGACACAGACGACGACAACGACGGCCTTCTGGACATGTACGACGTTGACGACGACAACGACGGAATACCCGATGCCTGTCGCCAGCTAGACACCAACGGAGACGGCCAGGGAGATTATCCCAACGAAGCTTTCAATGACGCCGTGGTAGAAATCGAGACTCCAGGAACCCAATGCGAAATCGACTACGACGGGGACCTAGATGACGACCGCTTCAGGGCAATAGACAGAGACTACGACATGGTCTGGGACTGGTTAGACACGGACCAGGGAGGGTCCGAAACCCCGGACAACCTAGCCGGCGGCTCTCAGGCCTGGGACCTCGACGACGATGGACTTCCAAACGAACTAGACCCCTACCCCCTAAACGATACCGCAGAGGTCGCCGCGTGGGATTGCGCCAGCGTCGAGAACCCCAACCCCCAGGATCCCAGCGACAACTGCGTTCTGTGGAGGACATCTTACACCGGCTTCAATGACTGGGACGGAGACGGGGTCAACAACTGGGTTGATGTGGACGACGACAACGACGGGATACTCGACTTCCTGGACATTGACCCAGACTGCGACCTTGACAATGACGCTGACCTGCACGAGCTTAACGGCTCGATGTACCGCGATGACGGACCCAACGACATCGACACAGACGTCGACGGCGACGGACTTCAGAACGACGAGGACTGGGACGACGACAATGACGGGATAAACGACTTCTACGATCCCGATGACGGAAACTGCGGAGTGGTGGACACTGACAATACTGACAATTTCTGGGGCAACAGCTGGCCCCAGAATGACGGGGACGCTATCGATGGCTCGGAGGACAGCAACGCCTATGTTGCAGTTCCACACTACTACTGGAATCTCACATGGGGATTCAACCCATTCAATGAGAACAATAGCTTCATGCTGGACTACAACGGCTACGACGACAGCGCATTCCCTCCTGTTATGGGGGTAATTCCGGAGATGTACTGGTTCCTGATAATGAAGTGGAGCCCGTACAACGGTGACAACTTCTTCGACATTGACACCGACGGCGACTCTCTGATCAACGGGATTGACGTTGATCAGGACGGCGACGGACTCCCCGATTGGTGGGATCAGGACGAGGGAAATGACGGAATTCTAGACGTGGACGACGTGAAGATGGGAGGGTCCCTCGACGGAAACTCATGTGGGACTATTATTCTGGATGCCAACCAGGAAAGGTGGTGCGGCCACATTTACGGCTTCCTCTTCAAGTCACCCCTGCTAACCCCTACTCAGTCAGGGGGGCAGTCATTCACGGTGCCATACAGCACCAGACCGGACCCGGAATGGGACGATGGAGAATACGATGGCACAAACCACCCCACAGGACTAGGCGCCTGCGTCAGCAATTGCTTCTGGTTCACCTTCGATCCATCGAGTAACCCAACCCCTTCTGTGGCATACACCTACAATGACATGAAGAACAACCGGGATTTATGGATCGCATACCTTGGGGTCTCAGTCTTTGGCTTCTTCCAATGGACCTCAGACGCAAATAACAACTTCTTCCCAGATGAAATAGCTGACGAACTAAACGATGATGTCGATCCGGACATAGACTGCGGTCAGCCTATGCCCGAGGTTTCTTGGACCCCAAATTGCATGTTCAACAACACCAATGACCTTGATGACGACTGGGACATCGTCTACGATCATTTCGATGTTGACGACGATAACGACGGGGTATGGGACTACTTCGAGGTAGACTCTAACGACGACCTTGATGACGACTCAACCATCGAGGAACCATACTACTTCACAGGAAGCAACTGCGAGGACAATGACGACGATGGACTAGACACAGACCCCGACGACGACGGGATTTACCAAGCAGTCTGGGACAAAGGGGTGCTCGGTCAGGCCTTACTTTTCCCAGAGTACTATGACGTGGACAACGACAACGACGGGGTACCCGATGGAGAGGATCCTGACGATGACAACAACGGACTACTGGACTCAGCGCAGGACGAGTTCCCGGGCTGCTTCACAGGAGAGGAGCAGAGCACCTGGGACCACGACAATGACGGTATTGTGAACTGGGCGGACGACGACTGGGACGGTGATGGAATACCAAATTCGCTCGAGCTCCTGAACCTTGTGGACCAGAACGGAACGGCCGATCCCATTGACGATTCATGCTGCCTCAACTTCCCCATAGCTCCATGGGACCACGACAACGATGGAATCAGGGACGACTTTGACGACGATGACGACTACGACGGTATGAAGGACGAGGATGAGGTTATGCTTTGGCCGTCAAGGTTCGGCACGGAGTCGACCAACCCCTGGGACCACGACGACTTTGGAGGAGGGGTGGGGATGGCCGATCCCACAAACAACACCACAGGCCCGGACTACTTCGACGTCGATGACGACAACGACGGAAGGGCCGATCTTGATTGGAACAACCCCTCTCCTGGAAGTTGGGCCACACCCTCCAACAAGACAGAAGAATCCTCTGGTTGGAGTTCGGACTGGGATTCGGACAACGATGGCATTCTCGATGACGATGACAAGATCCCAACCAGAATCACACTTACCACCCAACCGGTACTCTGGCTGGACGAGACCTTGCCTGCAATATTCAATGGGTCGGTTTTCTGGCTAGATGACACTGGATTTGTCCCGGCCCCAGATATCCCTGTTCAAGTCCACATCAGGTACAGAGACAATGGGACGTCAGTCATAGAAACGATAGATGTCCTGACAGACGACAACGGCGAGTACATCGTAGGACAGTTCCTTTTCCCCGAGGACATCCAAGTTGGCCCGAACACAACCTACGAGGTATACTCGGAGGTTACGGAGATGTTTGTTCACGACTACAGCTCTACACTGGAGGACTCCGATGGGGACGGTATTGGGGATACGGGTTTCCCTGTCGAGGTCAGGGCAAACACCACCATAGGATTCGTCTCAGGTCAGAGGTTTAGGGCCGACGAGCAACCTCTGAAGCTTGACTTCAAGGTACACTATACTGCCGATTACAACAGAGGCATATTTGACAACAGACTCCCACACGCTCCAGTGTCTTTCACCATAAGCGATCCAGGGACACAGTTCGGGAACATCACTCATCCAACTGTGTACGACGGTTATGGAAACGGTTACAGAGCCGACTCTGGGGGGTGGGTTTCCCTAGCTTACAACCAGACTTTGGATCGGTGGGAGCAGGTTCAGTGGAACTCTCTATTAGATAACGGCCCAGGAATCCCGACGGGGGGTTACGAGGAGATTGTTTGGAACCCATGCACCTCCCTAAACCCGCAGGGTTCACACTCAGTCCTAGGCCCCTACGAATACAAGAACACAACTCTCCCTGTTGGCGACTACAGCTTCATCGGATTCTCCAGACCTGATCTCGGGGGATGCACAGAGGACCCCTATGAGTGGCCATGGGCACATCTGGAGGGCTCCAAGACTGACACTTTCTACATCAGAGCGATGCACAGAATGTACGTCGAGGCAGAGATGTACGTATCCTCGTTCAGACCCGTCTACTTCTGGGACGCCACCCAGTTCACGGGGTCATCCTTCGGGGCTTGGAGGGCTCTTTTCCACGCTCCTTCGCTTGCTAATGCGGGAATCACATTCTCCGAGGCCAGCCTAGGAAAGCCATACCCACTCCTTTGGGACGGAACCCCCTCTGTTCTGAACGGAATAGCCAGTGGCGCACTCTCCCCGTTCCTATCTTCTGACGGAACACACTGGACAATTACAATGCAGAACGGTGCCGACTTCGACTCGCCCCCTTGCGGGCCGGTTGACCCTCTGGTTTCCAATAGCGACGTCCGGTGCGAGATTGTCCCGGAGATGTTCACTGGAGAGACCTTGAGGGTAGTGGGACACGTCTGGAATAGGACATTCACCCCATGGACAGAGAACAGGATTGCACTACAGGTAGATTTGGATAAAAACGGACTTTTCGTTGGGGGTCTAGAGACCCAGCACAACAAGAAACCGAGCATGAGGGACGGGCTAGCAACCTTCGACTACAATTTCACATGGTACTCGCAATACGCTGCTGGAACCTACGGAGTAAGGGCAGACTTCAGCCAGTCTGACTACTACTTCACAGGACAGCAAGACCAGATTCTAGCTGCAACCGGGGCATATGCAAACGTCACTATGATCGGGACTACAGACTTCCTGCTAAACTCTGTGCCACGACTTTACAGAGGCCAGAATGCAACCGTGGAGGCACGTCTTATCGACAATGCAGGACAGGTAGTTCGCGAGGTCCCAGTAAACTGGACTTGGTCCGAAGATTCATCAAGCGGAATCGCCATAACAGATAACCAAGGCATATTCAAGGTCAACCTAACGGATATCGACACTCTTGGAAACTTCACTCTTGGATTCACCTATCTCGGAGACAGTCTCAGAATGGGCAGCGTAGGGGAGGTCAGCCTCTGGGTCGTCTCTAGGACATTCATCAACGTTCAGAGTACCAGCCCCAATATCAGATCCAACGGAGACCTCTGGGAGTTCTCAGCAGTCGTGACAGATGACAACAAAACCCCGTTCGAGAAAGACGGTGGACAGGTGCTGAACAGTTGCGCTGGAGGAATGCAGAACCCAGATGGTTATGACCTGGGGGGCAACGTCACCGTAATCTTCGAGGGAATAGATTTCGAGGATAGAACGCATAGGCAGATTGTCTCTGTAGAGTGTCCAGCATCAGGGTCAATTACCTACGGCGATTTCCTCGACCCACAGCTGCTCAAGGACGACCCCTTCTCCTACCTACCTGATGGCTTCGGCCCAGTTAACGTGATACTGAGGTTTGAGGAGAACCTGCCCCACGAAGGGTGTGGGGCCCTCGACTCAGGGATGCTCACAACCTCGGGTGCATGGGACCCGTGCGTGACTATACAGAACAGTGACCACTTCCGCAAGGTCCTCCAGTTCCAAGTAGACGGGTTCAGCCTTATTGGGAATACCGAACTAGACGTGGAACAACAGATAGTATACACCTCTGAGATCGACCCGAACACAGGAAAGATTCTCGAGAAGCCAATGATTGTCACAGGACAACTTACCGACGAACTGGGCGGTAACCTTTCCAGCAGGCAGATCAGGGTGACTTTCGAAATGGGGTCGATGGTTTACGACCCGATCGAGGACAGGATGAAGTTCCGAGCGGGGGACAAAGGAATTGAGGCCTGCATCCCAGGAGCCACAGATGAGAATGGATTCTTTGAGATCAACTGTCCTATTTCTGGCGTTGATGCAGGGATGGCCAAGGTGAAGGTGGAGTACAACGCTTGGGACACCCTGAACAACGATCGCTACAGGTACAAGAACAAGACACAGACCATGTTCTTCCCCGTATTCTCTAACTCCACCATAGAGGTATCCGAGGTGGGTCCATTCAGGTCCGACTACCTAACTTACACCTTCCCTAACGGATCCACCTTCGAGGTTCTTTACCTAAAGGAGGCTTTCCACATCAATGCCAAGCTTTCACAGTCAAACGGTAAGCCCGTGGGCGGCAAGTGTGTGAACATATACCTAGACCCCGAGGTAAACACTAGGCCAATTGCGACTGCATTCACCGCAGACGGTACTGGAGAGTTTGTGTGGTACTCTGCAGACCCGGACGACAATCCAAGTAGAAGGGGGGTGGAACCCAGTGGGAACAACCTGGAGGGATTCAGAACGGTAAGGGTTGCATATGAGCCCGAGAAGTACGTTCCAGGTGGCTGCGATTACGAGGCCCTGGAGCCAAACCCGGTCCTGAACAGCTCACTGATGGACGTCGAGGTCCTTGTTAGAAGCAAGGTCGACATCCTGCTAAAGGAGCACTGGTCAAGCCCATCAGGATACTTGGAAGGCGAGATTATCGCCGGAGAGGTAGCAATCCTGCGAGACAGGCTCGACCTCACTGTAGAAGGCCAGAGAGTAGAGTTCCATAGGCAGTTCTGGAATGGTTCGGATTGGCAGACAGAGAGAGTCGAGATCCTGATCACTAACGAGAGAGGGTCCGCTAACTTCTCATTCCCGTACACAGGCGAAATCATCCCTGGCCACCCTGAGTGGTCAGCCGACGAGGGAAGGTGGAGGGTCCTAGTCCACTTCGAGTCTGCGGATGACAACAAGCCGTACTTCGTGGAGCAGTGGCTAAACAGCACACCGGTGATATTCCTCGGCAATCCGGAAGTAGACGCCAAGGCCAGCTTCCTGACAACTCAGGTAATGGTAATCTCCGGAATCGCGCTATCAGCGATGGTTCTCGTTGGTACAATGATGTACAACAACTATCGAGAGCGCCGCAAGGTCGAGATTCTGAGGGGGATACTGACAGACGCCCTGATGTCACTAAAGGCCTCTAACAACTACATCGAGGCCATATTCTCATGCTACAAGGACCTGATCAAGTACTTCAGGATGAGAGGTGCGATGAAGAAGGTGTTCGAGACCACAAGAGAGTTCGAGGACGTGATCAACAACATGCTCGGAGGAATCGTACCTCCAGAGGAGCTAGACATGTTCTTCACCATATTCGAGGAAGCTAGGTACTCCGACCACGAGATAGGCTCTGACGAGAGGGACAGGGCGATTCAGATATTCCAGTCTATGATAGGAAGGATGAACAGGTCTCTGGGTGAGAGCTTGCTCACAAGGACATCAGCAACCGAATCCTCGCTCTACGGTCCGTCCATCAAGGCAGGACAGTTCGTAGATGCCGATGGGCAGGTCAGGTTCGCGGGTGTCGACGACTCTGTCGACGATGACGGATTCAAGATTTGAGTTCGGATGGCTGAATGTCCTCCTGTCTACCGCCCCTACGGGGCGCCCGCAGGATTCATAACACCGACTTGGGTGGGCGCGCTACCCGACCATGGGGGCGTAGCCTATGAGTAAGCCAGAAAGGAAGACCAACCGAGCACTAGTCTCACTCATTGGAGACCTGAAGGACCACAGCAGGTCAACCGGCTCGGCGATTTGGAGGGACACAGCATCCAGGCTCGAGTCCAGCAGGAAGAACTGGGCTGAGCCTAACCTTAGCCACATCTCTAGGCACTCAGATGACAAGGAGACAGTACTGGTCCCGGGAAAGGTGCTCGGAAGCGGAGAGATCATCGGAAAGCAAACGGTAGCAGCCTACAGCTTCAGCGATGGAGCCAAGACCAAGATAGAGGCCTCCGGAGGGAGGACCCTAAGCATTAGGGAGCTAATGGAGGAGAACCCGAACGGGAAGGGGGTAAGGATTCTTGTCTGACCCGACCACCGTGTACGACGCTACAGGAAAGATCCTGGGCAGGCTGGCAAGCCAGGTAGCCAAGGAGATGATTTCAGCTAGGAAATCGGGAATGCAGCAGAGAGTCATAATCATCAACGCAGAGGGAGCAATAGTGTCCGGACCTAGGTCCAAGGTCTTCAGCGACTACAGAGCGAAGTACAAGCTCAACCACGCAAGGAAGGGCCCTTACTTCCCCAGAATGCCAGACAAGATCATCAAGAGGACAGTCAGAGGCATGCTTCCCTACCAGAAGAATAGCAGTGGCCGGGGGGCGCTCAGAGACCTGAGAGTCATGATCGGAACACCTTCGAACCTATCGGGAGAAGATCTTCCAGAGGGCCACCAGTGGGGCGAAACCGGGAAAATAGACCGAGACCTACCTAACAAGTTCGTTAGGCTAGGTGAGATAAGCTCACACCTAGGCGTCGACGCGTCGAGATGGGGGGGTGAGTGATTTGGCGAAGAAGAAGGGGCCCAAGGTAGTCAATACCAGCGGAAAGCGCAAGACAGCCATAGCCCGGGCGACCCTAAAGCCAGGAAAGGGCAGGGTCAGGGTCAACGGGATCCCCATCCACATCATGGAGCCCGAGCTGGCTAGAAGGAAGGCGCTGGAGCCCGTCAGAATCGCCGAGGCTATGAACAGGATTGACAGAGTAGACATTTCAGTGGACGTCAAGGGGGGCGGCCAGATGGGCCAGGTAGACGCGATCAGGACCGCAATAGCCCGTGGACTGGTTAAGTACAACGACGGCGCAGAGGGGGATGACGAGGAACTTAGGGAAGAACTCATCAGGTTCGAAAGGAAGATACTCGTTAACGATCCGAGAAGGAAGGAGCCGAAGCATCAAATGGGCCGAGGCGCTCGAAAGAAGTGGCAGAAGTCGTACAGGTAGGTGAGAAGAATGCTAATCCCAGTGAGGTGTTGGAGTTGTGGGAAGGTGATTGCGCACAAGTACCAGCAGTTTAGGGACGCCGTCGACGACGGAAAGGATCCGGGAGAGACTCTCGACGAGCTCGGATTCCAAAGGTACTGCTGCAGAAGGATGTTTGTAGGGCACATCGACCTAATAGACGAGGTAGCGCCCTTCAGCATTGACAGGCAGCAGTAGGCTCCGTCAGGGCTTTGACCCACCACTTGTTCGTAGGCAGGCCCAAGGGGCCTGTAGGTTAGTTTGGCCTATACTTCGCGGCTGGGGGTCGCGCGACCCAGGTTCAAATCCTGGCAGGCCCACCACGGGCAGTTTCAAGGACGTCGGCCCCCTTGCATCAACATGGCAGAGGATGCCCCGGACGGGTCTGGCCCAGGGGACCGAATAGAGTGGCTAGCGAAGCAGTTGGAGACGCACTCGGACCTCTACTACAACAAGGCTCAACCCGTAATTTCGGATGCAGAGTTCGATGCTCTGAGGGACGAGTTGCAGACACTCTCTCCTGACCATCCACAATTGGGTAGGGTGGGTTCGGACCCACCACCCGGTTCGGTCAAGGTAGACCATCTGTTCAGGATGATGAGTCTCGACAAGGCCACCACGGACGAAGAGGTCGCACACTTCGTGTCCCAGACTACAGCAAATGGTCGCAGGTTCGTCTGCCAGCCAAAGCTAGACGGATCGGCTCTTTCTCTGGAGTACCGCAGGGGGCGGCTGGTTAGGGCCGCAACAAGGGGGAACGGCAGGAGGGGGGAGGACGTTACCGCCAATGTCAGGAGGATGATGAACGTCCCAGAGAACCTCTCATGGACAGGGGACTGCCACGTCAGGGGGGAGGTTGTCATGCCTCTGAGATTGTTCAAGGACAAATACTCCCAAGTGGCCCCCAACCCTCGGAACCTAGCAGCGGGAGCACTGCGCCAGAAGCACCCCGACGCTGGCAAGGGAAGACCAGAAGACTTGGCTTTCCTAGCATACGGCGTGGAATTCCCAGAGAGGGACGATCGACACCCAGAGAGCCCCGATCCACCAGACCTACAACTAGACTCAGAAGCAATCTCCTGGATTGCCGAAATGGGCATCGATGTGGCCGGCAACACCGTGGTTTCCGGAGACGACGATTCCTCCACCACGGAGGCAATACTGGCTGTCACGGAGAAATGGTTCCAATCTCGAGAATCTGCGGACTGGGAGATGGACGGTGTCGTGATTAAGCTTGACCGCCTAGACAAGAGAGGGCTTCTGGGCGTGACCGCCCACCATCCTCGTTGGGCCCTAGCGTGGAAGTTCCCCCCAGAGGAAGCCGTCACCGTCCTTATGGATGTGTACTGGCAGACTGGCCGGACAGGAAACGTCACCCCCGTGTCCAGGGTAGCGCCGGTAGTCGTCTCCGGCGTGACAGTGGAGAATACAACTCTCCACAATAGGGGTGAGGTAGAGCGGCTGGGAATAATGTTGGGGGACAAAGTCAGGATTGTCAGAAGAGGCGACGTTATCCCGAAGATCACACAGGTCCTAGGTCCAGCCGAGGAGTCCGACCTGAGGAATAGATCTCATGCCGACGGAACCGCTTTCACAGAGGTGCTTCCAGACAGATCAATCATAGTTTCACCAGAAGCGTGTCCGAGGTGCTCCACTAGGCTAATCGAAGACGGGGCCTTCATCAGATGCACGAACATCGACTGCCCTTCTCGACTAGAGAGGGCCATACTATACTGGTGCCGAAAGCTGGGCATGGACGGAATCGGCGAGAAGTTGGCAGAGCAACTATGCGAATCAGGAATGGTGTCCAGTCTAGCGGACCTGTATAGGCTAGAGGACAGGGAGCAAGAGCTCATCTCCCTCGACAGAATGGCAGCCAAGTCTGTTGGCAACATCCTAGAAGAGCTTAACTCAAGCAGGTCGATGACCCTAAGCACATTCATCTCTGCTCTAGGGCTTCCCAGAATAGGCCCAGAAATCGCATCACTGGTTTGCTCGGAAGTTACCACATTCGAGGAGCTCATAGGGTTGATTGACGAAAGAGACTCAGCGGTACAGCGTCTTGTATCCATTGACAGAGTTGGCGAAACCGTTGCGACGCTGCTCCTAGATGGAATTTCAGACAGGAGGGATGCAATTACAGATCTCTACGGGCAGATAGAGATCGTCCAGGCGGAAGAACCTCCATCAGATGGCCCCATGTCGGGGTTGACATTCTGTATCACTGGAACTCTGAGCAGACCCAGAAAGGAAATCTCTCTTTCTATAAAATCAGAGGGGGGGAAAGTGGTAACATCGGTCTCTGGGAACCTTGACTACCTAGTTGCCGGTGAGTCCGCAGGCTCGAAGCTGGACAAGGCGAATCGACTCGGCGTTAGGGTGGTCTCAGAGTCAGAGCTGGACGAATTACTGGGTGGTGCCATTCTCGAGGAACTCCCCCAGGAGAGGCAGTCTACCCTAGGAGAGTTCTGATCAGCCGTACATCCCAGTTGGCGCCCCACTGCCATCCTGTGGAGGGTTTAGGTGGAGGGACATCATGTCTCTAATCTGCCCCTCAATCCTCTGGGCTTCCTCCATCAGAGGCTCGGGATCAAGACTTACAGCAGGAAGAAGACCGTCCATGCATCCGATTATCCTTGCTGCGGCCCTTGCATCGGGAATCACCCCCTGACCAATCTCACCATCCGACTCAGCCAGAATGGCCAAAGCATCAATTCTCCTTCTCCTGCACTCCCCCATCATCACCCCAGTCATCCCGCCTACTACGCCGTGCTTGAGTAGCGGGACTCCAATGCTCTTCAGGAGCTCGTGGCTAGAGTCCGTGGACCCTATTCCAAGCATCGACTCCATCCCCTCGTCGTCGTCGAAGATGCTGTGACTGCTTTCAATGCCGTGAGCGAACGAATCGACCATTATCGTAGAGCCTACTCCTGATTTCACGATCCAGTCTATTAGTCCAGTAGATAGGGGAAGACTTAGATCAGAAGGCACTTGAATCTCCGAGGCAATCAGAACCACCTTGTCGCATTTGTCCATATTGCAAATGGGCTCCCCTGCGTAGAACCTCACCGGGGGGAGTGGCTTTCCATCCTGAACAAGGCATACCGGAGGAAGATTTGGGTGCCTGACTCCCCCAACCAGTTCCAACTCTAGCTTCTCCACCAAGAAATGAGCTACTATGCTGCTTACGAAACCGACTGAGGGGAAGCAACTCACAAGTAGGGCACCCGATGAGTTTACGCCATCTTCTACCTCGACTAGAGGCCCCTCCGCCATGGGTCGAGTAACCACTCAATGGTGTTAACCGTTGCCACTCGTCGGCTTCAATTGTCAGGGAGTTTTACCATGGACATGGAGGGTGGTTTCCAGACCCATCAGTTATCTCCGTCTTCATGGAACCGCTTCGAAGAGTGCCCTAGGAAGTACTGGCTCTCCCGACAGGGGCTTCCTCGGAAGGCGAGTATGCCGGCATCGATGGGCACCGCAATCCACAATTCTGTGGAGGATCTGTGCAATCTAGATCTAGCAGGAAGGGAAAGCGGCGAGGTTGGTTGGCTGCTGACCGCTGCCAAGGATGTCCTAGAAGGACACTGGAAGGCTGAGAAGGAGATATTCTTGGATACGCCAAGGCACCCCCGGTGGAAATCCGAGTTGATTTCCAAGGCAAACGAAGGACTTGAGGGTGCACTACTCATCCTCTTAGAAAAGGCAAAGGTTCCCCAGAAACAACTCTCTAAGATTACAATCGGCTCTTGGAGGCAGGTACAGGACATCGTTCTATCCAACGAGGGAACACTTGTTTCGGAATGCGGGAGGCTGTTGGGCCGACTCGACCTTCTCATCTATGACCTAGATTCTGGGTCCCGAGGTGGGTGGATAGTTGCTGATTTGAAGACTGGAAAACCACCAGAGGAGAATCTGAACGAGAAAGTTAGCAGGCAACTTCTATTCTACCGGGACCTTCTCAAGGATATCACTCCAGACCATCCGCCAGTCCATGCAGAGGGGTGGTATTCGGCAAACAAGACCGTACACAGGGTAGACGGCCCCACTATTATGGAAGACGCCTTCGAAGCTTGGGAAGAGATGAGGCCTACTGAAGAGCCACTAGTTGCCACTCCAAGCGAAGCAGCCTGCTCTTTCTGCGAGTGGAAGGCTTGGTGCCCTAAGTGGTGGGTGGCCAGAAGGGACGGAGAGCTTGCCCCTGGAGGTATGTTCACTGACGAGGTGGTGAGCCTAGTGAAATTCGACGGAGATTCTGGGGCCTCGCTGTTTGAAAGAACCCCCCCGGTGGGTGACCACGGGGATCTAGCTGGCTCTGAACACCGCTTCGGAGCCATACTCAAGGACCGGGCCCTCGAAAAGATGAGGCAAATCGAGGAATCGGGATACGATGGAGCACTGTTCCTAGGAAGCGCTAGGGTGGGTGGAAAGACTTTGCACTTGGGAGACTGGTCAGAAATTCTCCCTTGGTCGCCATTGTTAAGCTCACTAAGAGAGTGACCTGACGAATTCTTCGAGAGTACACCTGAACTTTTCTGGATACGCCCTCATGAACTTCCAGAGAAGCAGCAGCGTTGCACCAGCATCGGCATCCGCACTGTGGGATCTTTCCAGTGAGATCCCGAACCTGTCACAAAGCACTCCGAGCTTGTGAGGCCGGGGAACCCCCAATCTTCTAGCTATTTTGAGAGTGTCCAAGATGGCGTGAGGCACAGGAACCTCTGCTCCAAGCCTAGCGCACTCCACCTCAATGAACCTCCAGTCAAAATCGATCACATTGTGCCCTACGATCACGGACCCCTCGGCCAATTCTGCAAACGCCCCAAGATGTTCGCCGAAGCTAGCCTCACCTAGCACGTCCCGATCGGTAATCCCATGCACCTCGGAGGACTTCGGTGGTATGCTGGTACCCGGGTTCACCACAGACTGGAGTGCCACATGAGTTCCGTCTGACTCGCTTCCTACCAAAGCGAACTGTACTATCCTGTCAGATCTGGGGTCGAATCCGGTCGTCTCCAGATCGAACCCCAAAACTCTGAACCCATCTAGAAAACTAGACGCCACGAAACACCCCTCCCGAGGCCGTCCATGAACTCTACCAATGACCACTCCGAATGCCGAGACACCCAACACCCTATGAGGGGCCGTTACTTTCTCGCACTATGGAAAACAGGTGGCGAAGGCACTCATTGCTGATATGCATGCTACTATTGTCATCATCACTCTCGGGCTGCGGGGGGATTGGCCCAGGAAGCCCAAATGCCAGCCTAAGCTCGGATCGAGAGACCATAAACGCGGGAGAATCGGTAAACTTCGACGCGAGGTCCTCAACAAGCCCGAACCCAACCATCATTGACGAATTCAGGTGGACCTTCGGTGATGGACAGACGAAGACCACAAAACAAGGCATAATCAGCCACGTTTTCGAAGAGTCAGGGACCTTCGATGTGACAGTTGAGGTTTTCAACGACGAAGGAGCATCCGACACCGCCAGCATCTCAGTATTCGTAAACGCGCTTCCAGAGATTGTGCTAAATCTTCCCGATTTTGTCAAGACCGGGCAAGAGGCAAGGCTAGACGCCAGCGGCTCTTTCGACCCCGAGGGCGGAGGCGTCGAGGTGTCATGGGATTTCGATGCAAATTCCGACTCGGACGGGGACAGCGACCCCCTAAACGATGTAGACGCTAGCGGAGCAGTGGCGAAGATAAGCCTCTCAGAGGCCACGAACGTAACAGGTGCAGTTACCGTAGTCGACGATACGGGAGCATCGAACACCACCCTCTGGACCCTGAGAGTTATCTCACGTTCCTTCAGGGTTGTCTGGGAAGAGGCGTACGTCGAATACGAATGGTCTGGATACCTTGAGCAGGGACACTCTGAAGAGATTCAGTTCCAGCCTGGCGACGGTGCGAGGCTGATTGACTTTAGCGCCACTCTGAGCCTTTCTAGGGACCTCCTGCCGATTACTTGGCCGGAGGACAACTTCACATTGGAGGTGGATTTGCCTTCCTCGGGGTGGACTTACAGCGTTATCACCACACAGGATAACATTACGGAGAACTCCTCTGCTACAATCGAGAGGACAGGGATGAACCCCTATCCAGAGTCAGGATATACTGTTTATGCAGACTCGAAGGAGGAGCTGGAGGCCTCGCTCCTCGGAGACCCAGACGGGAGGTTCGGCCAAGGCATCTGGTACTGGACGATAACCGCATTGGAGTGCGATCCGGACACCCCTGTGGACGGCGTCGATCCCGACCAAGGGAACGACTGGAACCTCGATGCTCAATTCTTGGTACTAATCCTCAGGATTAGCGAAGTCAGTGTCTGAACGCTATTCTCTGCGAGCGAAGGGCTTTCAACCACCTGACTCTGGCAGTGTCATGGTCAGGTCGATGGAGATTACCAGGGTCACGGTCAGGGACCGGCTAGTGGTAGACATGGAGGTATGCATGACCGACCCACAGGACTACGACTTCTCCCCCCGGGCTAGAATTGAAGGCAAAACCCTCAACCTGGAAAATGAAGGTTCAGGCCCATCATCGTCATTCGAGCTAGACTCAGAGCAGATTACGACAGCGGAGAGGGACAGGATGCTCGAGCTAAGGGTAAAGTTCAGCGTAGATGGGATGCACGGGGTTCTCACGCACAAGACGCCTAAGCCTATGATAGGGCCCAATTCAAAGAAGTTGGCAGAGCCAAGATGGAAGACAGTCCTGCCGCTCTCGATGTGATTTCTGGCACCGTCGGGATTAAGCCGGGCCCTACCGTCCAAATACCGCTGGACCCATAGTGTAGCTGGATATCACATGAGCTTGCGGAGCTCGTAACCCGTGTTCGAATCGCGGTGGGTCCGCCATCAAATCGTTGAAGCGGAGCCACCTTTACGACGGTGCATGGCATTCGTTTCAGAGCGCAGGGTGGACTTCCCGATGGTAGACCTTGCCAAGATAGTCTACTACCCTATGTTCTGGGATTTGGCTCATAGATTCTACGAGGAATCATGGGACTTTTCATGTGGGATGCACTACAATGAGATTCTTTCAGACAAGGAGATAGCATTCCCGTTGGTTCATAGCGAGGCTCGGTTCCTTCACCCGATATCATATGGGGACACAGTTCAGTGCACTCTCACAGTCCCAAGGATAGGCAACACCTCCATTGCATGGCACTACGAGTTCAGGAACCAGGATGGAACCCTCTGCTGGACCGCCGATCAGGTCACGGTATGCACAGATATGAGGGAGGTCAAGACGAAAATACCAGTTCCTCGGTGGATGAGGGATGGCCTAGGAAAGATGGCCCCATAGGACTATTCCCTGGGCCATTTCTTCGACAGCGCCCTAGTAAGCGACTCGTCCATCTTTGCATCCCACCAGTTCGCATCTCTCCAGACAGCGTACTTGCCCCTTATGCCCCGCATGTCAGCACCGTCAAGCCTAGCTCCTTGCAGATTTGAAAGCCCTAGTCTAGCCTTGACCATCCTAGCACCCCTTAGATCGGCTCCGTCCAGTGCCGCCTTCATCAGGTTCGACTCCCTCATCGAGGCGTTCCGCAGATCGGCACCAGAGAGATTTGCACCCTCCAAATCAGCCTTGTCTAGCACCGCTCGACGTAGATCGGCACCAGAGAGATCGGCCCCTCTGAGGTCCTCCGCAACGTGGGAGGTGAAAGACCAGTCCTTCTCTTCGCCCGTCATCGAATCACCTGTTTAGGGATAACTTGTCCAAGTGGTCTCTTCCGGCCTCGGTCAGCACGACGTAGCCGTTCTTCCTTGGCCTCCTTCGTGGGTACTCAAGGAAGGGTCCAGAACCTCCAGGGCCACCCTCAAGCATCCTCCCTATGTACAGTGAGATGTTCCACTTTCCCACAGCCTTCTTCGACCACTTCCGAGTTTCCTCGACCAACCTTCTGAGCTCTCTTGGCTGAGTATGACTCTCTTTCTCTACAGACCTCATGTACTGAATGGCAGCGAGTACAACATCCGACTTGTTCTCTATACCACAAGAGTCTAGGAGCCTTGCGAAAGACGATCCCCTATCAGGGAACCCACTGATCCTTATTGCCTCTATGGTACCCTCCAAAGCCTCCTGTCTGGCAATTCTTACTCTGGAAAGGGTTGATGACCACGTGTCCTGGGGAGTGACCCTCAACCAGCGATCGCTCGCCTCCCTGGTGTAGTCTGCTAGGTTGATTTCCTGCGAGCCAAGTCTGAGGTATAGACCCCCTAACTCATTGGGCTCCTTGGATGGCACGGGCTTCCCTGAGCGCTAATCCTTATCAGGTTAATTTTCTCAATATTTCCTTAACAGTTTAATGAATTACCGAGCCGTGAGATTCAAAGAGCGCCTCCGCAACGAATCGACATGACCGAGGAAAAATCAGGGGGGTATCCACTGGTCTTGCACTCCGAGGCTGACCCCTCAAGACTGGGGGGAACCGCAGTATGCGGCTTCTCCACTGTGGGGTCTGTAGGTGTCATCGCGACGTCCCACATGATTAGCTCCTTGGACTTGAGCCCCATGGGAACTGTTCTGCACCCTAAGTTCCCCGCCATTGCCTTGATACACGACTCGGTCCCTAAGCATCCGGTAAGGGTGTATCAGGGAGACGGGATAGGGGTCTTCACCTCCGAGATCCAGTTTCCAAGCGAGCATGACGTATACTTCGCAAACACCGTTTTGGAGTGGTTTACCAAGGGGGGCTTCGATCGCCTCGTGGTAATTGATGGAGTAGTCAGCAACGAGTTGGGAATAAAGGAGGATAGCGAGCTATGGGGTGTCTCTTCCACTTCTCTGGGTAGGGAACAGCTGGACAACTCGAGCATTCAGCGAATCCAACAGGGAATCGTAACAGGAATCGCAGGCTACCTTATTGCAGAGGGGGAGAGGAGGGGCCTAGACGTAACTGCCCTGTTAGCGGAGTGCAATCCAATGTACCCAGATGCCAGAGCAGCTCTCATAGCAGTTGAGGGCCTAAGCGAGCTCTCGGGAGTCGAGGTACCGGTCGGGGGGCTTCTAGAGGATGCCAAGAACATCGAAGAAAGGGTGAGAGAGGCCTTTGAGAGGGCTCAGGCCACCGCGCTCCCGGCTCCCGGATCAGATGAGGACGACGATGACGTTCCAATGGTGTACTGACTAGTAGAAGGGGTTGGTTCCGGCTGCGTGGTCAGTGACGTCAATCACCCCAGAAACCCCTGGTACGCCCTCTGTGATCATCACCTCGACACCCTGTCTGAGTGTAACATCTACCATCCCACACCCCTGGCATCCTCCTCCGAAGGCTATGACTGCCTTCCCGTCGTCTATTCCTATTAGATCAACATGGCCTCCGTGCGAAGCAACCACTGGGTTCACCTTCTCTGAAATTACATCCGCAACAGCCTTCGATAGGTCATCCATCCATAGCGGATTTGGGTTCTCGAAGCTGAAGCCACCCCCCATTAGGGTCTCCTTGTAGTCCAGAGTGGTTCCTTCTAGGTATTGAGCGCTTTTTGCACTGACGAACACGGCGAGACCGTCTACCTCCGACTCCACGTCGTCGTCTAGCGCGTCACCCCTGCCGATTAGTTGCAAGTCGTATTGGAAGCCCTTGGGTCCACGACCCACGATTTCCACCTTGAGTGCCATAGGATCATCGTTCTCGGCCTGTTCTACGAAGCTTTGCAGCATCTCCTTGGCCTTATCGGTTATCTTTAGCATCAATAGTAGGCAACAATCACCTATTCTTCAACCTGTTCTCTCGTCAGACAAGCTCATCACTATCTTCTTCGCGGAGAAAGTCGTGATCAGGGACAAGCTAGGCCGGCCCCTCAGGGACCTTCGCATTTCTGTGACGGACAGGTGCAACTTCAGGTGCAGGTATTGCATGCCCAGAGAGAGGTTCGGCGACGGCCACACGTTCCTCCCCAAGAGGGCCCTTTTGAGTTTCGAGGAGATTGAGAAGTTCGTTAGGGCATGCATACCTATCGGATTGAGGAAGGTGAGGATCACTGGTGGAGAGCCGTTGCTGAGGCCTAATCTACACGAACTCGTGCGAATGCTCGGACAAACTGGTGTCGAGGTCGCTCTCACAACCAACGCATCCCTCCTTTCAAAACATGCCACCACTCTAGCCGACTCCGGACTAGATCGAGTGACTGTGAGCCTAGATGCGCTCGATCCGGACATCCATTCCAGGATGGCAGATTGCTCTGTTCCTGTCGGTGACGTCCTAGACGGGATTAATTCTGCATTGGATCACGATTTGGGACCGGTGAAGGTGAACTGCGTAGTCCAGAGGGGCGTAAACGAGTCGGAAGTCCCTAGCCTAGTGAGGCACTTCAAGGGGACAGGGGTGACGGTTCGATTCATCGAGTACATGGACGTGGGAAGAACGAACGGCTGGATTCCAAGCCAGGTCGTGAGGTCTTCCGAGCTAATTGATAAACTCAGAGGGGAGTTCGACCTTCTCCAAGTCGAGCCCCAGTCTCCCAGCGACGTCGCGACAAGGTGGGCCCATTCAGACGGCTCGGGCGAGATAGGCTTCATTTCCTCTGTTTCGGAGCCCTTCTGCGGAGATTGTGTCAGGGCCAGGCTCTCTGCAGATGGTCATCTATTCACCTGCCTTTTCGCCTCTGGGGGGCATGACCTGAGGGCAATCATCCACGGAGACTCAGGTGTACAGGAGATTACCGACGCGGTCTCGGCGGTCTGGTCCCGTCGAACGGACAGGTATAGCGAGGTCAGGTCTTCTGAGACATCATCACTTCCAAGGATAGAGATGTCCTACATCGGTGGTTGAATAGACTCCGCAGCCGTCACTATGTCCTCCCAAGGAGAGTCAGTTCTGAATGAAGGCCTGCCATAGCTGGACAGACCTGCAGAGTGACCGGCATCCCTCAGAATTTCCACAATCCTCCGGGGGCTTGGAGGCGCCCCAGTTCCAAGCCACGAGGACAGGTCGTCGACCACGATCAGGTGGTGTGAGCTGATAGCCGGCGCCTCTTCGGCAAGGCTCCTCACGCTCCTCGCTACTGCCCTCCTCTCCATCTCAAATCTCCTCTCGTCCCACCCCACAGGATCCCCTTCGAAGAACTCGGGCCCGCAGATCTCCAGAGCCCCCTCTTCAGTCATAGAAGACATCGCAGAAGCGTCTCCTGTTGGCCCGATCCATAGAGGCCCCGAGATCCGAGCGTCTTCTCTTTCAAGGGGGAAGCCTAGTGGGAGCATGCAATGCATTGGCAGGGAGTCCATACTGCTAGGAGGGTGCATCCCAAACCCTATCGAAGCAGCAACTTCCTCTTTCGTAGGAGAAAAAACCCTCCACCCTATCGATTCTTCAAGGTTATTCGCCGCCGAGACCCCCTTCACCACTCTGAATGAAACTCTTAGGTGGTGGGAGTCCCATACCGAGAGTAGTGGCTGAATAGAACGGTCATGCTTCGCGGCTGCCCTTGACAAAGTCGCCAGCAGCACCCTCATGCCAGAGTCGTGTGACAGGCTGTCCGTGCGCACTCTAGCCCCGTAGCGTCTCATCAGTGCAGTCTTTGACGACCCTGTTAGTGCAGCGGTGTCCGTTGCGCTGACCTCCATTACGCCGCTCCTTGCCATTGACTGCAGGGCAGAGTCGATGAACGGAGTTGGAGATCCGTAGGGGTCGATGTCCACCCAGTGTCTTCCGCTTCTCAGGACTTCCACACGTAAGTCCCCACTAACTAGCCGAAGCTCTCCGTTTCCGTGCCTTGGCGGGAAATGTTTGTGGGAGTCTTGGGCCCACCCAAGAGCCTCTTCGTCCAAGTCCACAATGGTGGCAGAGATCCTGCTCGCCATTTCAGTTGGGAGCTCGTTAAGCCACCTTCTGGCCCTCAGTCCACTGGCGGTTAGTCCGTCAAGCGCATAAATCGTCCCCTTTCCAAGCAAACCCTCGTCTATCGCATGCCTCAACAGGAGGACGCTCCTGGTCCTGCTGCCCGCCATTGCGGGATTGTAGAACACTTCTCCGGAGGCCTTGGAACCGGGACCTTGCGAGGAAGTAGGGGGATGCCCTGGTAGGAGCATCGTTGTTCTGCCCTCTCGGTGGTTGACGCCCCTTAGAGAGCCGTCGCCGCCCCTTGCCATGCCTCCCGGAGGAGCTTTGCACAAAAGGCATTCACGAACCTAGTACTCGCTGAAGCATACATCGGGGTCCGAGTGAGTCACAACTCTTCCTTTCGATGTCACCTCGCCTACGACCCTGCTTCCCGGGAGTCTCTCGTTCAGCCACCTTGATATTGAATCAGCCGAATCCGACGAGACTGCGACCAACATCCCCATCCCCATGTTGAATGTTCGATACATCTCCCTCGCCCCGACGGATCCCACTTCGGAGATCCACTCGAATTCGGGCTGAGGTTCGAGGGGGTCCCCGATGTGCCAACCCAGAGACTCATTCAGACGCAAAAGGTTCGACAGCCCACCCCCAGTAATGTGCGCTATAGCCTTGATCGACTTGGTTGAACACACCCCCCCTCCCCTCCTTGAGTCGATCACCAAGTCCACAACTGGGTCGACGTAAATCCTAGTGGGGTTCAGCAGCACCTCGCCCAGAGTAGGCTCACGATCCTCCTCGGAGAACATCTCAATTGCCCTAGCCGCATGTCTGGAATCGAATGGACACTCTTCCACCAGGGAGCAGCCAGACCTCTCTATTACCGCTCTAACAAGGGTGTAACCGTTCGAGTGGATTCCGCTGCTCGGGAGTCCAATCAAAACATCCCCTTCCTCGAGGTCTTTTCCGGTGATCCAGGAACCCTTTGGGAACCATCCCAGAGCAGTGCCTGAAAGGTCCAGATCATTCACTATTCCCGGAAGGGTGGCGGTCTCCCCACCAGCTAGTGTGACCCTGGCAATCTCACAAGCTCTTGAAAGAGATACGCCCAACTCGGAGTGAACTTTGGGATTTGCCTCAGGAACTGCGATGTAGTCAACAAAGGCCAAGGGCTCAGCACCAACGCAAATCAAGTCGTTCACGTTCATGGCAACACAATCCAGCCCAACACCAGAGAGCTGCCCTAACTCGGTGGCAATTTGCAATTTCGAGCCTACTCCATCGGTGGCCAACGCCAAGCAGGATTCTCCGAACTCAATCACCCCACCAAAACCCCCTGGGAGGTGAACTGGTGCCCCAAGCTCTCCAGAAACCCTAGACGACGGGGATAAGGAACCAATCAGACTGGCCACAGCCTTACCTTCGAGATCTATGTCGACCCCACTAGATGCATAATTCAGAGGCTCATCCACGAACCCCCGCATTGAAACAACACCTTCATACTCTCGGAAGGAACATCTCAGAATTCTATTTTCTAGTATTTTTTTAACCCGCAAAATTTCCGAAAAAGCCCCCTTTTTCCTCATTTACTTATAAAGGATATATCAACAATCTCTATAACACGAACTTCGCCCGCGAGACCTACGGATAGTGAGTATACTATGTATAGCAAGAAAATGATTGCAATGATGCTTACCCTGAGTATGCTGGCCGCGAGTATGGCCGGTTGCGCAGGGGGGGACGATGATGACGACACGTCTGACTGGACCATTACCATGGCCAGCGACGCTGGCGCCGTATGGGTGGAGTCCGGTTGGGACCCCATCATCCCCAACCTGAATGCCGGCGAAATGTGCGACGTCATCATTTCGGCGATGACCAAGACGGATGCGCGCGACGAAGTCGTTGACTTCACCAGGGCTTACTACACAAGTAGCCAGGGTGTTATCGGCGGTTCCGGTGCTGCGTCTATCTCAGCAGTAGGCGATCTGAACGCTGCAGGGACAACCATAGGTGTACAGTCGGGGACGACCTCGGACCTTTACGCCAATGAGAACCTCGCAGCGGCGACAATTAGCGCCTACGAGGACTTCCCGTCAGTCATAGCCGCACTGAACAACGGCGACGTGATGTACGCTATGGGAGATGCACCCGTGCTCTCGCTGGAAGGAACCCTGATGGTGACCTTCTCCGACGAGAACTTCGGGTTCGCTGTCAGAGAGGACTCTGGCGAGCTCCTAGACGCCCTGAACGTGGCTATCGGAGCTGTAGTCGACTCTGGAGAGTACGACACAATCTACGGAGCCTCTTTCGACGGTGCAGTGACCCTGGCAGACGATTCGACAGCCGACACGGCAACCTCGTATCCGACTCCCTCAGAGGGAAGCACATTGACGACCATCTTGGAATCAGGGCAGATCAAGATCTGCACCGATCCATTCTACCCGCCCTTCGAGAGCTACGATGCAGACGGCAACGTAGTCGGCTTCGACGCCGACATCGCCCACGCAATCGCGGACGAGATCGCTGCCCACTACATGGGCACAGATAACCCCGTGTTCGTGGCCCCCGTGGTAGTGGTTACTCACAAGATCGGACTGCTGAACCCAATGACCGGACCTATCGCTGTCTACGCACCGCCCTTCACTGTGGCAGCGCAGATGGCCATCGCCGACCTGAACGCAATGGGCGGCAACTTCGAGCTAATCGAGGCCGACTCAGGCTGCAGCGGCGATGTCGCCGGTGCGGCAGCCCAGTCCCTTGTTGACGCAGGCGTGGTCGGAGTGGCCGGAGCAGCATGCTCTGGCGCCTCGATGGCCGCAAACGCAGTCCTGAACGCTGCAGGTGTGGTACAGGTCTCCTACGCGAGCACCAACCCCGGCCTCAGCGACGCATCCGCCTACCCAGGATTCTGGAGAGTCGTCCCAAGCGACGCAATCCAGGGACCAGGAATGGCCGCAATGGTCACCGCTGCAGGAGCCAGCAACCCCGCGCTTCTGCACATGACCAACGACTACGGCTCTGGTCTGGCAGACGCATTCGAGGGCGCTTGGGGCACTGACAACCTGTGCACCAAGATAGGATACGAGGACACGACAGCTGACTTCACATCCCAGATTCAGGCTATAGCCGACGCTGGATGCGGTTCAGTGGTGGCAGTAACCTACTCTACTGACGGAGCAGCCATCCTAGAGCAGATGGCCGGAGCTGGAGTTTCACTCCCCTTCTTCGGAGCAGACGGAATCGCAGACGGCGCTTTCTTGGACGACTTCACCGCTCCTGCCGCCGCTAATGGCGTTCAGGCTACCAAGCCACGAGCTGGCTCCAGCGCTGGAGACTTCGTCGAGAGGTGCGCCGCGGACGCGGACTGCTCCGGCGGGATCTACACTTCCGAGACATACGACGCAGTGATGATGATCGGCCAGGCAGCCATGATGGAGGACGGAGCCAACATGGCGTCGCACCTCAACATGGTCGGGACGGACTACCAGGGCGCCAGCGGCGTCCACACGTTCGACGACGCAGGCGACGTAGCCGGCGCAGGTTACGACCTGTGCAGGTTCGATGCAATCTCGTCTACTGACGTATTCTTCAGCTGCAGGGCCCACTGGACCAGAGACGGCGGCATCGCTGCCAACGAGTTCACTGGGACTACCGTCAAGATCGGGTTCCTGAACCCGTCGACGGGACCGATCGCTGTATACGCGCCCGGTTTCGCGGCAGCCTCCCAGATAGCCCTGAACGTGATGAACATCGCAGGCTGGGGCAGCGGCCTACAGTTCGAGATAGTGTATGCTGACTCTGGATGCAGTGGAGACGTTGCTGCCACAGGTGCTCAGGCACTTATCGACGCCGGCGTGGTCGGTGTAGTGGGAGCAGCCTGCTCCGGCGCCTCTATGGGCGCCAACGCAATCCTCTCCGCCGCAGGGATCCCCATGATCTCCTACGCGAGCACCAACCCCGGCCTCAGCGACGCAACTGCGTACCCGCACTTCTTCCGCGTGGTGCCAAGCGACGCCCTACAGGGACCAGCACTGTCGGCCGTAGTGACCGATGGCGGAAGCTCCAGCCCAGCTCTAGTCCACATGACCAACGACTACGGCTCAGGCTTCGCAGACGCCTTCGAGGCTCACTGGGGCACTGACAACCTGTGCAACAAGATTGGCTACGAGGAGACGACCACCGACTTCACTTCGCAGGTGGCACAGGTCATCAGCGACGGCTGCGACAGCGTGGTGCTGATATCCTACGCTGCAGACGGAGCGGCTATCGTTGAGGAGCTAGCGTCACAGGGCTTCAATGGCTCCATTTACGGAGGAGACGGAGTCGCCGAGGAGGGCCTTTGCACATCGATGACCGCCAACGACAGTTGCGCTGGCATCGTTGCCACCAAGCCCGCATCGGCTACGCCAAACGAGCGCTCCGTTGCCTTCGGAATGCTGTGCGGAGCTAACGCGGACTGCGCAGGCGGGATATACACCGCAGAGGCCTTCGACGCCATGATTATCATGGGATATGCGTACTTCGCGGGCGCTACAGCGCCAGGAGTGCCAATGACCCAGCTGATCGCAGCTACAGGCCAAGGATTCGTGGGGGCCAGCGGCACTCACTCCTTCAGCGCTAGCGGAGACGTAGGCGGAAACGGCTACTGCGTCGGAGACTTCACGGTCACCGACGGAGTCGCTTCCTTCACCTGCAACAGGCACATCTCGGTATCCGGAGACGGAACCCCGGGATCAATCACAACAGCTTGATTGGAAAAAGTGGGACGTAAAGCGTTCCGGCGGGCCTCGGCCCGCCGGGCGCCCCCCAACAATGATTACTTCGCCACCTCACCATCAGTAGGGCGGGTCTGCCCTGGTGACTGAGATGCTCCACGAATTGAGAGAAAGATGGAACTCAGCCTCTCGCGGGCAAAGGAGAGCAATAATCGCACTGATGATAATTCTGGATTCGAGCATCGGCCTTCTATACCAGTTTGGTTCTCTAAACCTTGTTGACCTTTCAGTGGGGGGCAAAGTCCCAAATGACATGGTATGGTTATTGCAGATTGTAGAGTCCATTTCCGGGGCTTTCCTACTTGTCAAGATACTATTTGACGACGTCCCAATGGGCAAACTCCGTACTCTCGGAATCGCCTTCTCCCCGCTGTTCATTCTATTGTCAGTATGGCTAACTCTAGAGCTCCTTTTCACGGGCCTAGGAAAGGACTCCACAGTGACAATTGACATGGCCACCATGGCCGTAGGTACGCTGACCTGGTCATCCACATATCTTGCCATCGCAGTAGGGCTGACCCTGACCTACAAGGTTCAGAGGTACGGGAACTTCGCCCAGAGCGAGCTGTTCATGTTCGGAATGTACCTTTCCATCGTGATGATCTGGAGCGACTTCTTCTTCCCTCTAGCTGACGCCGAAGGCGACGACGTTCTAGTCTGGTCTCTACTGATTTGGACTCTGATTGCAGCCTTCGTCCTAACTGGTATTGCAGGCGTCCTGATTGACAGGCTGGTCTACCGAGGATTCCGTGAAAAGAACGCCACACCCCAGATAATGATGATCGCCTCCTTGGGGGTAGCATTGATTCTTCGTGCAATAGTATACCTGAGGTTCGGTGCCGGAAGGAACCTCTTCGAGCCAGACGCCGATTGGAGGCTCCCGACCTCAAGATGGAACCTCCCTACGAGGAAGCTCAGGATCAATCTGGGAGACAGGGAAGTGGCAGGAGTCACCCTTGAAGACGGGACGGTTGAGGCTGGCAGCTACACCGGTTTCGAGTGCGAGGGCGGGAATAGGATTGTGCACGAGGGAAGCAAGCCGGTGACTGAGTTCTACGGGCTCATGACCGACTGCTCCACCGATTTCACGACCGGTTACGCATACTACAAGGCAGCAATGCCATTGGTAATTTTCTCATCCTGCCTAATGCTCCTCGTCCTCCTAAGGAAGACAAGGCTCGGTAGGAGGATGAGGGCGGTAGCCGACAACCCCGATTTGGCTGCCAGCAGCGGCATTAACGTGGAGCGAATCCAGATGACCAGTGCCTTCCTAGCAGCTGGAATTTCGGGACTGGGCGGAGCCATCTTCGCGATGCTCTACAGGTTCACTCCTGAGCTGGCCTTCACCCTTCTTCTGCCCTCTTTCGCAATCATCGTTCTGGGGACAATAGGCTCTGTAGAGGGCGCCATAGTAGGGGCTCTTGTTGTAGGATTCGTCAGGACACTGTCCTCTCCCGTCCTCATCGGCATTGGGCTAGACCTCGGAAGGTCGAACTACACCGCACTTGACGGAATAATGCCGTATATCTTCTTGGTTGCCATCTTGATGATAATGCCCGAGGGGATAGGCGACGCCTTCGAGAAATGGAAGGTGGAAAGGCTACGAAGTAGGGCAGAGAGCGACTCAGAGCCATCCAAGGAGATAGGGGGCCTTCTTGCCATATCCCCCTTGGGGGCCCTGGGGGCTCACAACTTCTGGAGGAGGAAGAACTCCAGAGGAGAGTCGATGCTGATAGTTACTGTAGCTGCTTACTTCGTACACAGGGTCTCAAGATTCATCGCAGGGAACTCATTCGCGGAGGGTTCCTGCTCCGATGCGTGCACAGAGAACCCCGCAGTGTCTTCCAACTTCGAGATGGTAACGGGAAGGGCTGACGGTGTTTTCGTGCTTGAAGACTCCCCATTGGTCGAGGGAGATCTTCTCAACCAGATGAGCCCGCCCAGTGATCTAACTCCTTTCGAGGCACAGCAATGGACTTCTGATGCGGTTGCGGACATGCACCATTCATGGTTGAGCATGATGAACTTCGAGACCGGGTTTGTTGAGAGTCTGATTACGATTGGCGAATTGGTCTGGCCCGCCGTCCCGATTCTAGTTTGGCTGATTGCCATCATCGAGGGCGTGTACATGCTAAGGGGGAGGGAGGAGGATCCCCTGGATCCTGCGATAAGAGGTATGGACTACATTTCATCCTCAATAATGAGCGCTAGGAACAAAGCCTCGATCGAGATAACAGAGCGATTGAACAAGGTAAACGAGCTAATCGTCAAGTTCCAGGACAAGCTTAGGTCTGCGACAGACTCAATCTTCTCAGAGCACCGACCACTTTCCGAAGGCGGAGCCCTGCATTCCCACCCCATGCTCGAAAGGCTCCGGGAAAGAGCACCGTACGGGAGAGAGAGCCCATTCGGGTCATGGGCCCTGTTTACCATTCTCGTGACAACTATGCTGTTGTTCGTTTGGTGGCTACCTGTAGCTGATCAGGAGGGGGCTCGCTTCATCAAGTCCCTTCAGGTATCCAACGTCCTCATCACCCTCTCCGTCTTCTCACTCATGGCCTTCTCGTTGAACCTACATACCGGGGTAACAGGGATGATCAACTTCGGCGTCATTTTCTTCGTCGGCGTAGGTGCCATCACTGTGGGCATCCTAACAGCCCCCAAGGACCTTCATGGCTACGACTGGCCGGTCTTTTGGGCCACCGTGGTCGCCATCCTCCTCTCTGCCTTCTTCGGATGGATGCTCGCATACCCCACAGCCAGGCTGAGGATGGACTACTTCGCGATCGTGACAATTTCACTTGGCGAGATAGTTAGGGTCCTACTGATGGGAGAACCTCTCCTCAGGGCAGGATCATGGGGGTCCTCCATCGGCATTTCAAGGTACAAACTACCCCTACAGAGCTGGTGGTTCTGCGGATCAGAGGTACCAACGAAGGAACCGCTTCCAGGACCAGACGGGTTGCTGGGAACTGCTGACGACCTGATTCAGCCCTTCAGTCCCGACGAGTGCAGCGATGTCGTTGGTATCGGGAGCATGGGCGAGAGAGTCGGGGAACTGCTCAATCTCGGGGAACCGGCCCCGTACATGATGTTGCTAGCAGTGATGGGAATCTCGTGCATGCTGCTAGTCTGGTTGCTTCTAGACACGGTGCTGAAGTCGCCTTGGGGCAGGATCCTAAGATCGATAAGGGAGGACGAGGAGGTTGCTCAGCACCACGGACACGACGTACTCACCCACAAGGCTGCGAGCCTAGCCTTGGGCGCGGGAATAGCGGCACTGGCTGGGGCCTTATGGGCATGGAAATTGACCGGATTTCAACCCAGCTTAATGTCTCCAGCGAAGTCTACTTTCCTAGTCTGGGCTGCCTTCGTTATCGGAGGAGCGGCAAACAACAGGGGTATGGTGATAGGCGCCTTCATCATCGTTCTAATGGAGTTCGTTTTCAATGTCCTAGTTGCTGGCCAAGGATCCGCGGACTTGCCACTTCACGATACGGCGGCAAAGATCGACTGGCTGTTCGCCGTGCTCGTCAACCAGTCATATGACGTGGCGATCGTATTCGCCTTACTTGCTGTATTAGGGGCCCTAGCCGGGTGGAAGGGACTTCGTGAGGTCGGTATTGCTGGTATCATAGCCATGCTGTTCTCGGGGACGATGATGGGGGAGAGGTCGATCTCGGAGTCGTTCATCGGGGGCTTGGAGGCCGACATGGCATACACCAAGGTCTTCCTGATAGGATGCCTAATCCTTTTCTCCCTGAAGTACAACCCCAAGGGGCTCCTTCCCGAGGTGCCAAGCAGGCCAGAGAGGCCATCGGGAGGTGAAGAAGCATGACGGTCGCTCTGAAAGTAAGTGGACTCAGGATGGAGTTCGGCGGGCTGGTGGCTGTCAAGGATGTCTCCTTCGATGTCAAAGAGGGGGAGTTCGTTGGTCTGATAGGGCCCAACGGATGCGGCAAGTCGACCACATTCAACTGCATTAGTGGACTTCTGAGTCAGACCTCCGGCAGCATAGAGATGTTCGGAGCGGACGTATCGGCACTGCGTCCTGACCAGATCCAGAACCGTGGCATGACAAGGACATTCCAGCACACTAGGCTATGGCGCCAGATGACTGTGATCGAGAACCTCATGGTCCCTCCCAGAGACCAGTTCGCGCCCGACAGAATCAGGGCCATGCTACAGCCCGGTTCGAGGCCAGCCGAGCGGGAAAGGCTGGGCAAGGCCTACTCGGTGCTCGACCAACTAGAGGTCCCCCACATGGCGCACAACCTCACAAGCGAGCTGTCTGGGGGGCAGAGCAAACTAGTAGACATTGGAAGGTCTATGATGGGAGACCCCAGACTCCTACTTCTCGATGAACCGGTTGCTGGGGTCGCCGGCCCTCTCGCGATGAAGATTTTCAATAACCTTAGGAGTATAGTTGACGACACAGGAATCTCAGTGCTAATCATCGAGCACAACATGGACTTCATTCTGAGGCAGGGAGTTGACCGGATTATCGTGATGAACGAGGGAGAGGTCCTCATGCAGGGCACCCCAGACGAGGTTAGAGAAAACCGGGATGTCATTGAGGCCTATTTGGGAGCCTCGGGCGACACTGGAGGGGAGGAAGAGTGACACGAGTTCTGGAGGTGAAATCCCTCGAGGGAGGGTACGGAAGCGTACAGATCCTGTACGGCATTGACATGCACGTGGACGAGGGGGAGTTCGTAACAATAATCGGGCCAAACGGCTGTGGCAAGTCAACCCTGATCAAGACAATTTTCGGGATCGCCACCTTCTACGCAGGGGACATCAGGTACATGGAACAGGACGTCTCTGGATGGAGGACGGACCAACTGGTCAACCACGGGATCGCCTATGTGCCACAGGTGGACAATGTGTTTCCCTCGCTTTCCGTAGAGGAGAACCTACAGATGGGGGGTAACACGCTGCCAAACAACATCCTGAACGAGAGGATAGAGAGGTCACTTGAGATGTTCCCAGACCTTCGCTCTCGGGAGCATGACCTGGCCGCGTCTCTATCGGGGGGAGAGAGGCAGATGCTTGCGATTTCTCGTGCATTGATCTCTGATCCAAAACTCCTCCTTTTGGACGAGCCCACTGCAGCACTTTCCCCTCTGTACCAGCAGCAGATAATAGAGAGGATAGACTCTCTTAGGGACGAGGGAATTACAATCCTAATCGTGGAGCAGAACGCCAGACTGTCATTGGCCAGATCAGACAGGGGTTACATCATGGCCAACGGAGAGGTGGTCCACACGGGAGATGCACAGCACATACTTACCGACCCCGAAATAGGCGAGTATTTCCTGGGCTCCACGGGTCACTAGCCCTGCTCGATTAGAGACATTGCCTGCTGGGCCCACATCATCTTAGTGACTCTTCCCTGCATCAAACCCAGAGCGCCGTTAACTGCCTCTGACGTGTCCTTGTCCATCTTTGATATTTGTTCGAGTGTTCTGATTCCCAGAACCTTCAGCTTCTTCTCTATATCCCGATCAATTCCCTTGATCTGGGTAAGTTGATCCGACTTCCTGTCTCCAGCCTTCCCTATCTGGGCCCAGTTAATTTTGGCGGCACTCAGGTCGGCCATGCCAGTGTCCTCTAGTGCTTCCTGGCTTTGGGAACTAGTATCTACCCCTTCCAAGCCGATCATGGTTATTGCCTGCTTTGTCCACTCCAACTCTGCAACTCTTCCAGGAACGAACTCCAAAGCGTCATTTACTACCTCTGTGATCTTCGAATCAATCTTGGAAAGCTGCTCGAAAGTGGAGATTCCCAAGGCATTGAGCTTTCTCTGCGTAAAGTCGTCAATCCCATTTATCCTTGTCAGGTCATCCGGACTCCGACCTTCCGATTTACCAATATGCGACCAATCTATCGTATCTGATCTTTGGCCGACCCTTTCGACAATAGCCTCCTCTCTCTTGTTCTTCTCTGCATCAGCAGTGAATTGCTCGATGTCTTTCCCTGCCTCCTCGACTTTTCGGACCGCCTCGTCCAGCTTCCTCTTAGCCAGTTCGGCCTCTGCTTTGGCCTCTCTCGCCTCATCCTCCTCGATCTCGGCTATAACACGCGCTTCCTCTGCCTCCTCTTCTTCGATTTCCGCCTTACGAATAGCATCCTCCGCCTCGACCTTTGCTTCAACTACTTTGGCTTCTGCCCTACGAAGAGCGTCCTTCGCCTCTCCCTCCACGCGCTGCTTCTCTTCCTCTTCTTCGACCGACCCCTCTTCCTGTTCGGGAACGGGATCTTCATTCGGCTCACTTAGAGCGCTCTCCTTCTGAGCTATTTCGGCCTCCAATCTCTTCATCTGGGCCTTGATTTCCTCAATTTCCTTTTTGGCCTCAGCAGGACTCTCCTGACCTCCGTCACCACTCACTAACCGTGATAGCTTATTGGGTACCTCAAGTTTATCCCAATGCCAGCAGATACTCCCTGCTGCAAAATATCCTTTGCTTCATCAACGAGACATTAGTCCACTTACCACACTTGGAAGCATTTCGAGGGACTTCTTCATCCTATGATGGTCGTCAATTTCGACCAGCTCTACGAAATCGCACATTTCTGCAATCTTCCTAGAGCACCTAATTGGCACTATTTCGTCGTGAATACCATGAATTATGGTCGTTTTATGCTTCGGTATTGGCCAGGACATCTCCTCTGCAGACTCCATGAACTCCCATGGAAGCATTATGTCGTGCTTGAATCCCTTGTACCTCCTTTGATTGGTTAGTTTCCAAGCCCTCCTACCGGAGTCTTCCATCCCGTCCCAGTGATCCGCAAGCCCGAATGCAGGAGCAATTAGGAGTAATCTGAACTCTGCATTGGGCCTCAAAGAGGAGGCGTTGGCTGCCGCAAGACCACCCATTGAAGAGCCTGCAACTAGATCGTATTGCCCTTTGTCGATGTACATCAACAGATGATCGGTCTGCTTGGCAATACTCCATCCTAGTAGGGGCATCTCGGGGGCAGTAACATCCCAGCCCAAAGCCTCCCTCATGTATGTCGGCTTGGACCCTTCCGGACTCCCCTCGAACCCATGAGCGAAGAGAACTCGCAGGCCTATCCCCCCAGTTCGCAGAATGAAATCCTCAGGAACTCCGTTTTTGTGGCCTCCCTACTCATCGGGGCTTCATCGTCACCTAGAACCCTCATGTGGATCTCAGCAGTAACCTCTACTTTTGCTTCGAAGAGATGGCCTCCTCTGACAACATGGTCGTCGTCAGAGGCTACGATGTGAATGTGAGTGAACGGACCGTCTGGGCCCGGAGCTAGGTTGCCTTGCATCGAGATCAGTTCCATAGGCTCCTCTATCGTGACCTTCTGGTATACTCCATCTGACCCCAAGTAACCCATCACAGTGCTCCTGATTCGACCAATTCCGCTGGTCAGGGCTGCCACAGAAATGCCATACTCGCTTAGACTCCTGATTGACTCATGCAACTCCTCCCCCTTGTCTAGTCTAACGAAGACGTCCCTGCCTATCCGCCTGTGATCCACAACCACGGATTTGTGTCTACGACTTCAATCTCACCATCCAATAGTCACACTCGGACAGGTTAGAAAACGAAGTCCAGTAGAAGAACAAGGAGCATAGATTGACCACCCGCAAGTACAACAATTCTCCACTGGAAGCAAAGGGGTTGGATTTGAGGACCATACTGTTCATAGGCCGTGTCTTCAGAGTAGCAAAGCCCGGTGGTGAAACTCATGGCAATGGCAGCACATGACTCTTCTGCTAGATGGAGAACTTTCCTTGAGGAGGCCAAGGAATCTGATGTGATGACACTCCTTTCCCGGCAGTCGAATTTTCCATTCTTATCAGTGCCTTTCCACGAGCTTCAGACTTTCGACCCAGACTTCGCAGAGGATATTCTGGAGTATCCAAAGACAATACTCTCTGCTGGTTCAAAGACGCTCATGGAGATTTGCAGGGAGAGAGGGGAGGAAATCGACGCCCTACTCAGGGTGGGCGAACTTCCCAGCGACACTCGCAAGCCTCTGAGAGAAATAGGCAGCACAGATATAGACAAACTTCGCAGTGTAGATGTTATTGTAACCAAAATATCTGAGATCAAGCCTAGGATCCACAGGGCCGTATTCAAGTGTGAGTCCTGTGGCCACGACATAGAGATAGACCAAGAGAACGAGAGGGAGCTGAAAGAGCCTCTCAATTGCCCTCAGGCCTTAGGGGGTTGTGGCAGCTCTAAGCCCGCTACTAGGTTTGACTTGGTCCTAATCAGCTCAAGGATGGTCAACAACCAGTGGATAGAGATTCAGGAACAGCCTGAGAACGTTCCAAGCGGAGCTCAACCCAGGAGAGGCATGGTCCTAATCGAGGGAGATCAGGTCAACAAGCACTTGCCAGGGGAGAGAATAACTGCAAACGTGATACCCGTAGTTAGAAGCGAAGTTAGGAATAGAAAGAAGACTCCCATGTTCGACGTAATCTTTCACATGATAAGCTCAGAGCACGAGAGCACCCCATTCACCGAGATTTCAATCGACGAGGACGACAGTGCTAGGATTGAAGATATATCCAAACGAGAAGATTTGATGATGCTGGTGCAGAGGTCGATTGCCCCTTCCATATTCGCAACAGGAATCCTAGGGTACGTCAAGAGATCACTAGCACTCCAGCTTTTCGGGGGCGTCTCTCGAAGGCTCAACGACAAGACCAGATCAAGGGGCGACATTCACATCCTTTTAATGGGCGATCCAGGCGTTGCCAAGTCACACCTTCTCACATTTATTTCCGAACTATCCCCAAGAGGGAGATTCGCCACGGGCGGGGGGGTTTCTGGAGCAGGCCTAACTGCAGCAGCTGTCAGAGATGCATTCGGAGACGGCAGGTTCGCTCTGGAGGCAGGCGTCCTCCCCCTCTCGGACAGAGGCTTGGCGGCTATTGACGAGTTCGACAAGATATCGGAGGAAGACCGGAGAATGATGCACCCAGCAATGGAGCAGCAACAGGTACATGTCGCGAAGGGCGGAATAACCGCAACCCTGCACTCTAGATGCGCAATACTAGCGGCAGCGAATCCAAAGGACGGACGCTTCAGTAAGAGGGGGCCGAACCAGAGCGTGATGCGTTCATTCCAAGAGACCGGGCTCCCTCCGCCACTGGCATCAAGATTCGATATAATTTGGATGATAAGGGATGAGATCAGAGTCCACGATGACGAGAGGATAGCCAGACACATCTTGGAGAATAGGACTTCTGGAAGGAGTGAGACCCTTTTGGAGGGGAGGATTGAGTTGAGCCCCTCGGAATTTGAGGAGGAATCTCCTCTGACTACTTCTAAGGATGGACAGGAGCACCTTACCCAGGAGTTCCTTAGGAAGTACATTGCGTATGCGAAGAGGACCATCCACCCACAGCTGGACGAAGACGCCAAGAGCGAGATTCTGAAGTACTACACTGAGGAAAGACAATCCTTCGGAAGGGAGGACCAGTTCCAGTCTGACCAAAGGGATAGGGAGTCGGTAATACCCATTACCGCGAGGGCGCTAGAAGCGCTAATCCGATTGACAGAGGCTCATGCTAGGATGCACCTCAGGGAGATCGCTACTTCTGATGATGCGAAGATAGCACTAGCCGTATTCAAGCACTGGCGAGAAGAGTCAGGAATAGAAGACGAGTCAGAACTTCACTCCGGCGTGTCGGTTAGGGCTCGATCGAATAACACCGCAATCATGCAAATGATTAGGGATGTCTGCTCTGAGTATGGTGGAATAGCGGAGAAGACTCAGATCTACAACCTAGCAATGAAGAGAAGCATTTCCGAGATAGAGGTAGACAAGGTAATTTCTAGGATGCTAACCAGCGGGCAACTATTCAGCCCCAGAATGGACCACTACTCATTCGCTTGAGGCCGTTGAACCTATGAGTCAGCCCCTCTTCCTGATAACCGGATATGGAGCCCATAGGAGATACTTCAGACCCAGAATCTCTTGATTCTGTAGCCCTAGGGTTCATGTGCGGCCTCGAGATCCACCAACAGCTAGCAACTGACAAGCTACACTCAAGGATGCCGAGCGAATTATACGATCTAAAGCCCGACGACATCCCCCCGAGCTGGCCTAAGTCTACCAGAAGACTGAGAGCTTCAGAAGGGGAAGGGGGAATAACGGATATTGCCGCTAGATTCGAGCAACGGAGGAACCGTATCTTCGAGTACGTGCAATCCCCAAATGCGGGACTAATAGAGCTCGATGAGGCACCCCCAAGGAATCACGACTACGATGCTGTGGATGTAGTGCTGACCATGGCCGCGATGATGGACGCCAAACCAATCACCAGCCTACAGGCAATGAGGAAGACCGTCGTAGACGGTTCCAACACGAGCGGCTTTCAGAGAACCACAATCGTGGCTACCGGGGGGAGGATAGATGTTGACTCAAGCCCGGTCGGGGTTGACCTAATATCATTGGAAGAGGATTCGGCTAGGAAGCTTGAGACTAGACGTTCAGACTTTGGAGAGACCGTTGTTTACAACCTAGACAGACTGGGAATGCCTCTGGTTGAGGTAGCCACCGCACCAGACGTGAGATCCCCAGAGCACGCGAAGCAGACGGCCATAGCACTTGGCAGGATGCTGAGGGACACAAGACGGGTCCGAAGAGGCCTCGGCTCAATCAGGCAGGACCTCAACGTGAGCATAGCCTGTGGAGACAGGGTCGAGATCAAGGGGTGCCAGGACCTAGACTGGATTCCTAGGATCATCCGACTCGAGATGTCTCGTCAACTGCACTTCTACCACCTAGCGAACGATCTAAGGAGCGAATCTTCCCTCCCCCCACTACCCCCAAACAGAGCCGAGGACTCTTTGCCAGTTGAGAACAGAGTCGCTCTAGCAGCCTCAAAGAGAATACCCTTAGAGGTACAAGACATGACTGAGGCCCTATCTTCCTGCGAGTCCGAGATGGTAGCGTCTTCTCTGGAGAACGGCTCCTCCATCCTTGCAGTAGCGTTACCTGGTTTCTCTGGCCGACTCGGCCGAAGATCGCTAGACAAAGGCGGAGCCCAGATGCCCAGACTAGGCAGGGAACTCTCCAGCTCTGCAAAACTAGCAGGGGTCGCTGGGATTTTCCACTCAGACGAACTTCCAGCATATGGAATTTCAGAAGAAGACGTGGAATCCGTTAGGGTGGAACTTTCACTCACTCAATCGGACGCTTTTGTCATATGTGTTGCGCCCTCTTGGCAGGCGGAGCTTGCTCTGGAAGCAGTGGTTTCCAGAGCTAGACTCGCATACCACAGAATCCCAAGAGAAGTCAGGAACGTCGTAATTCGAAGGGGAAAACCCGAGGATGGAACAACGACATCGCTTAGGCCCCTCCCAGGAGGTGCCAGGATGTACCCTGAGACTGATGTACCAGTGATGGAGATAACCCAAGAGCGATGGGAATCAATCTGCGAGAACCTCCCTATGACAGTAGAGGAGAGGACGAGCAGACTACAGGGACTGGGACTGTCCTCCAACCAAGTGGAGGCACTTCTGAACGGTGAGACTGACGACCTTTTCTTTAGTGGGATAGGGGGCCAGCTAGATCTAGTACCCAAGGCATGGGCTAGTGCCATCTTGGAGCATGGTACAGACAAACCAAACTCTCTAGCCGCGTCTGTATACCTAAGAGAAAATGGCAGAATAACCAGAGAAGGGGCACAGGAGCTGCTTAGCGAATCAATCGAAGGAGATATCGACAGAATTGTGGATTGGATGGCATCGGAAGCGCAGTCGCGGGGATTCGTTCCCGCTGACTCGTCTTCCATTGAGGATGCAGTGGAAGAGATTCTCAGAGGGAGGGAGGAATTCGTCAAGGAGCGAGGTTTGGGGGCAATGGGGCCGTTGATGGGCGAGGTGATGCAGAAGCTTGGCGGCTCGGCGGACGGAAAGGCAGTTAGCCGGATTCTGAGGGAGAAAATCGGCGAAATTAATGAATAATAACTAGCAACCTTGATTTTCATTATTAGTTACTTTGATAGACCCTATTTTCTCGCCTCAAAATCCATGTCAGAACTTCTCAAGCCCGCCTCAATCGTGATATTGCTGCTAGTAATTATTGCAGCCCCGGGAATTCAAGATAGATTGTCGCAAGAAGCCTCCAGATACGTCGATGACAACGAATCATCGCACGATGGCCTTCCCACGAAATGGGACGATAAGCAGGTCATATGCGCCTTCTTCCCTGATGATTACCCCCATCGGGATTTTACTCTAGGAGTGACTATGATTGACAAGGACGGGGAAACTCTGGGGGTCAACGAGGATTTCAACCGAACGGGGGCTTGCGTCGGAGGTTTCGATGGATACACTGGAGGCATGGATTTCATGATGGATTCCACCAGAGCAGCAGGGGGGAAGCTCTCTGTGGGGTACGAAGTCGGTGAGTGGGGGCCCTTCGTCCACACAATTGGATCCCTCAACGCAAACAGCATTACAGGAGACTTCGGTGGGGCTTACTGGAACCTAGACCACAATGGCGCTACTTCGATGGTCGGTATCGGTGATTTAGTGATGGCCGAGGGCGACGTCATCTCATGGAGCATAGGAACTTGGTAGCGAATGTTTTTCGCAACGATGAAGTGGTGTGAGCCTTCCAGCGTGCTGGGGTGAATGAGTGTACGACTTCCACAATTCTGCTCTCACCCCGATTCAGACCATTCTCCTCAATGCTGCAATTCTTTCCATAATAGTGGTCTCGCTGATGAGGAGCGAGCGTTCACTAAGGGATCAGAGCCAGTGGACAATGATGGCTCTCCTGGTTGTTTTCGGAGTTTCTGGAAGGATTCTCATGGAACCACTACCCAACGTCCAGCCAGTGACAGTACTGGTGATAATGGCTGGAGCTTACTACGGAGCACCCAGAGCCTTAGCGCTCGCAGCTACAATTGCCCTAGCTTCAAACGTCCTGTTCTTGGGACACGGTCCATGGACCATCTTCCAAGCACTCGGTTGGGGTGCATTGGGTGTTGTGGGAGCATCATTGGCGCATCGTTTGATTGTTGACGGGGAACTCAGGGTTAACCTACTGGCCGTAGTTGCGGCTGCATCCGGTTTTGCCTTCAACTGGATTGTATCCCTGAGCATCCTCCTAAATGCAGAACCCTCTATGCTAGCACCCTATCTTCTCAATGGGCTAGTCTTCGATCTTTACCACGCAGCGGGCAACGTAGCATTCGTAGCTTGGATCTCCGTTCCTCTTGGAGATATGATGCTTAGGCACAGGAAGGACCCGACACGAAAATCGGTGAGAGACCTTGTCCCAAACTGACGAATTAACGATGGTCCTTGTGACTAGGCAGGACCTGCAGCTTTCGAAGGGAAAGCTTGCCGCGCAGTGCTCACATGCGGCTGTAGAGTGCGTCCTACTCGCTAAGCGAACCAGCCCCAGAACGCTGGACAAGTACCTCAGACGTGGGGCCAGGAAGATTGTATGCAAGGTCCCAGACCTAGTTTCGCTCAAGAAGGCACATTCTAGAGCTAAGAAGGCAGGTTTGGTCTGTCACCTAGTGGCTGATGCGGGACACACTGAGATACCCCCTGGTACAGAGACAGTTGTAGGCATCGGACCGGGCACTAGGAAGGAAATTGACAAGATCACCGGGGACCTTCCTCTGTTGAGCTAGCAAGGAACTCCACCAACCACGGCCAATTGGCTCATATTGCAGAAGAGTCATGAGCACGTCCTGATTGGGATAGACGTGGTCACTCAGGCCCCACTTCCAGAAGAGGCACGCACTGAGCTGCTCTCTCAATGCCAAGGTATCAGAGGCCTTGTAGACTGGCTAGATGGAATCGACAGGAGACCTGGTCTGGACGAGCTGGACTCAAGGCTATCCGGCTTAGAGATAAACACGGATGCTCTGGAGGAATGTATTGGTTACTCCGAGGACGGTTACCAGAGGAACGTCATCAAGAAGAACGAGCATTACGAGCTCGTCGCTATATGCTGGACTCCCGGACAGGACACCCCGATACACGACCATGTCGGGAGCGACTGCGCGTTCCTGATCGTTTCCGGTGTCTCCACGGAGACGGTATACCAGACGAACGGCGACGGTCTCGCGGCTCCAGTTTCTACAAGGAGATACCAGCCGGGAGAGGTTTGCGCGGCAGACGAGCCCGATATACACAGGGTCTCAAACGACGAGGACTCCAATCTGATCAACTTGCACGTGTACACGCCCCCTCTGAGCGGCTTCAATTTCTATTCGTCCGTTGAGTGATTCAGCGACCGCGCTCGATCATTAGCTGCATTGCCTGCTGGCTCCACATCATCTTGGCTACTCTGCCGGGTGTAAACTCTAGAGCGTCGTTAACTACCTCGGCAGTTACCGGGTCCATCTTTGAGATCTGGTCATATGTGTGGATACCGAGAACGTTAAGCTTCTTCTGGGAGAATTCGTCCAGCCCTTGAATTCGAGTTAGATCATCGGACTTCTGTCCCTCGGACTCGCCAATCTGGGCCCAGTTGACCTGAACTGCCTTCAGGCCGACTCTTTCAAGAATCAACTCCTCCCTGTCTAGGAGGTTTGCCTTCAGCCTAAGCTCCGCCTCAGCTGCCTCCCTCTCAGCTCTTAGGGCCTCGGTCTCCACCCCAACTAGGGCCTCTTCCTTACCTTTCATCTCGCTTTGGATCTTTTCGATGTCCTTCTCTACTTGCTCCGCTCTCTTAGTTGTGTCAGACTTGAACTTCTGGCTCTCCTCAATCTCCCTCTCTACCTCAATCTTCTTCTTAGCGGCTGCATCAGCCTCGGCTTCGACTTTGGCAATCTCTTTTTGCTTGGCCTTTACTTCCTTCTCAAGGGACTTTGCTGCCTTCATCTCGTCCTTCATCTGGGCCTTGACGTCCTCGAGAGCGCCCTTGGCCTCCTGGGCGCCACCCTTGGCCTTATCAAGCGCCACCTGCTTCTTTGCCATCGTGTCTTCCATCTTGGACTCAGCAAGCTCACGCTTAGCCCTGAACTGCTCCAACTGCTGCTCTGCCTTTGACGCGGCCTTCCCCGATGCTTTGAGCTGCTTCTCTGCGACCTTGGTCTCCATTTCTGCCTTCTTCAGCTCGGCCTCGGCCTTTGCTGCCGCCTTGCCCTCCTTGGCTACTTCTGCACCGAGCTTCTTTGCCTCGCCCATGGCATCCTTGGCATCCTTGGTGGCCAACTTTGCAGCAGACTCAGCCTCCTTCGCCTTCGCCTTCAGCTCAGCCTCCTTCGCCTTCAGTTCTTCTGGTGATAGTTTTGAGGAAGTTTTCAGGTCTTCCAGGGCCTTCTTCGCAGCCTCTGCTTGCTTCTCTGCAGCCTTTCTTCCAGCCTCGGCCTTCTTGGCCATAACTTCCGCTTTCGCGACTGCCTTGGCAGCACTAGCGGTTGCCTTTGCCTCACCGGCCTTTGCCTTCTGTGCTGCCTTCAACTCAGCCTTTGCTTCTGCTGCCGCGGCCTTTGCTTCTGCTTCCTTCGCCTTTGCTTCTTCGGGGTCTACAGCCTCCTTGGATGGTGCCTTCTTTTTCTTCTTTGGCTTCTCTTCAACTGGCTCGGGCTCGGGCTCGGGCTCGGGCTCGGGCTCGGCCTTCTTTTCTTTATTTGGAGTAGCTTTCCCGTACTTCTTCTGAAGCCCTTTTACCATGGTTCCATAGTTCCCTTCGAACTTTTTCAGTAGCTTCGGTATATTCGCGATCTGCTTCGATCGCTCAGGCTCCTCAAGGAATTGGTTGTAGGTAGCCTTAGCTACCTTAGCAGCCTGTTCGGCAGTAGGTCCAGTCGCCACGGACGCATCAGGAAAACCATCATTTATGGATTTGACCAAATTCAGTTTTGTTGCACGTTTGCATCTAGTTTGTACTCTTCGAGAACTTCACTGAAAATTTGTATGTCGGATTCAAACGTTTTTGGCAACAAAGGACCGAATGAAAAGCGGAAGAAACGGGAATACGGCGTCTCGTAGCTTGGGTCTTTGGAATGCGGACGCGCCATGTCGCAGTCAAAGGCGCATAGGATTGCAGCACCCCTTTTGAAGAGACGATCGTTGAGCTCTGCACTCGACATCCCCTCCGGCAACTCGAGCCAGTGGTAGAATCCACCGTTGCCGGTGTAAACCCCAAGCCCCATTTCCTCGAATGCCCTACCGTATCTCTCCCGCTGCCAGTTGTAGTGTTCCTCAACAGCCTTCCGGGCTTTCTTTACGCGACTTGGCTCCAAGAGCTTGAGCGCATAGTGCTGGGAGGGGTGGCTCACCCCACCCATCCCGAAGCTAGAGTAGTTGGCCATCGTCTCGATGTTGGTTTTGCTTGCGATCATCCACCCAATCCTGATCCCTGGAGACTGCAGCCCCTTCGTGCAGGCTCCGGCGATGAACACGTTGCTGTTGTCCAGGTCATTCACGTATTCTATTCCACTTACGGAGGGAGAATGGAACATCTCGTATGCCTCATCAAGGAGTATGCCGTTCCCGGGCTGCTCGGCCATCTGAATTAGCCTCCTGAGCTCATCTCCCGAGCGTGTCTGGCCAGACGGGTTCTGGGGGTTGGAAATAACTGGCATCAGGAACCTATTTTCTCCTAGGGCCGAGCGGTCGAAGTATTCTGAGTTGTCAGGATGGAAGCCGTTCTCTTTGGTAAAGGGGACTATCTCGAACTGGGTCTTTGTCTGCTCCATAATGTCGAGGTAAGCCGGCCATTCGATGTTCCCTATGCTGACCTGCACTTTCTCTTTTAGGAAAGCCATAACGGTGTATATTCCGGGCCTCCCTCCAGCGAAGACCATGACGTTCTCGGGTGTGATATTGGAGCCGTATTGGGAGTTGTAGTATTCAGATATGGCATCGCGTAATTCCGGATGTCCCCAGGCCTTGGGATAGAAGCGATCCTCCCACGTGACTTCGACGCTCTCAGGCAGCGAAGGCCCTCCAAACTTCTCGAGTGGCGTTGTGAGGGGGAATCCCTGAGACCAGGGATGCGTGCCTTCCGTCCCCATGAATCCGCCGAAAGAGTCCCTGAAGGCGTACAGGGTCTCGTAGATCCCCATCGGGGGGCAGTTGTCCGATAGGAATGACTCAACGTGCTCGGCATTTTCCTCTGGCATAGCCCGCCGTGAGGCTACACACAAATTAGCTTGACCTTTATGCAAACTTACCCCTCTGTGTGCTTCCGAAAAACCGTTAATACTTACAATCCCCCTCGAGTGTTATGAGCGACCAGCCCACAAACAACAAAGCCCTTTCATTGGCGCTTACCTTACTATTCCTCGGAATGTCAGCGTCTACTGGGTTCCAACCAGAAAACAGAGGGGAACTGGAAGATGAGGCCCTCGCAATGGAAACCCATTCAGGCCTCAACTTCCCAGGCTCAACGGTTGGCTCAATACACTCCCTTACTGCAATAGGGGCAGCTTACAACTACACCTGCGTGGTGATGGACAACAATGAGATGAAGTGCTGGGGAAGAGGCTCGACAGGATACTTGGGTAACAGTAACAACCAGAACACACATACACCAGACGGTGTCAACCAAGTCGACTCAGAATCCTGTTGCCTTACTGACGTGGTCGAGACGAGCCCCGACGGCCATCACACCCCCGCCCTCACGTCAAACGGCACCGTCTACGTCTGGGGGGAGGACAGCGATGGTCAGATCGGGCACGGTCACATTAGTTGCTTTGGCGCTTGTTGGCAACCACATGGACCCTCTGTTATGGCGGGTAGCAGGACCTTCGTCACCGTTGTCACCGGGATGCATCACACTTGCGCCATTACGGAACCCGACATGGGCGTCTGGTGCTGGGGTAACAACGAGCTCGGCCAGTTAGGAACCGGTGACAACAATGCCAGAAACGCCCCAACACAAATAGAGCTCCCCACTGGGCGGCATGCAGTATCAATCAACGCTGGTTACGACTCAACATGCGTAGTACTCGACAACGGTAGCGGGATGTGCTGGGGGAAGAACTTCAACGGCAACCTCGGTGATGGGACCTACAACGACAGGAACGCCCCCACTCCCATCTCCGTGCTCCCAACGAACCGCTCACTTGTAGCACTTGATCTCGGATCCTTCCACACCTGCGCCATCCTCGATGACGGCACGGTACATTGCTGGGGGACCAACCAATACGGTACTTTCGGAGACGGCACCACCAACAACTCGACCTACCCTAGAGCCGCACAACTTCCAACGGGCAGGACGGCGATTTCTATAGACGCAGGACTAGGACACACCTGCGCAATTCTCGACGACAGTAGCGCGGCCTGTTGGGGTTGGAACGATTACGGGCAGTTAGGAGACGGAACCACAAACAACAGCACAACCCCTGTAATCGTCTCCATGCCATCCGGACTCGGTGTGGCCGAGATTTCTGCGGGTGCCCGCCATACCTGTGCTGTAGCTACCAACGCGTCAGTATACTGCTGGGGAGCACATGGAGAGGGATCGCTTGGGCTGGGGGAGGGTGTCGACAGCGATGTGCCGGCCTACGTCGATCTCGGCCCCGGTAGACACGCAATAATGAGCGAGAGAGACAACGACGCCGATGGCATAGTCAACATTTTCGACCCCTTCCCGGACGGCTGTCCCGCAGGCACATACGCATCTGATGACACGTGCATAGATGCTAGCCCTGGACACTACGCAGACGGAATTGAACCATACGAGCAGTTTCCTTGCAACCTAGGCACGTTCCAACCCACCTCGGGCCAAACCAGTTGCATTAGTGCGAGTCCTGGCCACTACGTGGGAGAGCAAGCCTCCACTTCGCAGACGCAGTGCACTCCTGGAACTTACCAGCCCGACTACGGACAGGGCTCTTGCTTGGATGCATCCCCGGGCAACTACTCATCCGGGGAGGCATCGATTCGCCAGACTCAGTGCTCTTCCGGCACATATCAACCGTCTTCCGGAGCATCCGCATGCCTGACTGCAAGCGCGGGCTACTTCGTGGCAGATTTCGGGGCTCATCAGCAGACGCCTTGCCCGGCTGGAACGTATCAGATGCTTACAGGGATGGCGTCATGCTTCGACACCAATCCAGGGTTCTATGCGGCTTCTGAGGGCTCTACCGCTCAGGACCAGTGCCCATCTGGAACCTACTCCTCCCAAATCGGGCAGGCGAATTGCACCGACGCTTCACCTGGCCACTACGCAATGGGGCTACAGCAGACTTCGCAGTCGCCATGCCAACCAGGAGAATTCCAACCAATAGCGGGGGAGGAATCGTGCTTGGAGACCTATCCCGGGTACTATTCCGATGCGGAGGGAACCACGGAACAGATACCATGCGCTCCTGGAACATACCAAGACCAGGCAGGCCAGATATCTTGCCTAGAGGCAGAACCGGGGCACTATGCCTCCGAATCCGGATCCACCTCACAGACCCCCTGCCCTGCTGGGACTTTCTCAGATGCCCCAGGTCAGTCAGAGTGCACCGAAGCGGAGCCTGGAAATTACGTAGACCTCGACGGTGCTACAGGCCAGACTCCGTGCCCACCCGGGCAGTACCAGTCGGAAAACGGCTCCCAGGGATGCGAGGACCCCCCACCCGGTCAGACGGCCAGCCCAGACGGCTCTTCGACATCGGCGTGCCCTGCTGGGAAGTACAAACCAGAGGGCCAGGAAATCTGCATGGACGCCTCTCCAGGCCACTTCGTTAACGAGACAGGAGCCGCATCGCAGACTCCCTGTGAGCCCGGGACATTCCAGGAACAGCCAGGTCAGACAGGATGCGAGCTCACAGATCCAGGCAATTACGAATCAGCATCGGGCTCCTCGAGCCAGACCCCCTGCCCTAAGGGGGAGTACCAGCCTTACGGAGGGCAGGAAACGTGCACTCCAGCAATGAAAGGGCACCACGTCCCCGAAGAGGGAGCCTCGTCTCAGACCAGCTGCAAGTCTGGCAAATACCAGCCGTCGGAGGGCCAGGAGAGCTGCATTCCCGCAGACCCAGGAAACTTCGTCGGCTCAACCGGGGCCACATCACAGGTACCATGCCAGCCCGGCAGCTTCCAACCCGCTTCCGGGGCCATAGGCTGCCAGCCGGCAGACTCGGGCCACTTCGTCTCAGAGGCCGGCTCTGCAGAGCAGACAAAGTGCCCTTCCGGCGAGGAGCAGGAGATGATGGGCCAGACCGAGTGCACAAAGGTGGAAAGGCCACTCTGGATGGCTATTCTGATGTACGGGGTACCCGCCATTGTCTTAGGGACCATGGCAGTACTTTACATCTCAAGCAAGAAGAAATCAGGTGGTGGCGGACGAGGTAAGGCGTACATGTACTCAGAGGACCTGAGGAAGAAGTGATAGGCGCACAATAGCACCAGTTATGTGAATCCCTCCTCCCGGTCGACCCATGAGGGACTACCCAAGTGACAGGGTCGACCTGAGAAGTGACACAGTAACTCAACCAACTCCGCCCATGAGGGAGGCGATGTCAAATGCCGCAGTGGGGGACGATGTTTGGGGTGACGATCCTACAGTGATTCAACTGCAAAACATGGTCGCTGGTATGCTTGGAAAGGAGGCATCCATTTTCGTCCCCTCTGGAACCATGTCGAACAATGTCGCAATAAAAACGCAAACGAACCACGGCGATGAGATCGTCACCCATCGCCAGAGCCACATCTACCTGTGGGAATCAGGTGCTTATGCATCCCTGGCCGGATGCTCCGTTTCACTAGTTGACGGCGACTGGGGGCAGATGACGTCCAATGGCGTCCAAGACGCGATTAGGAAAACTGCTGGAAGTAACTCTCATTTTCCCGATTGTAAATTGGTATGCGTTGAGAACACTGCCAACGTAGGGGGAGGCTCAATTTACGAGCAAAAAACATTGGATGAGATATGCAAAGTCGCTCATGATAACGACTGCCGCACTCACTTGGATGGCGCACGTTTGTTCAATGCCGTGATTGGTAGTGGGGTGGATGCTGCAAGGATGGTTCGAGATTTCGATACGATTTCCATTTGCTTGTCCAAGGGCCTAGGGGCTCCAGTGGGGTCAGTTCTGGTCGGGGATCACGAAACCATTTCCAAGTCTCACTGGTGGAGGAAGACTTTCGGAGGGGGGATGAGGCAGTCGGGGATTCTTGCTGCCGCAGGGATTTATGCTTTAGAGAACAATATAGAACGACTATCTGAAGACCACATCCGGGCATCCAAGCTCGCAGAGGCAATCAGCAGAATGAGCTCCTTCACCGTCGAACTGGAGGGAGTC
>CAYPWN010000002.1:0-55910 GCA_964414525.1 uncultured Candidatus Poseidoniales archaeon | reverse complement strand
ACCTTGTCGATGAACCATCCTATCTCCGTCTCCACCTTCAGCAGGTCCCCCTCCCCCACCCCTAGCTTCTCAGCGTCATTGGGGTGTACCCACAATGGATTCCGATGGCCTATCTCTGCAAGCCATTTCGCGTTGGCAGACCTCGAGTGGATGTGCTGAGGTAGGCGGAAGTTGGGGAGGAGGCAGTACTCGTCCTCACCCTTCAGGTTGTCAGGATGGACGTGGCTCTTGATTCTGTAATGTGGTATCGAGTGCTCTGGGTATCCGAACTCAACCATGCTGTTCGAGTAGAGCTCCTGCTTCCCGCTGGGGGTGGGCCAACCCTCCTCCTCGTGCTTTCCGTAGGTAGCCTCTTCTATCAGGAATGCACCATGCTTCCTCATGTAGCCAAGGGGGTCTGTTCCTTCCGCATCAGCTGCCTCAGGGAGCCCCGGGACCCTCTCGAACATGTACTGGTAGTACTCGTCGATGGTGATTCTCTCGCCCTCCCTGTAGGGGCTCATGAAGTGCTCCCGAATCCCCATCGTGCCATCATCGATCCTCCATGACAGCTCGTTCCAGAACTCGTCCTCCTCCCAGACCTCCCCGGGATTCACCTCGTGTGTGAACTCTACTTCTCGTCCCTCTCTTCTAGCGTACTCCCTAAGAACTGGCTGCCTAAAGGCGACCCACTTTCCCGAGCTAGTCGCATACGAGTTGACGTCATGCCTCTCGGATGCGTGCCCCATTGGAAGGACGTAGTCCGCGAAGAAAGCGGTCTCATTCCATGTCGGCGTCAGGGCCACGTGGCACCCAACTGACTCCTCGTTCTGAAGCATCTCTATCCAGGAGAAACCGTCCGGGTACGTCCATACCGGGTTGAAGACTCTAGTGAAGTAGACGTCCATAGACCCTCTACCATCCTTGACTAGGTGGGGGAGTATGTGACTCATCTCGTAGTGTGAGAGCGTGTATTCTGGGGGGAAGTGTAGCTCGTTCCACCCGTCGGGGTCCGGAGGAACGTCGAACAGCTCCGGCTTGTACTTGGACCAGGAGTTCGGAGAAGTCCCCCCCTCCGTACCCACGCTCCCCGTCAGTACATTCAGCAGGTGCAGGGTCCGGCTGACCTGCCAACCGCCCAGATTTCCTATCGCAGCAGCCCTCCAGACGTGTGTGGAGAGCCTTTTGCCAGCCCCAGCGACTAGCTCCCCCACTTCTATTACCTGTTCCACAGGTATTCTGCACTCGTTTGCTGCGAACTCGGGGGTATACTCCGAGTACTCCTCCTTCAGTAGGAAGATGAAACGGTCGAAATCCATTGGCTCGTCAGGATGTTCTGCCTCCATCCACATTTGCCAGTTAACCCAGTTCTCCATGAAATCTCTGTCATACATATCACGCTCAAGAATCATACTGGCCCATGCTAGGAAAAGGGCAGTCTCTGATCCGGGCCAAGTAGGGACCCAATGGTCAGACATCGCAGCTGTGTTGGATAGCCTTGGATCAATCACGACTAGCTTGGCCCCATCCATCATGCCCTCCAGAATCCTCTGCGCATGTGGATTGAAGTAATGGCCAGTCTCTAGGTGAGAGGAGGTTAGCAGGATTACCTTGGCGTTAGAGTGATCCGGCGAGGGCCTGTCATGCCGGTGCCAGAGCGCGTAACCGGTTCTTGCCCCCGCAGAGCAGATGTTTGTGTGGCTGTTGTGGCCATCGACTCCCCACGCCTTTAGGACCCTGTTTGTGTATCCTTCGTGGCCCGGACGGCCAACATGGTAGACCACTCGGTCCTTAGCACCGGTCTTTAGCGAATCCCTGATTTTCGACGAGATTTCGTCCAATGCCTGCTCCCAACTAATTGTCTCCCAACCACCATCCCCCCTCTGTCCGACTCTCTTCATGGGGTGCAGAATCCTCTCAGTGTCGTTGATTTGGTTGATTGTCGCGGGCCCCTTGGCGCAGTTTCTGCCCCTGCTCCCCGGGTGGTGGGGGTTGCCCTCGAACTTGGATACCTGTCCAGACTCCTTGTCCACGTAGGCTAGTAGGCCGCAAGCAGACTCGCAGTTGAAGCAGGTCGTGGGCACAAGGGAGTACCTCTTCTCGACCATCTTCGGCCACTCGTTGGCATCCAACTCGATGTGGTCGTGCCACTCGTGAGGATCCGGGAATGTCCTGAGAGGGCCACTTGCTCCTTTTGCCCTCTCGCGATCAAGGTCTGGAATTATCCTTAGCTTCTGAGCGATGCCCTCGATGAAAGTCCTCCCCACATTAGCACCTCACAGCAATGGCTCCATCTGCGGTTTCACAACAAGCCTCTTGTCATGCAGTAGGACTGCAGCCAGTACCACTGCCCCTATGCCGATTGCCAATGGTTCCATGGTTGCAAGCGGTACGAAGACTGCCGCTCCTGCCACCAGTGTCTCCAATAGGAACTTCGCAGGTAAGAGGGTGTCTTGTGACCAAGACCTGCCCTTAGCCTGCATGAGCAACCATGCAGTGTAAACTCCCGTCAGGACCGCAAGTGGAACGCCAGCAATGGCAAGAATTGTCAGAAGGGACCTGTCCAAGTCCAGAACAAGTACGGCTCCGCTTGCGGCCAGAACCCCTCCATATCCGGAGAGGATGAATGCACCCTTAACGAGCCAAGAGTCCCAATTTGGCCTTAGAAGTACGTAGAGGAACCTCTCGGGCCTGTCAAGGTCGATTACGAGTAGAATTCCAGTCAGACCAAGGAAGATTACTCCTACTGCGATGGTGAGCGCCCAGAGGCCATCTGTCATTTCCACCAGTCCGAGGAGCATTGCTAGAACTGCTACGACGTATGTCCCGGAGCATATCCCCTTCGTCCAGATGTATGCCGAGACCTCCCACCCCCATAGTACTCCCTTGCTTGGCTGGTCGTAGGTTCTCTTCGCATCCCCAGACTCGTCAGACAGTCTTTCCATTACGTCCCTGATTATGGCCTGGTCCCTCGGGGCTGCCTGTTTTGCCTTCTTCTCAAGTGCAAGCTGAACGATCATTGAAGTTGTGTCGGCCCCCTCGAGTCTGCTCTCTGCGTACTTTGCGAAATGCCCAACACCGAAAGCCTGCTCTGTCCACATCCCTGAAGCAGTGACCTCCGTGGCACCGGGGTCTAGCATCTCTTCGCTGGCCTCGATGTAGTACACGTTTGGATTGGCCCCAGACTCCGGCTTCCTTACTGTCGTGTTTTGAGTAGACACAATCTGGGAAATCCTGGACTCTGGGTCGTCCAGGTCTCCTGATACGATCGACTCGGTTGGGCAGACAATTACGCACGCAGGCTCGTATGAGTTCTCTATCCTATGTGCGCAGTAGTTGCACTTCGCAGCAGTACCTTTGTTCGGGTCTATGTATAACGCGTCGTATGGGCAGGCCTGCATGCATGACTTGCAGCCAATGCACCTATCATCATCGAAGTCAACAATCCCGTCCGATCTTGTGAATAGGGCTGTTGTGGGGCAAATTGTCGTGCATGGGGAGTCCTCGCAATGGTTGCACCTGTGGACACTGAACTCTCTTGTTGAGTGGGGGTATGATCCCTTCTCGATGTACTTCACGTGAGTCCTGTTGACCCCTATCGGAACGTCATGCTCTGACTTGCATGCCACGGTACACGCGTGGCAACCTATGCAGGTTCTGTTGTCGATTACGAATCCGTAGTTTGTCATGCTCCGTCCCTTCCATGGGGTACTCACGCTAAATGATTCGGTGTCAACCAATCAGGAGTCCCAGAATGGCCCCCCCTGCCAGCCATGCACCTGCCATCGATCCGATATTCCCCAGTGCAGTCACCATGAGCACCCGGCCCACCCTGTTTCTCCAGAACAGAGAGACCTCATCCAGGACTAGGAAGTCCTGGGCGTCTTTTCCGGTTGGCGGATCGACCTTGAGTTGGGTGTAACCGGCGAACCACCCGGCCGCTAGTGTCGGATTCAACGAGGTTATCGGGGAAGCAATTGCCCCCACCAGTATTGAAAGCGGGTGACCCCTAGCAATCAGCACCCCTAGTCCTGCTAGAATCGCGTTCAATGCAAGCCACGTCTGAGCTGTCTGCTTTAGGGCCCCCATCTCGCCATTGTAGGCCATCCATGAGACTGCACCAAGCAGGAATATCGGGATTGCCGCCATTAGTAAATTGGGCCAAACGGTCTTTTCCGGTTGCCTCCCTAATTCCGCTAGTCTGGATGTGCTCTCCATGGCTGGCTCACCCAAGTTACGAATGACACCAGAAATGTGACCCGCCCCCACCACTGCGAGAACCTTCCCTTTACCCCTTATCTGTTGAATCCTCCCTGCTAGGAAGGCATCCCGTTCGTCAATGAGAACCTCTCCTGCCCCAGGGGCAACTTCTCTGGCCTCCTCCATCATCTTGCTGAGAAGGTCCGAGTCACCAAGTAATTCGTCGATGGAGAGATCGTCTTCCTCGTCCTCTTCCCAAAGTAATGCATTTAGCACCCTCCACTTCTCTAGAAAGCCCATCTTTTTCCATGCCCTTCGAAGTGTCACTACCACGTCCCTGTCAATCATCTCTACCGGAACATCCGACTCCTCGGCTGCACGAACTGCTGCAAGCAGCTCCGCTCCGGGCTTCTCGCCCGTTGACATCCCCATCTTCCTCTGTTGTGTTGCTAGGGCCGACTGAAGGAGTATCATCACGGACCTCCCCTCTTTGATAATTTTGAGCAGGTCCTCGGAGTCAAGTGCCTCAGGATCGGTCAAAGCCGCCAATCTGGAGGGACATAGCTCTACGGCAACCACATCGGGCTCCCATTCCCTGATATGGCGTCTAACCAGTTCAACTGACTCGCTACTGACGTGAGCAGTACCCAGTAGCCTAAGGCCCTCGTCAACCTCGACTATATTCTTGCTAGCCTCCGACACCTATTCACCTCACTGAAGACATCGCCGAGAACATGTCAGCATGCTCCACAACGTCATGGACCCTGACTATATCCACTCCCTTCTCGAATGCTTTGGCCCCAACTCCAAGTGTGCCGTAAAGACGGTCCTCGCTATTCGAACGCCCAAGGAGCTCGCCAATCATGCTCTTCCTACTCACTCCCCACATGAGTCCCATCCTTTCATCGGGAACTATCTCCCTGCCAGATGAGAGAAGGGCTAGGTTGTGTTCCAGCCTTTTACCAAAGCCGATTCCTGGATCAACGATTACCTGATTGGGTTCGACACCAGAGTCGAACATTTTTTCTGTTGCATCCGCAAAAAAATCCCTGACTTCTGTCACCACGTCCCCATATCTCGGGTCATCTTGCATGTTTTCCGGTAGGCCCTGCATGTGCATCAGACACACCGGGCATCCGAAGTCCGAAACAATACCCAGCATTGCTTCGTCACCAAGGGAGGATACGTCATTGACCATTTCAGCACCCTCTTCCAAGCACTGTCTAGCTACTTCTGACCTTCTGGTGTCAACTGATATGCAGACTTCAGGCAGCTCATCCCTGATGCCCCTGATTACTGGAAGCACCCTCGCCAACTCATTTTCTATCGGCACCGGCTTTGCTCCTGGCCTGGTCGACTCCCCTCCCACATCTATCCAATCCGCCCCATCATTGGCCATCTTCACCGCTCTGTTTACCGCTTCAGTAGTGCTGTTGCATCTTGACCCGGGGTGAAAGGAGTCGGGAGTGGCGTTCACAACCCCCATTATGCGGGGAAAACCATCTTCCCGGCGTTTTATCATAGGTCGCCAGTCGGCCATCTAGCCATCGCAAACGACGATTGCTTTATGATGTGACGGAGGGGCAATCGAGCGATGGTTCTGGGTGAGGATGAGTCGCATGACGCCAATGATGTCCAGCCCGTAGATGACTCAGAACCCTCGCACGATCCCGAGACACTGTTTATTCTGGACTCGATAGTACAGAGGCTTAAGCCACGAGATGCCCATCATGTGAGGGATATGATTACTCAGCGTGCCAGGACATCGGGTGCCCTGTTCATTTCTAGCGCACTCTGGTGGTGGATCACCGTTAGCAAGGGCTCTGAAACAGTCCAGGACTCCGAAATCCCAAAATCCATTCTCGGTTCATTTGACTTCGGAACCGTGAGCCTAATCGTCCCGATTCTGGTTATCGCTGCAACTCTATTCACGGGAATAGGCAGGGAGAGGGGTAACGCAACCATGTCTCAGATCGGCGGGGCTCTGGCAGTTCTGGCAATTTTCTACATCGTCGAACCAGTTCTCATGAACTATTCCGAATTGGAGGGCGACGCCCTCTTCGCTACGGGGAGGGTACTGGTTCTAGCAGCCATGGTCGGATTTGCCTCCCATATGATGTTCGATGCACTGCTCCTGCAATGGGTCAGAGCGAGCATGCTCAATATGGGGGTCGAGGTTTTCCCCTCCATGAGTGCCGACCCCTCGGAGGGTCAGGCTGATGAGTCACCGCCTTACGCGTGAACCATGGGTCGCGACCACCCCCCTAGGCTGTCCGTACTCAGACTAGGGCATAGGCGAGACAGAGATAAGAGAATCACCTCCCATCTAGGCCTCACTGCAAGAGCCTTCGGAGCCGACGAAGTAATTCTGTCCGGTGATGAGGACCCATCTGCCCTTGACACATGGGGGTCAGTAACGGAGAGATTTGGAGGGTATTTCGAGAGCAGGTACGAGCCCAATCCAATGTCATTCCTCAGGAGAGTATCTAAGTCCGGAGAGGCAACTATCGTCCATCTAACCATGTATGGGGAGCCTTGGAGAGAAGTGACTCCGTCCATACCCGTCGATAAGCCAGCAATTGTTGTGGTGGGGGGGACAAAGGTCCCACCAGAGGCTTACCACATTTCTCATCACAATGTTTCCATAGGGAACCAGCCACACTCGGAGGTAGCTGCCCTGGCAGTTTTCCTAGACTCCTGGCTTGGACCAGTGGATGAGGCATCGAGATTCGAAGGCGGACATATGAAAGTCCTACCATCAGCTAGGAATAAGGTAGTAATCAGTGATGATGATGAGTGACTTAGCGACAATAGAACAACGTCTCTCCACTGAATGATTAAGAGTCGCACTAGGGCAGCGTTGCTGATGTCGGGGACTCCAGTAGACGGGGGCTTCTGCCCCGGCGCTGGCGTAAATGGGGTTCACTCCCCTCCCTCGTTCCCCGATGCGGCCGACATTTTGGTAGAGTCAGGCGGTTCAGAGCAACCTAGCGGTTCGAGCGGTACCCTACTACTTGCAGACGGAACCCGTTTCGACGGCAAGCTATTCGGGGCCGAGGAGATAGCAGAGGGGGAGTTGGTTTTCACCACGGGGATGTGCGGATACCAAGAGAGCCTAACCGATCCATCATTCGCGGGCCAAGTACTCACTTTCACTTACCCCTTGCTGGGAAACTATGGGATCATCCCGGGTATTTCGGAGTCCTCCTCAGTCCATCCCAGAGGCGTGGTATGCAGGCAGCACATGCCTTTTCCGGATCACAGGGACTCGGTCGGGAGCATACACGACCTCCTCGTCTCACATAATGTTCCGGGGATAGAAGGAATCGACACCAGGGCACTGACCAGGAGGGTAAGGGAGCATGGTACGTTGCTATGCGTGTTCGGCCCCTCCGAGAGACTGGACGAGATGGAGATCATACTGGACGAGATGACGCCTCCGGATGCAGACGACTTGGTATCCCTAGTAACATGCGACCAACCAGTACTACTGAATCCCGGTGCAAAGGATGCCAATGGAGAACGCCTGCCAAGGCTAGCAGCAATTGACTGTGGAATCAAGCACAACATTCTCCGCGAGCTTTGCACTAGGTTCGAGGTTGTCTGGTGCCCTGCAACAATTACTCTTGATGAGATTTCCAGAGACTGGTCCCCTGATGCTCTATTCGCTTCTAACGGGCCCGGAGATCCTGCACACCCCGGGGCGGCTACAGATGCCCGCAAGACCCTGGCATCCGCAGTCAGGCAGGGCATGCCTGTCATGGGGATTTGCTTGGGCCACCAGCTTATGGGCCTGGCAGCAGGGCTTAGGACGTACAAGCTCCGCTATGGGCACAGGGGTTCGAACCAACCAGTAATGGATCTAGAGACCGGAAGAGTGCACATAACTAGCCAAAACCATGGATTCGCTGTCGAGGACCCAGTGAAGGGGATGCTTGCACCCCACCCAAGCGGATCATGCTCCGACCCATCCGAGAATGTCTTGGGAGCGGACTTCAGAGTCAGACACGTAAACTCGAACGATGGTACCGTTGAGGGGCTCGACCTTCTGGACAAGCCAGCCTTCACAATCCAGTTCCACCCAGAGGCATGCCCGGGCCCACACGACGCATCTCCGCTCTTCGACAGATTCCAGCAGATGGTTGCTGAATATTTGGGTATGACCAAGGCAGAATTGGTGACAAGCAGAGGAGGCTCCTAATGCCTCGCCGAGACGATCTCAAGAGGATACTAATCCTGGGAAGCGGGCCTATCAGGATAGGTCAGGCTGCTGAATTCGACTTCTCGGGATCGCAGGCATGCAGGGCACTTCGCTCAGACGGATACGAAGTGATTCTCGTGAACTCCAATCCGGCCACGATTCAAAACGATCCAGAGATGGCAGACAGGATATACATCGAGCCCCTACTCCCAGAGGTAGTAAAGAGGATCATGGAGTCTGAGAAGCCAGACGCATTGCTGGCAGGGATGGGGGGCCAAACAGCACTGAACATAGCCTCCGCACTGGCAAAGGACGGAACCCTGGACGAGATTGGTGTGGAGCTTATCGGATGCAACCTTGCAGCTATAGACGAGGCTGAGGACAGGGACCTTTTCAAGAAGGTGTGCGAGGAGATTGACCTGCCTGTCTGCAAGGCTCTTGCTTGCGACTCGATTGAGGCGGTTATCTCTGCAGCAGAGGAGCTTGGCTCGTTCCCGCTTCTTGTCAGGCCAGCATTCACTCTGGGTGGCTTGGGAGGGGGTACCGCATTCAATATGGGGGAGCTTGTCGAGATAGCTAGCCAGGGCATCCTTCATTCTGCAATAGGGCAGGTGCTAATTGAGGAGAGCATCCTAGGGTGGCAGGAACATGAGTACGAAGTAATGAGGGACGGTTCAGACAACGCCATCATTGTTTGCACTATGGAGAATATCGATCCGATGGGCATCCACACCGGGGAATCCATAGTAGTAGCCCCTCAACAGACCCTTTCCGATCAGGACCACCAGATTCTGCGGAATGCGGCACTCAAGCTGATTAGGAGGCTCAACATCAAAGGAGGGTGCAACGTACAGTTCGCAGTAGACCAGTCAAATGGGGATTTCCGAGTCATAGAGGTCAACCCCCGAGTATCTCGGTCATCCGCCTTGGCTTCCAAGGCAACGGGATACCCCATAGCAAGGATGGCCGCGCTGATTGCTGTGGGGTATACGCTGGACGAGCTCCCAAACCCTATTACAGGCGAGGGAACAACCGCAGCCTTCGAACCCACTCTGGACTACTGCGTGGTCAAGATTCCAAGGTGGCCCTTTGACAAGTTCCGCACTGCAGACAGGACCCTCGGCACCTCGATGAAGTCAACAGGGGAGGTCATGGCGATAGGGAGGTCCTTCGAGGAGGCCTGCCTCAAAGCATGGGCTAGTTTGGAGTATGGGAAGCCCCATCCAAGACCCCTCTCGATGTCGGATGCTTCCGATGGAGAGACCATGGACGAAAGGGCCTCGGAGAAGCTGCCTACGGCCCTCCTAGAGGACTGGCTTAGAGTAGCTACTGACAGGAGACTGGGGGCAGTCATTGAGGCTTTCAGGAGAGGGTACTCTATAGAGGACGTTAGAGATTTGACTGGGGGTATGACTAGGTGGTTCCTTCGCAGGTTCGAAAGGTTAGCTGCCATAGAGACGGAGATCAGGGCAGCCGGTGAAATTGGGATGAGGCCGGCCGGGATCCCAGGACCTGAGATGAGGTCTTGGAAGGGCTCAGGATTCACTGACTTGCACATTTCTGACGCTCTCGCAGGGTTTCCGGAAGCCGGTTTCAAGTCACTTCAGGCAGGGGAGGATGAGACGGCAGTAAGGCTGCGTAGGCATGAGCTTGGCGTCCATCCAAGGTTCAGGATGGTGGACTCATGCGCGGCTGAGTTCGCTGCGGTTACCCCTTACTACTACTCGACCTACGAGGGAGGTTCAGCAGAATCTGGGGTAGATTATGTTCCAGGGCTGGCTTCCTCTGTAAAACAACGAATTGCCGTTGTCGGCTCAGGGCCAATACGAATAGGCCAAGGAATCGAGTTCGACTACGGATGCGTCCATGCAGCAGGAGCAATCCAGGACCTTGGCCACGAGGCTATAATCATCAACAACAATCCCGAGACAGTTTCCACCGACTTCGACACTAGTGACAGACTGTACTTTGATCCGCTCACACTGGAATCCGTTTGCGAGGTGCTGCTCAGGGAGGACGCCACAGGAATCCTGCTGCAGTTTGGCGGGCAGACTGCAATAAACCTCGCACTCCCCTTATCCGATGAGATTCCGCATCTTTCCAGTATGGGGCTGAACCTGGTCATGGAAGGGACATCTGCCGAGTCAGTTGATGAGGCCAGCGATAGGGAGAGGTTCGAGGAGTTCGCACATAGGTGCGGCCTAAGGATGCCAGACGGGGCAACTGCGACCACAGCAGATGGCGTGAGGCATGCTGCCAACGAGATAGGTTACCCAGTCCTAATCCGCCCATCATACGTGCTCGGAGGAAGGGGGATGGAGATACTTTCCAACTACAAGCAGCTTGAGTCCTACATGAGGGAAGCATACCTTTCTTCGGACAGGCCTCTGCTGATAGACAAGTACCTGGGGAACGCAATGGAGCTTGACGTAGATGCAGTTTGTGATGGGGAAGACGTCCTAGTGGGGGCAATAATGGAGCATCTAGAGGAAGCGGGAATCCATTCTGGAGACTCGACATGTTTCATCCCTCCACAAAATGTCCCATCTTCTCTGCTAGAGCAGGTGGAGGAGTGGACCAGGGTAATCGGTCTTGAGCTCGGCATCAGGGGGTGCTACAACATCCAGTTCGCAATCCATGATGAACTCCTATACGTTCTGGAGGTCAACCCCAGGGGGTCCCGCACATTCCCATTTGTAGCAAAGTCCACTGGAATCCCTCTTGCTAGGATAGCCGCCAGGGTGGCTCTTGGAGAGAGGCTTTCAGACTTGGAAATCCCGGATCCCCAGACTGACGCAGTCTGCGTCAAAGCCCCGGTATTTCCGTTCATCAAGCTTAGGGGGCTCGATCCCGCTCCAGGTCCTGAGATGAAATCCACGGGAGAGGTCATGGGTTCCCACGTCAGGGCCTCTGCGGCCTACCTGAAGGCTAGATTGGCCACAGAGCTTCCTGTGCCCACAGAGGGAGGCGTGTACATTACAGTGAAGGACGAGGACAAGCACGCCATCATCCCACTAGCCGAGAGACTGAAGGATATGGGATTCACGATTTACGCTACTAGGGGGACATCGAGAGTTCTACGAGGCGTTGGTGGCCTAGATGTTCAGACCTGCTACAGGATCGCCGAGGGAAGGTCTCCAGATGCACTCGACCTGATGAGGCAAGGCAAGATCCATCTGGTAATCAACACGCCTCGCTCCACTGGGGGGGCAGTGCTAGACGGCAACATGATGCGCAGGCTTGCCGTGGAACTCAACATCCCATTTGTCACCACTCTGGCCGGGGCCAAGATGGAGGTCGAGGCCGTGAAGGAGGCCAGCAACGGCATGCCAGAGCCAAGGCTACTTCAGATCAAGTCACTCTAGGTTAGAAGCGTGGCCCCAGTCTCAGTCCTGATTATCTTCCCGTCCCTTTTGCTGTGGACTGCCATTACTGCCTCTTTCGAACCGTCAGGGAAGCCCATCACAGAGTGCTCCACTAGGATATCATCATTCTCGTAAATACACCTTGGATCATTGATCACTACGTCTGTGTTGGACATCATCATTGTCAGCATCTCGCTAACTTGCTCCTTATCCATCGTGGTCCCGGACTGGTGCCGCACGAATTCGTAATCTTCGTGTAGAGCCCCAATGTAGTGCTTCGCGTCCCTCTTCTCCATTGACATCATCAGTAGTTCGTAAACTCCCATGTTTTTTCTCCCGGAAACCGCCAATTTGAGGCTTTTCCAACCCTATTCTCTAAAAATTGACTCACTTGGCACTTTCTAGGAGGGTCATGACCTCTTGTCTTTCCATCTCGAACAGTAGGGAAGACGCCTTTGGGCCATAGCCCCTGCCAATCAAGGACCAGTACAAAGCCGAAAACCCCTCCCTTCTTGAAACTCCAGAAGAATCAGCGGCCTCAGAAATCGCCGATCCAATTCCCCTTTCGCTCCACTCGCATTCCGAAATTAGAGATGAAAGAACCGACAGGAAGTCCATTGCGCCTTGATCCAGATTGGCCTTGGCCTCTTCACCAACCTCCCTTCTAATTTGCAATCTAGCTTCTTCGGGGAAGTGGGGCCCCTCTATCCAATTCCTCATCCTTGCAAGCCTATCTTCCAATGACTTCCCCGGTTTACCTACTATGTGTCCCGTTCTATTCAATGAGCTCCACACATCAACATCAGAGGACTTGATCTGTGCAAGCATCGAGAGGTGCCTGAAGGAGACCCCCCCAATTGAGTCTGTTGGATCGGAACCAGCCAAAACTTGGCTCAATCTGAGAGCCCCCCTCTGCGTCTCGAGCGCTACAATCTGTCTTTTAGTCATCCCATCCTCCTCAACAATCTGGTTGGAGACCAGCCGCTCGTACTCGTCTGCAGTTTCGAATAATGAGCCCCCGGTGTCGAACTCGATGTGCCGGTTGATCTTGCTTCTGGCTACGACGTAGCGAAGAATCTCTGGAGGGACTAGGGATAGCGCCTCCATGGGGCCTATTGTAAGCCCCGAGGAGCTAGACATTGGACCCATCCCCTTGAGCTGTATCCATTCGTAAACAATCTTGTCAGGCGGGTCGCCACCTAGTAGTTTACAAATCGGGATTCCAGTGTCAAAGCTCCCTCCAGCAGCACCGTGGTCCTTACCCGCAGGTTCGCAGGTTATTCCGTGGATGATCCACCTAGCGGCCCAATCGATCCTCCATGGCATCTTGCCTCCGGCAGTCCTAATGTCGGATTCCCCTTCTACTCCGAGGGAGTCAACCCAACGGACAAACGGCCTTTCGTAGCCAGTGACAGTCACTCCGTCGAGACTCCCGTTTGATCCTATTGGGCTGTACGGGAACCAATCCTCGCCAAGCTCCCTCCCGGAAATACCCTCTATAATTGACCTGATCTCTTCCTTGTTTGATATTGCCGAATCTATTCCTTCAGCGAATGCCCCCGATTCGTACGTCTCGTGATTCATAATCACCTCCGGACTAACTCCTATTTGGCTGAGAGAATTCAGAAATGGGGCTAGGAAGTGGTCTGCATAGCTGATGCTCCCATCACCCGGCTCACCGTCATCGCCCGGAGCAGGGACGTATGCAAGAGGGTGCCCAATGTATCTCTGGTATGATGGGGCAAGGAAATCGTACACTCTCCTCAGAGGGTCCATGGAGTCAACGATGAAAATGTACTTGGAATCCATGCCTGCATCCAAGCAGGCACGATGAATCATCTCCGCTGACAGGATCTCCCGTAAATGTCCGATATGGAACTCACCTGAGGGCGTGATTCCCGATGCAGAGACCTGGGGCCCGCCTCGATTGCTGAGGCTTTGTGCGGTATAATCCGCCCAGTGCATGACTCACCTCAGACCGTAGCCGCTCTGACCAGTGCCCTAAGAGGCACTCCCTCTACATCGTCGTCCCACGACTTGTTGACGAAAACCATGCACAGTTTGACATCCGCCCCAGCGGCACCCAGATCCGCGGAAGTCTTCTTCATGGTGGTCCCAGTTGAGTAGACGTCGTCTATGATTACAACCCTCTTGCCTTCGACGTTAGCGTAAACTTGTGAGAGGTGCCCGCTGACGTCTTCGCTAATGCTTCTGACAACAGATAACTCCAGCCCCATCATGGAGGAGATGGACTGCGCGAACGCGATTCCATTTATGCTGACTCCGACGATTGTGTCTACCTCTTCACCGGCCATCTCCTCTATTATGTCGCTCATGATGTACGAAATCGCCTCAATCCGATCCCCCTTCACTGCTATTGATCTCCATCCCACCTTAACATCCAATGGCTTGTCATCTACTTCGTAATCGCTCGCAGAAAGCCACTGCACAGTTGTCTGTGACAGGGAAAGCTCGTCCGCTATTTGCTGGGTAGTTAGCCCGCTGGACCTAAACTCGTCTACCTTGGCCCTCAGTTCATCAACGCTCAGGTGCATCGCTCCATGCCAGCCTTTCCGTGCTATGAATCCACCGGGAGTAGACTATTGTCACGTACCGAATTATTGGTATTCAGAATCTTCCGGTACTGCCGAATCCGCCTTCCCCCCTCTCTGTTGACCCTAGATCTTTCATGTCAACCTCGGAGAAGCCTATCTCTGGGATTGGTGCGATGACTAGCTGAGCTATCCTTTCTCCCGATTTTACAAGGTATGAGTCGCCCTCGCCGATCCAGGTCATTAGGACGAACAACTCCCCTCTGTAGTCGGAGTCTATCGTCCCTATGCTATGGGGAAGAATCAGCCCCTTTGAACCTAGAGAAGACCGAGCCCTCACCTGCCCCTCGAATCCTTCTGGAATGGCTACGTGCAAACCGGTCCTCAACTTCACGCTGGACCTGAAGGGCACCACAGTGTCTTCCAAGGAGTAGAGGTCCCAACCCGCTGCGTGCTGGCTACCCTTCGTAGGCATTCTTGCGCCGGGCTCGGTCCTCGCGATCTTGACAACCACGTCACTTCGCACAAACTGACGAGTGAAAACAAGTCCTTGACCGTTCGCTATTCTTTCCCGGTGAGGTGAAAAGGAGCACTATTGTCGCAAGGTTGTGAGCAACCCAGATTACGAGTCCCTTCTAGACAGGGCTAGGGAGAGGATTCCCAAGGATATTAGCGAGCGTTCTAGGTGGACAATGCCACAGCCAGACATCATGATAGAGGGGAGTCAGACTATACTTCGTAACTTCTCAGAGATAGTAGATGCAATGGATAGGGATGCAAACCACGTTTTTCAGTACCTGCTAAACGAGCTTGGGACCTCTGGAAGCAGGGAGCAGGTCCGAATCATGCTGAAGGGAAAGGTCCCACCAAAGAGGATCAAGGAGAAAATTGTGTCCTACGTCAAGACATTCATCCTATGTGGCGAATGCAAGGCTCCGGACACCAGATTCGTGAGGGAAGACAGGACTACTCAGCTAAAGTGCCAGGCATGCGGAGCCACTCGGCCGGTAAGACTCTGATAACTCTTCTAAATAGGGGTTAAGTCGTATTTCTCGTTCAATATTGCAAATCACTTAGTAATCGTTATACGGAATTTCGGAAATTACCTTCCACGCCAATATCAAGGTACTGGGTGGTAAAGACCGGTGGAAATGAAGTAACAGAAGAAATGGCGAGCACTTGGAGGGAAAACTTCCTCGACTACGCCATTGAGAACGGATGCTTGAGAGGGGCTTTAGTCGCGTATGACGAGAGAATCTTTGCAGTAAGCATGTGGTCCGACATGGGGACGATGAATGCCGCGATAGAGAGTGACCATTACCAGACAATCGGAGAGGCTGTAAGTGCCTCTTGGGGGCCGGAGGCATCAACATCCCCCAAGGCGTCGAATTCGTCTGTAACGGAAACTTGTTCACGATGAGGCAGAGTGAATAAATTACGAGAAGTCCAGCAGTATCTTCCCGCGATTCTTTCGATCATGCATGTGCCTCTGAGCCTCAGCGACCTGCTCGAAGCGCCAGACTGAGTCAATGACAGGATCAATTTGGCCCTTGAGGAGCATGCTCGCGAGGGCTTCGAGATGCCCCTTGAAGATGGCCTCGTCATCCAGCAGTCCCATGTGGACTCCGAACACCGCCTTATTCGAGCGCATCATCTTCAGCGGGTCGAATTTGGGTGTCGATGCCCACATCCCCATGGCCCTTGCCAGCGAGCGCTTATCGCCCTTGACAGCAGAAGAGGCCCCGAAGCAGTACAATCTTCCTCCGCGGCGTAGAGCTTTGTACGAGAGCATCAGATGCTTTCCACCTACCGGATCGATGGCGTGATGAACACCTCTTCCTTCGGTCAGTGACTTGCAAATCGAGACGAAGTCCTCAGATTTGCTATCCACGAAGTGCATCCCCAGTGACTCTACGAAATCTCTCTTTGGAGCCGATGCAGTACCAATTACCTCTGACACTCTGTAAGCTTCGCAGATCTGTGCTACTGCAGTGCCCACTCCTCCAGCAGCATGGTGGACAAGGACAGTATCCCCTTCGGACAGATTACCTAGATGAACCAGCATATGGTAAGCCGTGCCGTAGGTTACAGGAAGCGCTGCTGCTTGATCATAAGATATCGAATCTGGTAGGGGGACCACTCTAGAAGCGTTCAAGCACACCATCTCCGAATAGCCCCCGAACCCCGTCATCGCCAGTACGCGCTGTCCCTCGCTAATACTTTCAACTCCACCCCCCAGCGAGATTACTTCTCCTGCAGCCTCATATCCTGGGGTGAATGGGTAGTCGGGGTTTGAGCCGTACAGCCCCTGCCTCATCATTAGGTCTGCGAAGTTTATGCCGGCACGATGAATCCTCACGCAAACCTCGCCTTCGTCAGGAATCGGGTCATGCCCATCCACGATTTGAATCGAATCGACTCCACCGATCTTTGGGTAAACTACCTTCCTCATTCACTCACCCATGAGGTGTTCTTGCGATGGCTTTTCTCCCTTAATGTGGCGTAGAATATTGCCCAATCCCTCTTCATCATCAGGCAATGAGTACCACGTTCCTTCGGGGTATACAACGCAAGATGGCCCCTTCTCACACTTGTCAAGGCAACCAGACTTGTTTACTCGAACGTCTCCCAATCCAGCCTGCCTTGCTGCCCTCTTGAGTCTGGTCATGATCTGCAGTGAACCCTTAGCCGCACAACTGCCTCTAGCGTGAGAATGATCCCTCTCGTTGGTGCAAACGAACACGTGCATCCGGAATGCCTCCGTCAAGAAATCACCTAAACATCGTCGAACTTGGAGGCCAGAACAAAGTCAGACTCAGTTAACCCGTCAATTTTGTGAGTGTAAATCAGAGCAACAACTCTCCCCCATCCAAGCTCGAAGTCCGCATGGTGCCCCTGGTCCTCGCATATATCGCCAAGGGAGTTGGTGAAAATCATCGCCGACGAGAAGTCAGGGAACTCCCATGAGCGAGTCAAGTGGTGGTTATCCACAATTCTCCAATCCTCGTTTATTTGGGCTAAGAAGGCGTTCGACTCTTCTTCGCTAAGGGGAGGGACCCCTCCTTCGCACGGGATGCAATCTTTCGCTGACAGACTCCCCATACCGTCACCCCCAGAGGTTGCTACCATGGTCCTCGCTTGTATTCTCTGCCATCTCGTGCACCTCTGATCTCCGCTTCATGTCGTCCCTTTCGAATTTCAGAAGCTCCTTGTCCTCTATGTATGCCCTCCTAAGGTGGGAAACAAGCTTTACTTCTACGATCACGTCTCTGGATATCGATCTGAACTCCCCGTCCTCGTCGAGAATGTCGATAGAAGTGCTCCTGCCCCCAACCATCATTCCCCTGACAAAGGGATCCCTGTCCTCTGGTAGCATCCTACGATCCATCAGTACCTCCACGAGGTCATCCTTTCTTAGGCCATATTTCCTGTCCATCAGAGGGCCGTGGAAAACGTCACTGAGATCATTAAGATTCGGAGAACCATATTCTTCGTGGAACCTGACTGCCCAATCGGGCAAATCGCCGATTTTCATACCATTGCTACTGCCGGACACACCCCTTCGTTCGGGTAGTCATAGAAAAACAAGCGGGTCGTTATTGCTCACCACAATAATTCCGTCCCGGCTAATGCTTGAAGTGCGATGCCGTGGCGGCGGTGAATGAGGAAGAGGCATGGCGTCAGTCGAGTGGAGGTCGATCCCAACTGTTCTTTATCCCCAGGAGATACTCGACAAAGCATTTGGTAGGGCCAGCAGTCAGTCCGATTTAGTCGAAGATCCCGATAAGTACCACAGGGTCAGAAAGCAAATGACTAGAATGGTTCAGTCAGCATGCGACGTTGCGGCCAAGACTCTGAACTCCTACGTCGATAGATGGCCCAGCTTGAATGCTCTAACGGAGTTTGATAGGGCTCTGGTGGATGCTGCTGTTGGATGTGATGACTACAAGAGGAACCTAGGCGCTCTCCAATGGGCTGCAGAGAGGGCACAGAGAATCTCAGGAGAGGCCCAGTCAAAGATCCTCAGGCTGAGGGACATAGACGGTTTCCACAAGGCGAGGAGGCATGCGTATGGGAGGCTTTCTTCAGTTATCGACCAGATATCTCCACAGATTTTGTGGCTAGGGGATGCAAGGAACACCCTTCGAAAACTCCCTTCGATAGACCCCCTAGAACCCTGCATCGTAGTAGCCGGATCTCCAAATGTGGGAAAATCTGCACTAATCGAGGCAATGTCCAGTGGGGAGCCCCAGGTGGCCTCCTACCCATTCACAACCAAACAGCTTCACTTGGGGCACTTCACTCACAGGAGGAGAGTGTACCAGATGGTGGATACGCCAGGACTTCTGGACCGCCCGATGGACGAGAGGAACCAGATTGAGATGCAGGCAATTGCAGCCCTAGAACACCTTGGAGACGTCCTGCTTTTCCTCATAGACCGATCGGAGCAATCCACCACCCCAATCTCAGAGCAAGAGAGTTTACTAGCCGAAGTTAGGGGCCTGATGTCGGAAAGAATTGTATTGGTAGTGGGGACCAAGTCAGACATAACAGAGTCGAACTCGGAAGATGACGATCACACCATTAGTTCCCACACGGAGGATGGACTTGACCATCTGAGGGGCAATCTGATTGACATCATAGCCGCCGATGAGATAGAAGACCCACTCTCACTTCCTGAGCATTGGCCAAGGGAGGATGATAACTTGGGCCAAGCAGGAATCTGATACTCAGACGTGCCAGGTATGGCCGCAAACAACACAGTAGAAGTTGTATCCACCGTACGATTCGGACAGTCCGGTGACGTCTATCTCAGAACCACAGTTGGGGCACTTGGCTACTTGCACACAACACCCACTGAGCAGGGGTTATTCAACGATACTGACCCTGATCCACTAAGAGCCTCTGAAGCGACTCAGGAGGTTCCTAACGGGAAAAGCCATCTCTCCTGCTCCTGCAAGCAGGAGAACAGAGGTAACGGCAAGAAATATCTCTGCGTAGTTGCTTAGGTGAACGCTAGTCTTCATTACCACCATTTGCGAGTCTAGCCCCGAACCCTCGTATCCTCCGGCCACGAATCGGTAAGATCCTGGGTCGACCTGGAACTCCATAGAGCCGGATGATTGGGGCCCCCCGGATACTAGGAAACCTTCGATATCATCGGCATTGCATTGAGTTAGCCCGTTAGAGTCGGGAGGGCAGTCCTGCGCGGCTGCAGCATCCACAACCCCTATCCAACCCCTGTCTGGTTCGTTCCAGTCAACTTCCAACTCTATGTCCAGTAGGATGAATGCAAGAGGTACCACCATGTCTTCCCCTGTCATTCCAACGTTACACCCCACATCATCACCTGAGCATGGCACAACTGGGACCTCTGAGCCAGACTCGTCGGGTTGGTAGCCGATTAGGCTGAGTAAAACAATCAAGGCGCAAATGACCCCGATAATCCCGGGAAGAACCGATAGGAGTCTGACCATCATTCTTCCATCTCCCTACACTTGTACCATTCAATCTGACGCCCACATGATTAGATAGCTATCTGGAAGGCAAGCATTCCCACAAAAATCGCTATTCCTAAGTACATCAGGAAAGCCCACCTTCTTCTGGACCTTTCCCTTCTTTCATGCATACCCCCGCACTCCTCTTCATGGCAGATTGCCGGATCACTCTCCAGAGGTATTGGTTTCCAGCAAACCACGCAATGCCTGTGAGGGTCTGTATTGACCTCTCTTCTTGTCTTCGGAACTCTCCTTGAAGCAGCCTCTTGGGCCTGCTTTGCCGTCCTTTTGGCAGCCTTCATGATTGTGTCTTTCCTGCTGGCCATCAGGCACCCACCGTTGTTCCATCGAATCTCTTCCCTTCTAGAGACTTCCTTATCTTCCCGGTGTCCCTTCCATCCAGTATGTCAAGAGGGAGCCCATTTGACAGTGCCTCCCCCACTCCCACAGGGTCTACTACTTGTGAGCCACCTGCTCCTGAGTGCTCGGGAGGGCCAACAATATCCTGTAGCTGCTGAAGAGTTAGGTTGTCGAAGGATTCTGATTGCGGATGCACTCTAGGGTCCCTTGCATACACTTTGGGTACGTTGGTGGCAATCACGCACTTTTCTGCTCCGCTACTAATCGCTAGCCTGATTGCCACGGCATCGGTTGTGTGACCGGGTTCTGTTCCCCCCATTACCACTACCTCGGAAGACTCGAGGTCAGAAACCGCTTCATCCACGCTATCCGGTATTCTTTCTGAGACTGGAATCCCTTCGTCTGCAAGAGCCTCTCTGACAATCGTAGCATTCAGCCTAGTCGCGGCAATCCCTATCCTGTCTAGGTGAGATATGTCGCTGATTATCGGCTTAGCCAGGTCAATTCCCTCTCGCGCTGGGGCCCCCCCACCGACAACTAGTCCAATCCTGTCTCCTGAGTCAACCCTGTCCCTGAGGATGGAAACCAGCTCCAATAGCCACCGGTGACGATGCTCGACTTCGGGCCTCAGGAGGCTTCCACCGAGGGCTACAACTACTGTCGCCATGTCCCTAGGTCGGCACTCTGCCTTTCAATGCGTATGCTCTATATGCGCTGAAGGGTTGAAATGCCGCCTATGGTGGCATTTCACGGAGGAACGACATGTCTGACGATCTCGAACAACAGCAGCGACGGCTTCGTCTGAAGAAGACGATCGCTGAACTGTCCGCGATGAAGGGCATGGGGACAGAGCTAGTCACCGTTATTATCCCGCCTGATCGGATGATCAGCGACGTTAGGCACCATCTCATTCAGGAGGCAGGGCAGGCTGCGAACATTAAGTCCAAGTCAACAAAAAAGCATGTTACCGATGCCATAGAATCCGCAGTCTCATCATTGAATAGATACAAGACCCCAGGCGAGGGGGGGTTAGCAATTTTTGTCGGGCACGTCATTGTGGGTAACAACAAGACTAGACTGATATCAACGGTAGTCGATGACCCCCCAGAACCATTCCCTTCATTCAGGTACAGATGCCACTCCACCTTCGAAATTAGCCAGTTGGAGGAGATGCTAATCGATCGCACATCTTACGGACTCTTTGTCATTGACAGATCTGAGGCTGCATATGGGTTGGCTTCGGGAAAGAGGCTGCATTGCCAAGAACATATCACTTCCTTGGTTCCTTCCAAACATGGCCGAGGAGGCCAATCCGCACAAAGGTTTGAGAGACTAATCGAGGAGGCAGCGCACAAGTTCTTCAAGAAAGCAACAGAGAGGGCTTCCAACTACTGGCTTCCAATGGTGCAGGACCTACGAGGCATCATTATTGGGGGCCCAGGGGCGACAAAGGACTTCGTAGTGAAGCAAGACTACTTTCACCACGAAATAAAGAAGCTGATTGCCGAGCCGTATTTTGATGTGGGGTACTCGAATGAGAGTGGTCTGAGGGAGTTGGTACAAAGAGCCGGCTCTACAATGGATCAGATAGAACTGGACATAGAGAGGACCCTAGTAGACGAGTTTCTGAGAGAGGTGATGCAGGCTAATCCAAAGGCAACTTACGGCGAGGTAATGATTCGCTCTGCTCTTGATCAGGGGGCCGTGTCTACCCTACTTCTCTCCGAGGCACTAACTAAGAGGAGGGTCTCTTGGTTTTGCAAGGGGTGCAAGAACGCATGGAAGTCTACACATGACAAGGGCTCATCATTACCAAATTGTCCTGTGTGCGATTCAGGAACCGTGCGCGAGGATTCTGATGATTCCATCGAGCTTATTGATGAGTTAACCATCCTTGCGGGCCATACTTCTGCCCAAGTCAGACTTATCTCAATGGACACGGAGGAGGGCGCTACGCTAAACTCGGCCTTCGGCGGTATCGCTGCGTTGTTGAGGTATCCTATTTCTTGAGGTGGTTTTGATTAGGGATCTCATAGCAGAGTCATTGCCAGTATTTTCAGAGGCCATGGCTTTTCTTGGGATAGAAGAATCAGTATGGTTGCCACTAATCGGGAAGGCGACCGTTCAGGACCATGGAGATGCGGCTCTTCCGTGTCACCCACTGTCCGGCATTCTAAGTAGGCCACCCCAAGAAATCGCTGAGGAGATTTGTCATCTTGTAGGGGGTAATCTGGAAGAAATTGCGCAAGTATCATCCATCAGCGGATTCGTGAACATGAAGGCAACTCCTCTGTGGCTATCCAAGCGATTGTCCAACCTATACTCCGATACCAGAATAGGAGTCGGTAAAGACAGCAGCCTAACCTTCGCAGTTGATTACTCTGCACCAAACGTTGCCAAAGAGATGCATGTTGGACACCTCAGGTCCACTGTAATCGGGGATACAATCGTCAGGATGTTGGAATTCAAGGGCCACAATGTCATTCGTGAGAATCACGTCGGCGACTGGGGTACTCCGTTCGGAATGCTAATCGAGCATCTACTGGACCTTGGGGAGGGCCAAGCAGCCAATGAGTTGGGGGTTGGCGATCTAGACTCATTTTACAAGCAAGCGAGATCTAAGTTTGTTTCTGATGATGACTTCGCAGAAAGATCCAGGAATAGAGTAGTTCAACTTCAAGGGGGGGACTCTGAGACCCTCAGACTTTGGAGGATATTGGTCGACGAATCAATGCGGTACTTCAACGAAGTCTACTCAATGCTCGGGGTCCTCTTAACAGACGACGACATAATGGGGGAATCCAGCTATCAAGAAATCCTACCTTTAGTCGTAGAAAGGCTCTCTGATGCGGGACTTCTAGAAAATAGCGAAGGAGCAGATGTAGTCTTCCCGGGTGGTTGGGTTAACAGGGAGGGAGAACCTCTTCCGATGATCATAAGGAAGGGTGATGGGGGTTACAACTACAGCACATCTGACCTAGCTTGCATTATCGATAGAGTTGAGAGGCTCGGGTGTGATGGGTTCCTATACGTAGTCGGAACTCCGCAGAAGCAACATTTCGAGATGGTCTTCCAAGTTGCTAAGCAAGCGGGATTTATGTCCGATTCTCACAGAGCAGTTCACGTAAATTTCGGCTCAGTACTAGATACTGATGGAAAGGTGCTGAAGAGCAGAGAGGGAGAGGTGGTGAAACTTCACGACCTTCTTCAAGAGGCAATCATCAGGGCAGAGAATTCGGTCAAGGAGAAGAACCCAGATTTGTCTGCCAAAGAGAGGAGGGATGTTGCTAGAGCGGTGGGGATTGGGGCGGTGAAGTACGCCGACTTGTCAACTGAGAGGACCAAGGACTACATCTTCGACTGGGAGGGCATGCTTTCATTTGATGGAAACACCGCCCCTTATCTGCAGTACGCCCATGCCAGAATCTGCAGCATTTTCAGAAGATGGGGCGGGGATCGAGGGGAACTATCGGGAACCAGCCTAAGTGTCACCCATCCAGACGAACTAGCTCTATCCCGGAGACTCGTCGAATTCCCCTCTGCCGTAGAAGACTCGATTTCATCATTCAGCCCTCACAAGCTATGCACCCATTTGCATTCTATTGCCTCTTCCTTCGCCACATTTTACGAGAATTGCCCGGTCCTAAACTCCGAAGACCCCGATATCTTGCAGAGCAGACTAGCTCTTTGTGAACTAACTGCGAGGGAGTTAAGTCTGGGCCTAGGGCTACTGGGGATTGGCACCCCTGAGAGGATGTAGAGCTAGGTCATCTTGAAAATAAGAAACCTCTCGGGGCATCATGGTTTCCGTAGGAGATAATGCCCCTGACTTCACGCTGATGGCTGCCCAAGATAGGTCGATGGTGACTCTCAGCGAAATAGGAAAGAGGGTCGTCCTAGCATTCTACCCAGCTGCCTTTACTGGTGTCTGCGCTGCTGAGCTTTGCAACTTTACAGACTCGATGGGCGTACTGAATGAAGCAGATGCTGAAATTCTGGGAATATCTGCTGACAACGTTTTCGCCAACAAGGAGTTTGCAGAGACAAAGGGAATAGGCTTCCCCCTTCTCTGCGACGTACAGAGATCTGCTATAGAGGCATACGGGCTTTCAATTCACGACTTTGGGGCACCCGGATATACTGCCTCACAGAGAGCGATTTTCATAGTCGAGCCAGACAGAACAATAGGTTACTCGTGGGTGGCGGAAAACCCTGGGATGGAACCGGATTACGATGCAGTAGTATCCTTCTGCTCCACTTAGGCCCAAGCAATGTGCCTCACCAGTGAACCGTAGATTATTCCTGAAACCATCAGGCTCTCCTCGTTGAACCTGTCCATCGTGTCCAGATAGGTGTGATACTCGGATGACCCAGAACCATAGCATAACATTGCCTTTCCATACATCCCTTCTTCCTCAGCACCATCGTATAGGTTGTAAACGAATGGTGCGTGGTCAGAGTTGTGTGGCATTTCTCCAGAATCTAACTGCCTGACGCTGATTTGGTACTTGCTTGCCAAATCGGGGTGCTCCTTCGAGAATTTACCGACAATTCCTTCGATGTGCTTGACATCATCGGGGCTGTTTCCCTGAAGGGTGAGGCCTGAGTTCCTCTGGGCATCTACGTGGTTCATGTCTAGGTTGATGTATAGCCTGAGGTTCTCTTGAAGATCTGATTGGTACTTCTGAACCCACTCGCTAGAGCCCCACAACCCCTCTTCTTCACCTCCCCAGGTGCAGAAGTAGATCGTTAGCTTTGGCTCGCCAAGCACCGTCTCGAGTAAGGCCATCTGCCGAGCCATCTCTTGGACCGTGGCCGTTCCTGCAGTATTGTCGACAGCACCTTGTCCGTTGTACACGGTGTCATGATGCGCCCCTATGATGATCTTCTCGTCAGTTTGCCCCTCAATGATTCCGCACGGTACGTGTATGTAACCCTCCTGCTGGTTGTCAACGTCCACTTGGAATTGTAGCATCCCATTCCCGTTTACCACTTGATCTATGATCTCATCACCAACACTCTTGGATACCATTACAAAACCAATGTCGTAGGGTTTCTCATCAAATTGTGTGATATCCAGGGACTTCGAGTAAGGGACGCAGTCATCTTGTACTAAGTCATCGCAGTTCTGTCTCGCGTTAATAGTGATTAGCCCCCTCAGGCTATTATCCTGGGCCCTACCCATCAGAATAGTGTTGCTTTCAGTCCCGGGCTGCCCTTCCTGCCCATCCATCATCCACACTACTCCGATACCATTTCCTGCAGACCCCCAATCCTCAGACTCGTTTCCCATTCCAAGATCAATCACCTGGACGTTGCTGCTTGCAGGTATATTCACACTTCCACTGTAACCTTGGACCACGTAGTCGACTCTGTGCGCGTATTCCGTCTCTTCCCTATCCAAGTCGGCTATTGAGCAGGGGGTGGGCCCACCAATTATCCCACCCAAGTTCCCAGGCTGGCATATCATTAGATCAAACTGACTCCCCATGTAGTAAAGGGGGACCTCGAACTCGTCTAGGATTGAGGGCAATCCGCTATTTGAGAAGTTGGTCTTGATGGACTGTGCCGTGTTTTCTTCCTCAACTGTCCCCGATAGCCTTCCTTCCCACTCGGGATGGCCGAGGTCCACGAGGCCCTGCGCGAATGCTCTGGTTTGATTGGAATCGAACTCAATGAGTTCGTAATCAGGAGAACCCCTCATCCATCTCGCTATATCGTCCCCGAACAATAGTCCACCCCCTGACGTCCCGATAATTACTATTGCAGCCAGAAAAAGCGCGTTTATCGAGGCCCTACTTGTCTTCTGCCCTCCTAAGTCCCCTAACCTAGTAAGCAGACTGGAAACCCCCTCCCGGCTAGGATCTCCTACAATTTCTGCCTCAATTACGCTGCTAGATCCCTCACTCTCTTCGAGTCTTTTTACCAAGTCTGCCTTTTTTCCCGAGGTCGACAGGCCCCTTGAGCGCAACTCGCTCTTGAGTAACTGAACTGTTTTCGAAGACCATTCGGTCATGCTATCGGCAATTCAGCTCTTTCCGCCACTATTGAACCCATTCCAGACCTAGTCATGTTTCGCATCAGTCTTTGGACTGGACCTCGTCACCCGTCCATCTTTTTCCGAGGTTGTGTTCGATGTCAAGTTGGTCTAGAATTCTTGCAACCACGAAGTCTACCATGTCTTCTATGGTTTCTGGAGAGTGGTAGAAACCAGGACTAGCGGGAAGTATCACTACGCCCCATTCCGAGAGATTAGCCATAGCCTTTAGATGAGGGGTCGAGTAAGGGGCCTCTCTAGGTACTAGGATCAACTTCCTTCTTTCCTTCATTGCAACTAGAGCGCTCCTGGTCGCCAGATTGTCACTGATACCGGCAGCAATCTTCCCTATTGTGGTGCCACTAGCCGGGCAAACCACGTAGGCGTCGAATCTTGCAGAACCAGATGCGGCTCTGGCCGCTAGGTTACCGTTGTCCTCAAGTTCTACCCCCTCACTAGATGCCAGATCCTCGGGAGTGATGCCGCATTCCAAGTCTAAGTTGATTGCTCCACTGTTTGTTACGATCAGATTGACTGACCAACCATGATCATTTAGCACCTCAATAAGCCTCACGGCGTAGCTTGAGCCGGAAGCTCCGGTTAGGGCTACCACCGCCTCGGGCATGGCATTAGGGCCGCATATCGACTCCTTGAAAGGTTGCTTTTCTTCACAGGCTTTCTTTCAGTGCTTCAGCGAGGAAAATGTACTCGTCCAGGTGGTTGTAAAGCTGGGCAGAGATTCTGATGTATCTGTTGCCATGGTGCATCCAAGGGAAAACAGGTACTTGGATGCCATAATCATCCAGTAGTGAGTTGTGAAAAGGATCCCCCTGGAAGCTCATGGGCCCCACTTCGCCATCTCCGGGCATCTCAACTGCGGCAATAGAAGAAACCATGGATTCGGGAACGGGTGGGTCGGTTCCCAACGCATCGCAAATTACTCTTCTACCCTCTAGTGCCAGATCCCTATTCCTCTCCATTATTGAGGGCCATCCGCCTTGAAATAGGCCCCCAATGTAATCCAGGGCCTTAGGGATGCAAAGCCATGGTGTCGGGTCCTGTGTCCCAGGCCAACCAAACTCATACTCGAACTTCTCTTGATCGCTTCCTTGGAAACTTGCCCCGTGGCCAATGCTAAGGGGGCGGACCTCGCTCTTCCGGTCATGCCTAATATGCAGGAATGCCGACCCTTTCGGGGTGCATATCCATTTGTGGCAGTTTCCGGTGCAGTATGCAGCACCCAATTCATTCAGGTCTAGTGGCACTATACCCGGCCCGTGCGCGGCATCCAGTAGGACGTCTACCCCTGTCTTCTGCAACTTCTCTACTAGCTCCTCGAACGGCATCCTCAATCCAGTTGGGCTTGTAACTGTGTCAATTAGGGCAAGTACGGTTTTCTCAGAAACTGCAGACATGATCAGGTCCACAATCTCTGACTCACTCTCGACCCTAAATGGGATGCTCACCACCACCGTCTTGGCACCAGCTCGTTCGGTGACGAAGTCAACTGCATTCCAGCATGCCTGGTAGCTATGATTTGGCACAATGATTTCGTCCCCCTCTCGGAGATTTAGGCTCCGGAGAATTGTGTTTACTCCCTCTGTGGCATTCTTTACGAAGGTCAATCCATTTGGGTCAGCATTCAGGAAGCCAGCCAGGGACTCCCTAGAAGCCTCCATCAGCCCTAGGTAATCCCTCTCGAAGAATCGTACTGGGTCACTCTCCATCTGCGATCGAATCTTCGATTGCTCATCCATTACTGCAATTGGTGTGGCCCCGAATGATCCGTGGTTCAAGAAGGTGATTTTTGGATCCAGTGACCAGTGTTCGGCTAGATCACCCCTTCGGGGTCTGCTCATGCAGCCATCTCCGGCGACCAGTCAACTTCCATGACCGGCTTCCTTCCGAGGTGCTTCTGACAAGTATCAATCAGCCCCCTCTCGACCCTCTCCCTGTCTATGGTGGCGCCATCGGAATCGTGCGAGTATCCTAGTTGGGACAGGCTGGTGTGCGTCCCGGCAGTAATGCCGCACCCCTCTAGATCCTCCACCCTAGTTCCCGGCGTGTCGATGTTGATCGACATTCCGTGCCGACTAACCCAGTGAAGGAACGAGAGGCCGATTGAGCAGACCTTGTACCCGTCAACCCAAGCACCCTGCATTCTAGGGTCCTTGTATGCTTCAACTCCGCAATCTGAAAGCGCCCCAATTGCCCACTCTTCTAGCCTTGTGATGATTCCTCTGACGCTATGTTCGTCTACCTTCCATTTTACTATTGGGTACACGACTAGTTGGCCCGGACCGTGCCAGGTAATCCCACCGCCCCTGTCCGTCAATGAGGTTGGGTAACCATCCACAACTACTCCATCTCTTTTTGCCTTGGGGCCGATGGTGACAACCTCGGGATGCTCGACGAAGATTAGGGTGTCAGGAATCCGATCTTCAATTCTCTCTTGCTGGAGTATTTTCATCATGTCAGACATTTCTTCATGTTCCACGACTCCGTATCTGACGACTCTAATTTGTCCCATCCGATTACCTCAACTGATGTGAATAGCGTGACCTAGTGTCTTGAGAACACCCTCGTGGAATGACTCTGCCATAGTTGGGTGAGCGTGAACGGTACCAGCTACATCTTCCAGTAGAGCACCCATCTCCAGAGCGAGTACGAATTCTGCATGTAGTTCTGCAACATGGCTTCCGACAGCCTGAACTCCTAGAATTACGTGGTCAGACTCTCTCGCGGTTACTCTGATGAACCCCCCAGTCTTCTCTGCTTCGATGCTAAGGGCTCTGCCGTTGGCAGCCAGAGGGAACTTTCCAACCAATACCTCCTCTCCTCTTTCCCGGGCCTCCTCTGGAGTTAGTCCTACTGAAACTATTTCTGGCTCGGTGAAAACAATGGCTGGTATGGCAACCTTGTCGAACTCTCGCTTGTGACCTGCAATGATCTCTGCTACCATCTCTCCTTCGGCGCTGGCCTTGTGGGCCAGCATCGGCTCCCCTGCTACGTCACCTATGGCATAGACTCCCGGAACGGAGGTTCTGCACTGCCTGTCTGTTCTGATGAATCGACCAGAAGCATCCATCCTCACTCCTGTATTTTCCAGCCCCCATCCCTGAGTGTTGGGCTTTCTTCCCACCGTAACCAGAACCTTGTCAACCTTGATCCTTTGTTCTGTTCCGTCCTTTTCGAAAGTCAACTCCACCTTCCTGGATGCCCCTTTGCCTTTCACCTCGGTCCCCCTAGCTAGCGCCTTGGTATGGACCTTGACGCCATGCTTCTTCAGCCAGATTTCTAGCGGCCTCCTGATTTCCTTGTCCATAATTGCTAGGATACTCTCCAAACCCTCTACAACGGTGACCTCCGTGCCAAGTTTGGCCAATGCGCACCCTAGCTCTAGACCAATGTATCCGCCCCCCACTATCGCCGCACTCTTTGGAAGCTTGGCCAAGTCAAGTGCCCCAGTAGAGGAGAGCACAAATTCTTCGTCACATGGCATGAATGGTAGGTCTATGTGACTCGATCCAGTGGCTAGGATGACGTTATCCGCCTCGATATTCACCTTTCCTTCCGCTGTGTCAACGATGCAGCTCTTGGGACCTTCGAAGCTTGCCCAGCCAGTGATTAGCTCTGCGCCTGCTGCATTTAGTAGGCCCTCTACACCCTTGTTCAACCTGTCCACTATCGAATCTTTCCAGGAAACAAGAGCTACCATGTCTACTTCTGGAACTCCATCCACGGATAGGCCCATGTGTCCGCCTTCCTCGGAGTGCTGACGAAGAGACTCGAATCTCTCAGCTGCGTGAATAATTGCCTTGCTGGGTATGCAACCCCTGATTAGGCAGGTTCCTCCTGCTTTGTCTCCCTCTACGACAATCGTCTCAAGTCCGAGCTGTGCGGCCCTAATGCCCGAAACATAGCCCCCCGGCCCTGCTCCAATTACCAGAACTTGGCACTTTCGTGACTCGACCATATCACGTACCTCACATGAAGATGAGTGCAGGATTCTCCAGCATCCTCCTTAGGTGCTGAATTAGTGAAGCTCCGTCCGCGCCATCCACAACCCTGTGGTCGAATGCGCTTGACAGATTCATGATTCTGCGCACAACTATCTGCCCTCCCCTGACTACGGGCATTTCCCTAGCCTTGTGGACTCCCAGGATGGCAACTTCGGGGTGGTTGATTATTGGTGTGGCCCCCAATCCCCCCTCTCTGCCCAAACTGGTAATGGTTAGAGTCGATCCCGTAAGCTCGTCCAAGCTCGCACTACCGTCTCTGGCTGCTGTGGTGACTCTCTGCATTTCCGAGGCGGCCTTCCAGATGCCCATTGACTCAACATGCTTCACTACTGGCACGTAAAGCCCCCTTTCAGTTTGAGTTGCGATTCCTAGGTTGACTGCTGCATGCCTGTTCACCACGCCCCCTTCGTCATCGAAATGAGCATTACATTCGGGGTGATCGGGCATTATCTTGGATAATGCCAGCATGATGAAAGGAAGGTAAGTTAACTTTGGCTGAGAGTCATCCTTGGTCGAGTTAAGCAATCCCCTCAATGACTCTAGCTCTGTGATATCGGCCTCTTCGAAGTAGGAGAAATGAGGAATCCTACTTTTACTGAGTGACATCTGCTCGGATATTCTCCTCCTCAGTCCCACTACCTTCACAGCAGTGACCTCGGTTCTCTTGGCGGAATAGGCTGTAGCGGGTGCCCCAGAAACAGCTCCGTCAGCTGCCATGTACGCGTCCAAATCAGCGTGCCTAATCCTACCAGCAGGCCCGGAACCTCTCACCATGCTTAGATCTACACCCCCTTCCCTGGCCCGCTTCCTAACAGCAGGACTAGCAAGAGCCCTTCCGGGGCTCTTCGGAGGTGTCCCCGGGATAGGTTTGGGCGCTTCTGGCTTAGTCTCTGCAGCTGGAGCCGGTGCCGGAGGATCAGCCTCCGTCTCTTCCACAGGATCCTCCGTCTCTTCCACAGGAGCTTCCTCTTCTGCATCTGCGACTTCCTCAGACGAGCTTTCATCGGAATCAATCTCCAATAACGTTGAACCCACTGCGATCATATCTCCGACCCCCCCACTTAGCGAGCTCACTACCCCACTAACGGGAGATGGAATTGTAACCGTCGCTTTGTCCGTCATTACATCCACAATTGGATCGTCCTCTGAAACCTGATCTCCCATGGAAACATGCCACTGGACTACCTCCCCTTCTACCACACCTTCCCCTATGTCGGGGAGTTTGAATACGAAATTCCCCATCTCAGTCCTCCTGTGTACGATGTATCGCCGCGGCGATCCTAGATGGCCCGGGCATGTAATCCCATTCAGTAGTATGGGGGAAAGGTGTGTCCCAGCCCGTGACCCTCTCGATTGGGCATTCCAGATGATAGAAGCACCTCTCCTGTACGGAAGCAGCCATCTCTGCACCGAATCCGCTAGTCTTGGGGGCTTCGTGGACTATGACGCACCTACCCGTCTTCTCGACAGACTGTACAATCGCCCCCCTGTCCCATGGCACTAGCGTCTGCAGATCTACCAAATCACAAGAAACGCCACTATCCCTTATTGCCTGTTCACAAACGTGAACCATTGCCCCCCAGGCAATAACCGTACAATCGTCCCCCTCCATGGCCAATCTTGCTTGCCCTAACGGAATGCTATAGTGATCCTCTGAGACCTCTGCTTCTGGGTGGTCTGCCCATGTTGGTACTTTGTGCGGATCTCCGTAGAAGGGCCCCCTATAGCACCTCTTTGGCTCGAAGAAAATCACCGGGTCATTGCACTCTATCGAGCTAATCAACAAACCCTTTGCATTGTATGGGGTTGAGCAGTACACCACCTTCAGACCAGGGGTGTGGGTGAACTGGGACTCGGGAGACTGGGAGTGGTGATGGCCGCCTCTAATTCCTCCCCCTGCAGGGGTTCTGAGGGTCACAGGAGACCAGTACTCCCCTCCGGAGCGATGCCGGATCTTTGCCATCTCGTTCACAATCTGGTCGTATGCAGGGAAGATGTAATCTGCGAACTGAATCTCCACTACTGGCCTAAGTCCATTCAAACCCATTCCAAATGCTGTTGCGGCGATTCCGCCTTCCGACAGGGGGGAGTCGAATACTCGATGCTCACCGTGTCTTTCCTGTAGCCCATCTGTAGTTCTGAAAACTCCGCCGAAGTACCCTACATCCTCTCCGAAGACGATCACATTGGAGTCCTTTTCGAGCATATTGTCAAGCGCACTGTTCAGTGACTGTATCATGTTCATGTTCGCCATAATCAGCCCCCCATTACCTCATCATGCTGTTCCTTGAGGTGCCACGGCACTTCTTCATACACTTCGGTGAAGATCGTATCCGCCGAGGGATATGGTCCATTGGCCAAGTCTCCAAATTTGACGGCCTCCTTGTATGCGTCAACTACCTCAGAGTCAATCCTCTCCTCGAGTTCCAAATGCTGCTCTTCGGTCCAATCGCCAGACTTTATTAGATGCTCTTTCAATCTAGTAATCGGGTCACCTCCGGGCCACTTGGTGTGCTCGTCACCGGGCCTATACCTGCTGGGATCATCGCTGCTGCTGTGAGCCCCCGCTCTGTAAGTTAGGACTTCGATATGGGTCGCACCTGCTCCCGAGGCTGCTCTCTCCCTTGCCCATCTTGTAACAGAGTAGAGGGCAAGGAAGTCGTTCCCATCCACCCTGATTGAGGCTAATCCGTAGGGGAGCCCTCTTGTTGCGAAATTGCCCTTCCCAGTGGCGAAGTTTGCATGCGTGGAAATTGCCCATTGGTTATTTACTAGATTTAGGATTACGGGGGCGTTGTAAACGCTGGCGAAGTTGAGCGCATAGTGGTAGTCTCCTTCCGCGCTTGCTCCGTCACCTATCCAGGTTATTGTGACCTCGTCTAGTCCCTTGTGCTTGGAGGCTAGGGCTACCCCTACGGCCTGGCTGAACTGTGTACCTACCGGGCTTGAAATGGAAATGAATCGGCCTTCGCGGTATGAGTAGTGGACAGGCATTTGCCGACCCTTGATGTTGTCTTCTTCGTTCCCAATACAATGGCAAATCATACTCACCATGTCTCTGCCTCTAACGAACTGCGCGCCTGGTTGCCTATATGTGGGGAAAATCCAATCCACCTCTTCCAGAGCCATGGTTTGAGCAATTGCCACTGCCTCTTCTCCGAATGACCTCATGTAGAAAGATAGCAGACCAGTCCTTTGCATCTTCATCATCCTGTCGTCGAAAATCCTCAGCCTAACCATGTGTTCTAATCCAGATCGCAGATCTTCTGTCGTAAGCTTAGGATCCCATTCGCCTGAAGCAACTCCGTCATCGTCCAAAACTCTCACAAGTCCTTTAGCCAGATCTTCTGTGTCTTGGAAACTGCAAGTCTTTGGGTCTGGCATTTCCAAGTCCCCAGGGTTCCATGGCCAGTTCTCGAAACTTGCCTCATCTCCGGGCCTGAACGGTGCGTCAGGAACTTGGATTTTCGAATCGCCGCCCTTGGATGACATGCTCCCTACACCCCAACTCCGCTCATGACGTTTGGCCTCTGACTGATACAGCCTGCTCTTCAGAAAATAGGTGGCTAACCGCTGAACCCGTGGAATCCCGAGTAACCACGGGATCTCCCCCTAATGCCTCTTCCCATAGCAAGCCTGCACGATAGCTAGACCTTACCAGAGGTCCGCTAGCAACAGCACTGAATCCCAGGTCTCTGGCCATTTGGTCCCAATCTGCAAATCTCTCAGGTTCTGGGAACCTATCCACCGGAATGTGTTTGTAGCTCGGCTGGAGGTACTGCCCGATGGTTATCATATCCACTCCCGATTCCCTAATCATAACCAAGGCTTCTGCAATCTCCTCTTCACTCTCCCCTAAGCCTACCATTAGGCTAGTTTTCGTCAGCAGTTCCGGACGAACCTTCTTCGCCATCTTCAGAATATTCAATGACTGCTTGAAAGATGCTCTGGGGTCCCTGACTTTTTCGTCAAGCCTTGGTACGCACTCGACGTTGTGGGCGAATACTCTCAGTGGCAGATTCTTCAGCAATGACTCCAGGGCGCCAAGGTTCCCGTCCAAGTCTGAGCACAGTAACTCTACTCCAGTTTCGGGGTTTCTTCTTGCAACCTCAATCACACAATTCCGATAGTGAGATGCCCCTCCATCGGGCAAGTCATCCCTGTTGACGACGGTGATTACCGCATAGTCGAGGCCCATTTTTGAGACTGCATCTGCAAGCTCTGAAGGCTCATTCCTATCCAATTCTGGAGGAGTCTTAACTGTTCCAACTGCGCAGAATCTACACCCTCTAGTGCAAACCTCTCCTGCAACCATGAATGTTGCAGTCCCCCTTCCCCAACAGTCGTGGACATTGGGGCATCTTGCCTCTTCGCATACTGTATTCAGGCCATGTTTGTGAACGTTTGATTTAGTATCGTTGTACCTCTCCTGGGACTTCCCAGTCGGGAGGGCTGTCCTAAACCAGATAGGCAGCCTCTTCCGCATAGATTTTCTCTTGTCCGCGGGACTCGTGATAGGGATCCCTCCACAACCTCCCAGAGAGCCTTCCGCTGGGTCTATGGTCGGCAATCGCCTCTCCATCAAAACACCGGGGTGAAGGCTCGACATTAACCGTTTTCTCGTGCCGGTCCCATAGACCAGCCCGACCAATCGGTAAAATGCTGGCTTCTCACCCGGCAGCCATGGTCAGAACCGTGCTTGTCACTGGTGGCTCGAAGAGGATTGGTAGGGAAATCTGCCTTAGGCTTGCTCGAGACGGCTTCGCAGTTGCCGTCCATCATCGAAATTCTGAACCCGAATCTTTGGAGGTAGTGGAGGAAATTGTTTCCATGGGTTCTGACGCGGTCTCGGTGAGCTGCAATCTTTCTGAAATCGGGGCCGCTTCCGGATTAATTGGCCAGTGTAACGCCGAATTAGGCCCAATTACTGATTTGGTAAACAACGCGTCGATTTTCGAGTATGACGATATATTCTCCGTAAGCGAGAGCTCTTGGGATTCTCATATGGCTGTAAACGCAAGAGCACAGACGATGCTGATTAGGGCATTGGCAGAGGGAATCCCAGATGGCGAATCGGGCTCAGTCGTCAACATAATCGATCAGAAAATAGCTTCCCCCAATCCCGACTACCTATCTTACACTGCTTCGAGATACGCTATGTTGGGTATGACAGAAGCTCTTGCCAGAGGTCTAGCCCCAAAGGTCCGGGTGAACGCCGTAGCACCGGGTCACACACTTGCTAGCCCAGAACAAACTGATTATGGCTTCAAAAAGGCTCAGGCAGAGACCCCTCTTGGTTATGGGCCAGAACCAAGAGATGTAGCAGATTCGGTCTCTTTCCTTTTGAATTCAAAGGCACTGACTGGGCAGGTTCTTTTCGTGGATTGTGGTGAGAGATTCCTTAACCGTGGCAGAGACGTAGTTTTCGAAACCGAGGAGTAGAAGTGGCAGATTTGGGCGATACTCTTTCTAGCTTGGTTTCTAAGACCAATGGTGCTGCCACAGTTGTATTCCTTGAGAATGCTGTCCGCGAAATCGAGGTCGGTATTCATGATTTTGAATACGGGTCCAGCCAACGAGTCATCTTCGACATTTATGCCGCCCACATTCCAGAGGAGAATTCAAAATTATTGCGTATCAATGACGTAGTCGACTACGAGTACCTCATCGATGCCTTGGACCACGTCATAGGAAGCGCTCGCTTCGATTTACTCGAGCAAATTGCGAACGAATTACTCGATATCATCTTGGCCCCGGTGCAGGTGATTGCGGCCACAGTCAAGATCAGTAAGGCCGACGTTCCCGGGGTTGAGGGTGCTCTTGGTTGCTGCATTACTAGATTGAAGGATTAATTTGGTGCAGGGGATGGGATTCGAACCCACGAAGCACTATGCACCGGAGCTTAAGTCCGGCCCCTTTGACCAGCTCGGGTACCCCTGCAGTCTTTCGAGGACAGACATTCGATTTCAACCGAGCGGACGAGAACGTGCAATAACCGATGCATCCACCGCTCTAACCTCCCGAACTCTTTAACATCCCGGATGCGGCGCACAATCGTGCGAAATCACTGTTCTGGCATGGCTATTCGTCAAGCCCCCCTGGTTGTATTGGTCGTCGGTTTACTGATACTGGTGCCTGCTGGACACGGATTAAAGGCTCAGGAATTGCAGGATTTAGAAGAATCATATTCCTCTGAGAGCTCACCAGATGCCAATCTGTACAAGCTTTACTTCACGGAGCCAGGACAAAATCAGACTTCGGGCATGGATGGGCTGATTACTACTCAGCCGCCCTCTGCCGACGAAGAGCAAATGACCTCCAGCGCGCTAGACGACGACGTTCAGTTCATGTCTATCGCACTTATGTCGTCGATGGAACTTTTCGGACGCAAATTCCACTCAAATGAGTCCTACTACCTCCCTGTCGAGCTCTTCCTCAAGGCTGAGGGCCCACAGAACTCCAATGTCGACTGGACAGTATCGATATTGACAACATCCGGGTCCGTGGGAAGCACCACCTACAGCGGATCCGTGTGCACCTCTTCATGGGGTAGCACATGCGACTTTGATCACGAGATTATCGAGGTTGGGATTGGTGGCTCTGAGTCGTTTGAGGTGAAGAAGAACGAGAGGCTGATTGTCAAAGTCAGGGCGAGCATGTCAGGATGCGACAGCAGCGATAGCCCGTTTGGCGGTTCTGATTGCACGGCCGAAGTTGCGTTCAACAAGATTGACAACGAAGCCAACAAGTTCTCCAAACTAGAAGTCAATGGCAATGCCCTGATGAACAGCATAATTGTGGTGCAGAGGAAGGGTGCGAACATCGCTGAAGGCCCAGAAATTGACTGGTACCCCAACGACGTAATTGAGGACAGAGAAGTCCAGTTCTCGATAGATGCGATCAGTGCCTTCGGTAGGAGCGATATTTCCAGGGTGGACATACTGATGAGGGGGCCAGATGGGAATTACGAGGTGGATGAGAGGATTACTGGGGACATGGAGGACATCGACGATTCCAGCACGGGCATATTTGGAAAATACTTGCACACTTACAGGAGTGGCCTCCCATCGGGAGAGTATTCAGTCATCCTGAAGGTCAGGGATGTCGGCGGCAACGAGATTGAAATAGAGCATGAACCCATAGAGATGCACCAGTTTGGAGTTTCACTTAAGCACCGTTTTGACCGCGGAGTGGAATATTTCGCACCTGGAAAGGTAACTCCAATACCAATGGTTCTGGTACACAGGGGGGACTCTACGAAGTCTATGAACGTCGAACTTGAGGTACTCACTGAACTGGGCAGCTCTTGGCTTGTGGAGTTTGACTCTCCAGCAGGGTATGAGATGAGTTCGGGCGGGACAATCCTGAATCCAACTGTAACTCTGACTGCTCCCGACGATCTCACCGGAATGCCGAAGAAGATTGAGATTAGAGCAGTTGCAGAGGCAGATGTGGAAGGGGTAATTTCCGTTGTCCACCAAGACACTCTTACGCTTATTGTCGAGAAGATTGACGTTTACCAACCCCCGGTTGTCTCAATATGGTCAGAGGATCACACGGTACCAATAGCAAACTCATCAAGGGGAGACGCACTGGACGCGACTGTCCCTAGATTCGCAGAATACGGCGAATTTAACCCCTTTATTTTAGAGATTTTCAATACTGGTTTCGATGCCGACACTTTCCGAATAGACATCGTGAAGAGGTCAAAGGCCATATTCCAGTTACATGACAACCTTACCGGGCAGAGGATCGATCAAGACGAGGGCGATGGTACGTTCCACACATCACTACTGGAGAGGCACAACACACAGGTCCTGATATTGGGTGTCAAGCCAAGCGTGGACCGAGAGGACCAGGACATAGGTGAGATAGAGATAGAGGTCATTAGCGGTGGAAACGCGTCTACCACCACAACTGTATCTTTCACGATACAGAGGACATTCGGAATAAGGGGGGAGATTTCTCAGGATTGCGATGGAACCCCTCTCGGCCACATGAAGGTCTCACTGTGCGCCCCAGGACAAGATAGGCCATACCTAGAGTTCAGAGCTAGGATAACCAATAGCGAAACAGAGCTTGACGCTGCAAGTTGGTGGCTACTACAGAATCCCTCCGCGCTTAAGGAGAATACAGACCGAAATCAGGCTTATGGCCAATGGGATTTCCAGATTACTGACTCAGATGGAGAAGCAGTGCCTCGAGTTTCACTGGGCCCGGGAGACTTCACAGAGGTCTTTGTTAGCGTAACTATGACTAATCAGGTCGAGGTCGGTAATCACACGGTTTTCCTTAGAATCGTAGAGGACATAGAGGAGGACGAACCCAGATATTTTGATCTCCCTATGACATTCGAGATAGAAGCAGACTTGCCAATGCTGGAAATCGTCCAAGTTTCACAGAACACGAGATTGGTTCCGGGTAAGGAGTACTCAATCCAGATGAAGGTTAAGAACGAAGGAAATAGTCCAATGACGGTTCTACTTGAGGCAGACGTGGAACAAAGCGGATGGGAGGTAGGAATTGGAGGCCTATCAGGGTCCCCTCTAATCGAGATCGATTCGTTCGATGAGGCTACTTTCACCTTGGAGATATCTGTCCCAGATTCTGCAAATAATGGAGACTCCGTACCCATTTCTGTGACGGCAACCCCCCTGGACACAGAGCAGAGTTTCTCGGAGTCGGAGACGGCAAAGTTCACGTTAACAGCGATAGTTGAAATTGGCTCATTCATTGACATTATTGTAAATGAGGTATCTCATCCGAGACCAATCACATTGGTCCTTGTTGTGGTGAGTATACTACTTCTATTCGCAGGATTCCAGAGCAGAATCAACAGAAGGAGATGGGCTGCCCAGATGGACATGATCGAGTCCCTTTCCGACTCCGAAAACGAGGATGCAATCAACCCCTCAGAAATCCCTGCTCCAGTTACCGCTGAGGAGGAACCCGTTGGTGTGGATAGGTATGACGATGAAGACGTCGAACTGATATGACCTATCCCTATGTCCGAACTACGCTCCATTCGTCTTAAGACCCTAAGTTAGCGCCATCAAGCTGGGATTGGTACTTATGGAGTTCGTAATTGGAAATTACGAAGCTTCTGATATCTCCCGCAAGAGAAGGTCAGCCCTAGTCTTCTCCTTCTTCCTACTCACCTCTGGAATCGCGGCAATGCAAGTAGGCGTTTTCGAGGCATCTGCCACTACCAACGACCAAGATGGCGACGGCTTACCATATGGGATTGAGTTTTTGATCAACACCCAACCGCAGGACTGGGATTCTGACAACGACGGCCTTCCAGATGGGTGGGAATGGCAATACGGCCTAGATCCACTCTCATCGGCAGGAGAAAACGGCTCAACTGGCGACCCCGACTCGGACGGCCTGACGAACTTGAACGAGTACCTCTTCGGAATACCGACCGGATGGGACGAGCCCTCAACAGCTAATGTGCTCGATAACGGGGTTTGGTGGAATGGCACAGTCCCAGTATCTGGCTGGGATGAGGAGAGCGCAATGCAAGTCATCCAAGGATCTGGATCTGACGGGGCAGATGAAGACCCTATGGGGAACATTTGTACTGACACATTCGATAATGACCACGATGGAATGGTGGATTCGGATGATGGTGACTTTGACGGTGATGCAGACTGCAGCTCCAACGATGACGACGGCGATGGAATAGAGGACGAGGACCCCAATGGCTGGGACACCGACGGCGACGGGATGCCCGACGGTTGGGAGGCAGCAAACGGCCTCGACCCGACTTCTAATTCTAATCAGGATGGTACCTTCGGGGACCCAGACGGCGACGGACTTGCCAACATTTACGAGTACGTTAACCCCGCATGGGGGACTCGGAACGGCTCCACATTCCCACCAACACAGTACTTTCGTCCCGGGCCAATCAACATGACAGTTACCGAGTCACCATGCAATCCAGTTTTGTCCTTGGGCCCCGGCGGATGCCTGATATTCACGGCAGAGGTCGACGGGATAACCCAGACTGATCCGCAGAACAACGACACCGATGGGGACGGTCTAAACGACTCATTCGAAGGACTAGTGCTACTTACAGACCCTACCTCGTCAGACACCGACTCTGACGGAATTCCTGATGGGGTAGAGTTCAATGGCTCTTACGGGGACCCTCCGCAGGGATCCGACCCCAGGAGCAACAATACCGACGGGGACCACCTTGACGACGGGGAAGAGGATCTGAACGGAAATGGGGTAATTGATCCCGGAGAGACTGATCCAACCAGAATAAACGACGAGGGCGATTTCGATGGGGATGGTTTACAAAACTGGCAAGAGAACAATTCCTGCACACTTTGGAACGTCTCCGACTCAGATGGAGGTGGCGTCGATGACGGTGACGAAGGCTTCCCCGGGCAGACAGATCCTTGCACCTCGATATTCGAACTAACATTTCTAATCCTCGATTGGGACGCTACTAGGGACACCCTAACTCTCAACTCCACCACTGGAATCGACCCGGATCCGGTAGATTGGAGAGGCAATGCACCCCATGCACACTACATATCGCCAAATGGGACTCGAACACCTTTCAGTTACACATCACTTGACTCTACATTCATGGAAGGGGTGGATACGGCCCCTCCTGCCAATTCAAACATCATCGCTTTCACTAACGGATCCTGGTGCTGGAACGCTACATCAGGGGCCACTAACGACCCATGGTGCGATGACGACTACAAGGATACAGATGGTGACGGCCTCGCAGACTGGGAAGAACAGATGGCTACATGGGGATTCCTCTCAAACCCACTACTAGCGGACACAGACGGAGACGGAATGAACGACCTCTCAGAAGTGCTAAACCTGACCGATCCCAGAGAGCCTTGTCATAACCTTCTGGATACGGACGGTGATGGTCTCAACAACTACTTCGAGAACACCACTGGGTGCGAAATGATATTCGGAATTTCGGGCGGCGATGGTGGAAATTTTACCAACGACGTCTGGTTCACCCTATGGAACGTGGCGGACACAGATAATGGTGGGGTAGATGATGGGCAGGAATACATCGACGGTACTAACCCACAAGACAACCCCGACGATGACATCAACCCGCTGGATACTGACGGTGACGGAATTCCCGACTCAATCGAGGAGGAGTTGGGTACTGATTGGAGGGATCCAGACACAGACGGAGGAGGAGTTCCGGATGGTGAAGAGTGCCCCCCAGATTTTTGGCTTCTCGATTGTGTTGGTTCACCGGGAGACCCATTCGACCCATTGGACGACATCTCGGAAAACGCACTAATGTTCACCGCAACCAACACATCCGAGGGAATGGACCCCTCAATACCCCACTATTGGAGGTGGCATACCTATGACTACTACACCGGAGTATCTTGGGGCGTAAACAGCAGTCTGTATGGGAATACCCAAATTATTCCCGACTTCTCAGCAGACCAGGACGTCGCAGACCAGTCTTTTTGGAACCACTCCGGTCCGCTTTCGTGGGAGATAACCTTTGACGAGGCAGGATACATTGGCCCGGGACAAGAACTGATACAGCCCCACAACGTAGTGAACTACACCACCTGGATAGATCTCTCAGCAGGACTAAACTTCTCCAATTTCACAAGAGACGTAATTGTAGACAATGCAGTAATTGAAGCACTATACGTTAACGCCCCAGAGGTCATACTAGCTGCAGAGATCAGGGACAATAGCACCGTCTTCGCTGGCTCAGACTACGGACTAGATCTACCACAGGATTTCCTAGACAACAGCGAATTTGTGACCAACCTCACTCAGAGCGTATTGGATCAGTCGGGTGCAGTCTCAGCATGGGACAAGGTCTCTGCAATCCAGAACTTCTTGATTAACGGCAATGAAACGATTACCTTCCTAAGGAACCACGATGGCTCTGGTAGAGCAGACGGCTTATGGAACGAGAGCGATGTTACACACTGGATCCTGAACACGTCCCACGAGGGGAGCTGCGACGAGTTCACCACGATTTTCGTCACAATGCTTAGGGTTGCTGGTATCCCGTCCAGGAAGGTAACGGGATTCTCCGGCGGTTTATGGGATGGAAAGGGAATCAAGGTCTACGGGAAGGACTTCACAAGATGGGCAGAAGTCCACCTCCAGACAAACCAGAATCAGGGCGAACTAGATCTCGGGTGGATCCCATTCGAGGCCTGCCCTACTGTTTCTCAGGTCTCAGTTACTCTGGACTCATGGGGTCCCGAATCAGTTGAAAGGAACACTTCCATCTCAGACCAAATATGGGTCAACGGAACACTAGTGTTCGTGGACAACCTTTCCGCAGCCAACAATATCTCACTGACCCTCTACTTGGTAGATCCCAACCAGGCGGGAGAGGTTCCAGGAAGCGCAGCCGTTCAGGAGCACATCGTGGCAACCGCGATAACTGACTCCAATGGATCATTCAACCTATCTGGACTCCCAGATCAGGTAATTCAGCCAGGACTCGGGTCTCTGGTAATCCTGACATCAGAGAGTGGCTATGTGGGTGCGCAGGGAATTACTGGGTATCTCGACCCCTCGAATTTCTCCCTCATTGATTGGAGCCTCAATCTGACGGACAACGTTTCAATCTCAATCTCTGACCCTTCCCCCATTTCCGAGCCCATGCTGGGTATCGGGGTTAACACTACTGTCTCAGGCCAGTTGTCATGGGCCAGCTCACCTAATCTAGACCCTTCAATAGTCGATAATCTCCAGCTTGTCCTGAACTATTCTTCTGCAGTTGACGGGGAAGTCACAATCGTCTCGGACGTTTCTGGAGGGGGTTACTACGAATTCTCAGTCCCTATCGATGAGTCTGAACCGCTTGGCCTCATGGACGGGGCTATCTCATTCCTCGGATGGCACTTAAGCGACCTCAACAACGCCACACTTCCAGAATACCACGCCAGGCCAGGATCTCTACCATTCCAATTCAACATCACTCTATCGCCTAATCTATCTGTTGCCCTAGAGGCCCAGGGTGCAAACAACTCAATCTTAGAGGTCGATAGCAACATCTTCCTCAACGGCACAGTTCTGAGCAGGGGTCCAAACCCCGTTCCTCTCAATGGTACTCTGATTCTTGAGATGAGGAGATCTGACATATCCGGCCCATTCGAGCAGATTTCTTCATGGTACCTGAACAACTCAACTTGGGGCCCATCAGCCGGCGAATTCTCGATTTCTTGGCTATTCGCATCCTCAGACGTCCCCCTGCCAGCAGGACCAGTCGAAGTTCGGTTCCAGTTTGACGCGGACGACCTAAATGCGAATGACCAAGATCAGTTCACAGACACCTTCGGAATCCGGAGCATCGTTTTCTTCGAATACACCATGCTCCCGGCAATTAGAGGCAGGGAGCACAATACGGATATTTTCCTCACCGACCACAGCGGGTCTTCGTTCGCCTCCTTCGCAGGCGATTACAACTTGGACTTCGACGGAGTGTCAGTCTGGAACCAGTCAGATCCGGACTCGGGCAGGATAACTCCGAGTTTCACCCCAGAATTGGACATGGATCCCGGAGACTACACGTGGGAGCTTAGTTACGGAGGATCAACATGGCTCGCCCCAAACTCAACGACTGAGGTAATCAGGGTCAAAGGACTCGCTAACGCCTCGGCGACTCTGGGTCAGGACTGGACTCCTCGCGGGTCAACGAATTGGGTCACTGGGTTTGCAATGGACATGGTGCTTTTCTCCCAGGTAACTGGCAACAACTCTTCCGTAACAGCCCTCCTGAACATTCCTTCAGACCTCCCAAGCACGCCTGGCGGATTCCCTGCTTCGCCTACTGTCTACACTTTGGCATCAGGATGGATAGACACCACAAACGGAGCATACAACCTCTCTTTCGAGCTCCCCTCGGGAATTACCTCCGGGGTCTATGACTTGGAGATCAGACTAGACTTCTCTGTAAACCCGCCACAGGGCGACTCATACTACAATGCCGGAGACTCTTCGGTAATTCAGATCGGAATCCAGACAGAATTCGTTGTAGAGGCCGATCCAGAATCGATTATTCTTGTCGCTGGGGAGCAGCTGGAAGTTCAATCAATTGTTACCGACGTCGAGGACATTTCCGAGACCCTTCAAGGTATTTCACTCGACCTCTATTTCGACTGGGGGGGTTCCCTCCAGCAAGTACTCCAGAGCGAGATAACTGACTCTTCCGGGCTTGCCTCCTTCAACCCAGTAATACCTTCCTCCACCCCTCCTGGGTTCTATGATGTAAGGATTCACGCACCCGACGACATCTCAGACAATCTGACAACCACAGACGCAGGAAGGTGGCTGGGCAATGAGACCATAGTGAATCTGACAGTCCAAGTGGACAGCTTTGTAGAGATCACCTCAATCTCCTCGCAGGTTACCGCACTCCAGTCATTCGCAATTGAAGGCACAGTTCTAGACTCTGTGGACTCCAATAGATCTGTGGAGGGTCCCGTGGGCATCAACGTCTTCTTCCTAGACGAGCCCGAAGAGCTGCTCATCCAGAACTTCACAACAAACTCCACGGGTTCCTTCAACCTTACAGTGCCCACTGACACACTAGGAAACGGAGTCCTTAGGGGTGACAGGACAGTAATTGTAAGCGTCGTGAATGACTCAACCCCATTCTACCTAACAGGTACGGGGGACGCCTCTATCTTGGTGATGGGCGTCACCCAATTCGTTGACTCAAACCCATTCATCAATACGATAGTGGATAGGGGGGAAACCGCCACAATGACGACTCGACTGGTAGAGTTCAGCAACAACGAAGCCCCACTATCTGGTTTCACTGTTCAAGCTAGATTCCACGAGACGTGGCTGAGTCCGGAGGAAACCTCGTCCGACGGCAGCGTTGCATTCGAGTTCGACATACCTCACGACCACCCGCTTGGCCTCGTGAACATCACATTCGTGTTCAATGGCTCAGAGGACCTGAACCCGGCAGTGCAGATTCTCAATACCATCACTGTCCGATCATCTACGACTATGTTGATCGACGAGATCACGGCAAACCCCCTCCCCGGGGAGCTCTTCAATATCACAGGCTCACTAACTTCGAGCAACGGGAGCGGACTTACTGACAGAACCGGCAACCCCCTAAACCCAACTCTAACATTCACGATCGATGGCGAAACTGACACATTCACCGTCTCCCAGGTATCATTCCTGCCGGATGGTACATGGCTAGCCCAAATCAGATTGGAGCTTTCTTTCCCAAGGGGGCCACATTCGATAGAAGTTGATTTCACCCCACAGGTGACCTATTTCTCCTCTGCTTCCGGATTTGCAACTTTCGACAGTAGGGGGTATTCCTTCCTGACTATTGAGAGCCCAGGCGACCTTGACCCAGATAGTAGGACTGTTAGGGGCGACTCCTTCGACATCAACCTATCAATAATCGACAACTCCGGCATCCCAATTCCATCAGCCACAATCATAGTCAAGATTGACGATCTCACCGTCTGGGGTGGACTATCTGACTCAGACGGACAAGCATCGGCCTCTATCGTGGTAAGGGACGACAGGGACCCAGGCCCAATGGTCGTCAACGCCACATTCTCAGGGATCAACGGCTCCATAGGACTCCTTGGTGACGAGACCTGGACCAGGGTGATTGTCCTGGCTCCGACTGTTCTGACACTGAAGGAGACCACATCCCCTTCAATCGCCGGGGAGACTGTAACTATCATCGGCTCGCTTATGGACGAAAGGGGGCAGCCTCTGAAGGACGACGGAGAGCCTCTGGGAGGGCTCATTCACCTGTTTATCGATGGAGTGGACGTGGGCCCATCATACACCACAGTCTCCAACGCGACCACAGGACAGTGGTCAATAACATTCCAGATCCCGACGGACATGGACTTCGGGCCGCACTCGGCTAGCGTTGAGTTCCTGGGGGGTTTCTCTTGGGTCGACCCAATGGGCCAGGGCGACTCGATAAACCCAGAGTACTACCTTGGCTCATCAGACTCTTTGGGATTCAACGTCACTCAGACCTCCCAAGTCGTGATTTCAACTTCCCCAAGGGACATAGACAGATCACAGGTCGCTGTGATAGAGGGGGTGCTAACGGATGGGGTGGGAAGGGCACTACCCAACAGAGAACTCGTTCTGACAATTAACGGAGAGGCACTAACCTCACTCTCGGTGGGAGAAAATGGCTCCTTCACAGCCTTTGTACCAATAGCCCCAGACATGGATCTAGGCCCACTTCTAATCGGCGTAGAATACGAAGGAGAACAGTTCGTGCTCCCATCCAACTCTACAGTTGTGTTTACTGTGTATTCTCAGGTTTTCGTCTCTATTGACGAACCTCATCCAGTTGCGGTGGGGGATACTCTGGCCCTTTCTGGAAAGGTGAAGGATAATCTGGAGGATGGTTGGCTGGGTAGTCACACCATCGAGTTATTCGTGGATGGGCAGCTTGTTGGCATCACCAGTTCTGTAGACAACGGGACTTGGTCATTACAGTGGACAGTCCCTGAGTCTATGGATATAGGAAATCACTCTATTTCAGCAGTTTCACCTACTCAGGGATTCTATAGGCAGGGAAGTACCGAGTCATCATTCACTGTATCATACCATACCTCGATTTCTCTACAAGTCGCGGAAGCCTACTCCACTAGGGGGGGGCAGTGGAACTTCACCGGCCGTTTGTTCGAGTCCGACACAGGATTCGAACAAGGCTTGGACGGCAGGGAGGTTTCTGTTCTGTTGGACGGCTCAGTGGTGGAAACCCTAACCACGGAGGCTGGAGGAATGTTCGCTTACTCTCACAGAGTTCAGTACTCCCTGAGCAGAGGCTCTCACAACGTCTCCTTCCAATACGGTGGCGAGTTCCTATACCTTCCCACGGAGATGTTGCAAACTGTCTTCGCCCTATCCGACCTCGTTATCGAGGTACAGCCCATTAGTAACACGATAGTCAGGGGAGACCCATCACCATCTAGCTCAATTATGATTCAGGGTTTGATTCGGGAGGTTGGGGGCGACTCGGCCATATTCGGTAATCTGACTATGACCCTATGGTGGGGGGACTCAGCTCTCCCAACAACCTTCGGGCCTTGGGACAATCCCGGTACGATGAACTTCCAAATCAGGGCAAAGGCACAGGAGTACATGAATCCCGGAGAAAATACCATCACTATAGAAGTCGAATCCGACCAGGACAGGTTCCTCAACGGGGCATCGAAGGAAATAGAGGTGATCATCATGGTCGAGGTCGACTTCGTACTATCCGAGCTCGAGCTTTCAAACGGGCAGAGGGTCATCAGGGGAACGGTAAACGCAACTGCGAGGGACACCGGTGAGCCTCTAGAGGGCCTGTCAATGACCGCTACTCTTCTCAATGGAAGCACTTCTCACTTCTCGATGTCCAAGCTGACCAGCGCAGACGGCGTGTTCGAATACGAGTTCAAGTCACTAGCCCCACTCCCTCCCCTCTCAGACATGAAGTCATGGGGAAGGCTTAGCGTGATGATAGGGTCGGACTCTAATTTCATAGACCCGGGCAGCCTAGCTCTCCTTCCGACAGCCGGTGTCGAGATAGAGTACGAGGAGCAGGACACCGGTTCCTTTTTCGGATCTGCGGCCATTGCGATGGTTGCCCTAATCGCATCGGCTTTGGCGATATCCATAGGGGCCATGCTGGTAAACTACAGGAGGAAGTCAGCAATCAAAGAGCTGGCCAGCGTCTTCAGCCAGACCGCGGAAATGCTGGCCTCAGGCGACGAGTACAGGAAGGCCATCTTCCTGTGCTACCAGAACCTTTGCTCAGTTTTGATGCGCAGGGGCTTCCTACGCAGGAACTTCGAGACGGTCAGGGAGTTCGAGTCCGCAATAAGGCAGGCACTGCCAATCAGCGAGGCTTCACTTGTATCGCTGGATAGGATATTCGAAGAGGCCCGATACTCAAGCCACGTCCTCGGGGACTCTCACAGGGACAACGCACAACTGGCCCTATCATCTGTTATCGAGGAGATCGAGGCAATCCAGGACATGCCAACTAGGGGGCCTCTTCAACTAGAGACAGACGAGTGATCAATCAATCTTGATGGAGAGGATATCCCCTTCCCACCTCGCCCCATGGATTTTCCTGCCATCGGGCAGACGGAAGGATCTCAGCATTCCGCCAAACCTCTCTGGAGAAATTATTCGAACCAGTTGATCCCCATCTTCATCCTTTGTATCCACTACAACGTCTTCTCTAATTTCAGCCTGTAATGGGACCCTGATTTCCGTCTCGCTCCACTCTCCCCCAAATTCGGAGAGGAAGTCACCGAGTGACGAGACTGTCGAACTTAGTGCGCGGGACTCTATATCTGACACCACTCCAACGTGCCTTTCCTGGACCTCTGAAAGGTGAGGCATGCTCTTGAGGAATGACTCGTGCATTGACTCAGCGTCAGTGTCAAGGCCCATTTTCATGTCTTCAAAATCAGGCCAATCTTCTATTGGTTCATCGTCAGACTGGACGTTAACCCTGGTCCACTCCATTGATTCGATCCAAATGCCCGACCCGAATGAACCCATTGCTCAGCATGACTCGAAGAATGCCTTTACTCTCTCGGCGGTTCTTGAAGGCCCTGAAGTCTGCATCCTGTTCATCTCAGGCATGCAATCTGCGACCCTTAGCTCCAGCAGCCTCTTCTCCAGTAGGACAACTATCGCCCTGTCTTCTTTCTTCCTAATGGGCCTACCAAGTGCTTGCAAGACACTGTTTACTGCGGGCTGCAGACTAGCATACTTCCATGCCCTTTTCCTTCCAAATTTATTCTGATAATACTCCAACAAAGCATCTTGCCTAGCGCTGGGCGGAGGGAGTGGAAGCCCCACACAAACAACTGCGTTGAGAATGTTGTCTGAATAGTCAATCCCTTCGGACAGCTTTCCGCTAAGCACACCGAACATCACCGTCCCCCCTAATTCTCTCTTCTCGTAAAGAGATGAAATCATTCTATCTATCGAAGATTTGGACATTCTCTGCTCTTCTATTTCATATGATTTTCCAAACCTCCAATTAGAAACATCATCGTATATCCTCCCTAGCATCGAATAGCTTGGAGCGAAGACCGCAACGTTGCCATTCGTATTCTTGATCACCGACTTGATATGGTCCCCGATGGGTCCATACGAATTCTCCCTCTCAGTATACTTGCTAGTGACATCATTGGCGATTAGAACGGGCCTATTTTCAAGCGGGAAGTCGGAAGAATACTCCTTGCAGGTAGCACGATCTCCCGGGACTCCCAGAATTTCCGAGTACATCCCCGGGGGGAACAGAGTCCCCGACATAATGATGGAACCTAAACACTCGTGAAAAATCTGCTCGCCAACCACACCCGGATCAAGAAGGTGGCTGGTAACCCGAGGCTCTTCTAGCTCATTGTCGAAGACTAGGGCAAGTGCCGGACTTCTCCGATATCTTATGCAAATATCCAGAATCTCTGCAAGCCTTGTACAGTCGTTCTGTTCATCCTCTTCTAGATCTTCGTCTTGCTCAACAACTACAGACATTAGCCTCGAGATCATAATTCTGACTCTGCCCACGACGTCTCCCTGCTCTTCTTCGTCTAAGCCCTCAATAGCATTAGCAACAACGTCAAGGAACTCTTGGGTCTCAACTTTGATATCGTCTCCCTTTGAAGAACGGTTTTGAGATGTCTTTTCTTCGAACCATTTCCTAATCATGGCATCATCCCTTAGGGCCGTGATTTGCTTCTCCAGAGATTTGACTTCCTTCAGTTTATTTGACTCCGGAATGTCAAGCTCTTTCTCACCTTTCTCTAAGTTTCCCTTGAACTCTTCTATGTCAGACAAAGCCCTCCTGAAGACTTTGTCAGTAATCCTCCTCTCAAGTCCACTCCTAATCCTATCCGGTAGATTGTGAGCTTCGTCTATGATGAGGATTGAATTTTCCAAATCTATCCCCATTGTTGGCAATGAACTGTCTCTGACGGACTCCACGAAAACGTGGTTGTAGTCGCAGACAAGTATGTTGGTTTCCCTCGCAGCACTCCTTGCAACAGCCCAAGGGCACGTATTCCTCTTCCTAGCTACTTCTATAGTTCGGTTAACGTGAATTGGTTCGTTAAGAATGAACTCTTTCAGACTAGCCCCACGTGATTTTCTTTCTGATTCAGAAACTCCTTCTTCACAGGAGCATTTCCCAGTAGACCTGTCTACTACTTTGCACATGCTCTCTCTCCCAATTATGTCTACAAGTCTGATTTTCGAGAATCCACTTGGGAGGCCTTTGTTGATTTCTCTAACAGTGTCTACAACTATTCTGTGTTGGGATTGCCTCCCGGTTAGAAAAAGGATTTTGGGGATTTCTGGTTTCGTGTTGTAGAGGTTGGAAACGGCTAGAGCCGAGGACAATGCCGCTGCAGTCTTCCCGATTCCTGTTGGAGCTGCAGCCATGAGGAAACCGCCCCCATTCAGTGCTCGTATCCCATCCGCAATCATCTCCTTTTGCGATTCTCTGGGGATTTGGTGAGCGAAGAACAGATTCACATCGACGCCACTATCGCCTGACATGGAGTTCTACCTGAAAATAGAACGACCAAGAAGATTGGCATTATCTAACTACGATTGCCTCTGAATCTCGACTGTCAAGTACAACCTTCAGTGACCCGTCCAAGGTAATGTGCCTCAGCCCTTTCTCTTCGACTTCGGGGTCGTGGGAGTCGAGCCATTTCCAATCTATCAGGTCGCCTTTGACAATGGTAAGGTAGCCTATGTTGAACGTCACTATGTTCTGGAAGAAGTGCGTGCCCTGGGAAGGGTCAACGTGGATGTCCGACATGGGGGCCTCCACTATCGTCTTAGCACCCATAATCTGGTTCCACTGGACAGGAATCCCTAGGGATGGGTCAGATGTCCCCCACCTGCCCGGGCCTATGAGTAAGTATGGCCTACCACTATCCCTCAGTTTTGCATCAATCTCCTCTATCATCGGAACCAAATCTGCTGTTCTCATCCTATCCATCCGGTCGGGATGTACGTAAACGACGTCCCCAATGCCCTCGATTACTCCGTTCCCTAGTGACTTGCTGCTAACACATACCGCCATGCTCCTGTCTACCTCGTTGAGATCTATGTCTATGTCCACAGACTCGTCCATCAGCTGTCTAACTTGGAGGATTGCGAACTTCCTCTCTCCCCTTAACCTATCCACGTTTATTGCGAACTCAATCTCTACTGGAGAAGCAAGGAATTCCTCACATGTCTTGAGAACGTGGTCCAGGATTTGTGCCAGTGGGAATTTGTCGCGTTTAAGAACCGGGGCGAAGGTCACTAGTCTAGAGCCCCCTCTAGCCCTGATTGAATCAACTATCCTGTCGTCGGATGCTAAGTATGTGGAACCGACTAGGTAGAGTCGATCGTCTTCCTCTGCTTCCTTCAGGCCCAAGTGAAGCAGGTTGTCCTCCTCCGATGCATGGATATCCCCCCCCTCATGGCAGATCGGGATTGCGAAGAACCTGCTCTGCGATGTCTCGATGATCGAATTGGTGCTGTAGAACTGGTGGATCCTCTTTGGCTGACCAGGGCTGAATCTCAGGCACTTGCCTCCCGATGATACCTGCCTGCCAAGTCCAATGCAAACCGCGGCCAGCCCGTCCTCCATCCTTAGTGGGTCAACCGGGTAGTGGTTTCGGCTCCTAGCTGCCCCGGATATGTCCGGGTAATACCTGCCCGACGTCTCCCTCCCCACTACCTCTTGAATAACAACTGCCATCCTCTCATCCTCGATCTTGCTTGCTGTTGCGGTGATGTAGTCCTTGGCGTTCTTGTGGAATATGGAGGCGTAGACGAGCTTGATAGCTTGTAGTAGTCGTCCTAGTCTGACATCCATATCTGGGTGATCGTTAGCCAGCATGTACGTCGCGTATACGCCTGCGAAGGGCTGGTGGCTCGAGTCTTCGAGAAGGCTAGATGAGCGAACTGCAACCGGCCATGGGGTGTTCTCGAGCATTTGCCTGATTTCTATAACCTCATCTCCGAATTCACCTTCTAGGAACGCCTGATTTATCTCCTCGTCACTATAGTCGTCGTAAGCGAATCTGGAGAGGTCGTTCCTTCCGATGAAGTCCCCGAATATCCCTGTAGCAATTACTACTGAGTTCGGTACAACGAAGTCTATTTCGGGATAAGAATCACCAAGACCAAGTTGGTCCATTCTGGTGTAGAAGAAGGCTAGACCTCTGCCCTTTCCACCAAGGCTACCCCTTCCTATTCTCTGGAAGCCACCATTCTCTGAACGAGAGTCATGATCCCTGATTGTCCGTTTCCTAACTCCCCTGATGTGGGACTTTATCGTCTCATAAATGTGGTTTCTTACACCCTCTGAGTCGTCGAAGTCCTCCAATGTCATTGGCCTAAGTGAGGCCGCCAGAGAGAATTCTGTCCTGCCCCTGAGCCAGTGCGAGAACTCATTCCTCTTTGCGTGGAACTCGATGGAACTTACTGGTACTCCACGAACCATATCCGCTAGCTCCTCTAGGTTCTTCGCCCTGCCAATCTCAACCCCATCAGGCGTTCTGAAGATGAAGTCTCCAAAGCTCATCTCCTCCTGCATGAAATCCTCGATTCTCTGGTACAACATCGGGTCTTCTTTGTGAAGGAAGGGGACGCCAATTGCTTCCGCGTCTTCTTTCAGTTCGATATTCTTCGACTGGAGAAGTATGGGCAAATACCTGTGTCCGCTCTCTGCATACTTCACTAGCTCCAATCCAGCAGTATCTCTCTCCCCGCCTTGGTTCGGGAAACGCCCGTCTGTGAAGACCCCAATTATGTTCCTCGAGTACTTGTCAATGATACCCTTTGCCTCATCCATATCGGTCGCAAGTAGGATCTTGGCCCTGGCTCTCAGCCTCAGTAGGTTCTCATGCAGATTCCCCCCCTCGCCAGTCAGCCTACTTGTCTGGTTTACCAACTGGGTGTAAAGGAGTGGCAGGTATGCTGAGTAGAACCTCCTGCTATCCTCGACTAGGAGAATTACCTGCACGTCTCCCTCTCTGACGTCATTCTCCACATTTTTCTCATCCTCTATCAGCTTGCATATGGAAAGCAAGATTCTGCTGTCACCGCTCCAGACGAAGATCCTGTCTATTGCGTCCCCAGTTCTCAGGGTAGCCAACTCCCTGGTATTCTGGCTGAGCATAACTACTGGCAGGTCGTCTTCTATCTCCTTTAGCTGACGAGCGAGTTCGTAGACGTCCATCTTGCCTACCTTGGACATGGTTATCACAAGGTCGAACTTCCTGCTGGAAAGCAGCTGTATCGCATCATCTGCATCCGGGCTGTGAATAATCCTAGGGGCCTGAGAGAGGTTCAATACAGAATACTCCTCTTGTAGGATCTCGGCAAGATGACCGGATTCCTCAAGCAAATATCGGTCGAATTGACTAGCAATGAGAAGAACTTCCCTCACACGGAACGGAGTTAGCCTCTCGAATCTATTCCATTCTTCGACACTCCCGTCCATGTGATAGTTCGTTCGTGTGCGGCATTGCATTTCAGGAGAACGGAAGGTTGCCCCGCACCGAGTGCGGGACGGTGTGTGTTGATACTGACTAACTTTGTTCAGTTTTCCTAGGCACTCTTGGAGCCTCGCTGGAGTCATACCCAACCGCGTTGCTCAATGCTCTAGCTCTTCTTCGGATCCTTCTCAATCCGTTGCCGAAACTCTTTGCCTTTGTCGAATTTTGGTTGGGGGAGCGGCCTTGCCGCCCCCCCGGTTTGTGTGTGTGCATCCCAACATCGCTCAATCTCTCTCACCTCAAGCGTTTGAATCCTCATCGTGCCTAAAGCGCAACTCATCCATGCGCTTCCTGATTAGGTCCACAACAGTGGCCCCTTCGATCATCTCCTTGCGAATCATCTCCCTAGCAGACTGCCTCAGCACTACATCCGCAGGTTCGCCGACAATCTTACAGTAGTCTCTCAACCTTATCGTCAAGTCAGGCCCTAAGTCCACTTCGATTCTGTCTCCCTTTCCAGGAAGTGGAGAAGCTAGCATCCTTCGAACTGCCTCCCTAACTACGTCGGATCTGTTCCTCATTCCGTCGAATCCGACCAGTCTATCTAGCTCCAGAAGGTGATCTTCTGGAATTCTGAGCGAGACCATCGGACTGTTGCCTGCCATCTCCTGAACCTCCTGAGTCTTCGAGAGTGGTGTCTGGCATATAATTGTATTGCAATTGAAATACAAATGAAATACATAGCAATGGAAACAACCCAATTCCTTTCCATATCGAGCGGTTCAAGAAAGAGCGTCATCTGGCGTATTCGGTGCCGCTGTGAAAATCATCAATGATGCAATTCACGGGCAATACAAACTTGATGGAGTCACGGAGCAACTTCTAGACACGCCAGAGATCAACAAACTCAGCCACATTAAGCAGTTAGGGTTGGCTCACCTTGTTTTTCCCGGTGCCCACCACACTAGATTCGAGCATTCTCTTGGAGCTTCACATCTTGCCGGGAAGATGGCATCATCCCTTTCAATGGACGCTCACGATAAATCATCACTAGAAGTTGCTGCAATGTTGCACGATGTGGGGCATGGCCCCTATTCCCACACTCTGGAGCACATCCTTTCCGATAGGGGAGGTATGGACCACATGGAAGTTACGAAGGGCATCATTTTGGGAGATTACGACGTAATTGTCGAAGGAGAGGGGGAATCATTGGGTGAAAGAAAGTCGATCCCTGAGATTCTCGAGGAAAATGGACTGGACCCCGAGTTCGTAGCCTCTTTGATCACGGGCCCTGATGCATCAGGAACTGAGCGCTCTCTTCTTAGCTGGACAGAGGGAAAAACAGATTTCTCTGAGGGCGACAAATCAATGGCGCAATTGATTCACGGGCCGGTTGATTGCGATCAACTGGACTATCTACTACGCGATTCACACTTTACAGGGGTGAAACACGGGGTGATTGATCACCTTCGTTTAATTGAGTGCCTCAAAAGACAGAGTGGAGAAATAGCAATCGAGCAGGGCGGAATTTACGCACTAGAGGGAATGCTTGTTGCTAGGGGACTTATGTACAGCGCAGTTTACTTTCATCGTGTAACGAGGGTGACAGAAGTGATGCTATCGAGAGCAGTTGAGAGGTCAGAGGGCCAAACTCCTGACTCTTTGGACTTGCAGAGAAGAGTAGACTCAGAGATTTGGTCGACTTTGGAAAATGCCGGAGATTTCTCCAAGGACATGATTACTAGGCTGAAGTATAGGAGACTTCTCAAGATCTGCTTCAGTAGGAGAAAGGAAGACCTATCCTCGGAGCAGGTAGATAGTCTGGTATCAATAGCGAATGATCATAAAAAAAGAAGGGAATTAGAGGACGAAATAGCATTCCGATCCGGACTAGATCCAGGGTACGTGGCAATCGACGTTCCAAGTGTAAAGCTGCTTCTCTCCGAGCCTAGAATGGCCCAGGTTGATGTCAAGGTAGTCGGAAATGATGGCAAAACGAGATGGTTGAGGGAGATGACCCCAATGGCCGAGGCTCTCAAAAATAGGCAGGTAAGCCAAGACGTGGCATACGTGATGACAATCGAGGGACACGAGTCGAAGGTCGCCCAAATCGCAGAGAGGATTCTATTCTCATAACCGTAATTTGTCCTGTTCTCGTACTTGGAACATTGAAAAGGGTGGCATTCTCAGGAGCGAACGCCCGA
>CAYPWN010000001.1:0-59296 GCA_964414525.1 uncultured Candidatus Poseidoniales archaeon | reverse complement strand
AGACACTTGGATTGGACGCTAGACTCGAATTCGTCGGAAACCCGCCCCATCTGAATCATCTCGAAATTTCGCAGTTTAATGGAATGGCTAGGTGCTCGATAGAAATCTTGGATCCCACGTTGATCGATATTGCAATTGATATCGACCTCCCAAGAACTTCTATGACAATGAAGATAGACAACGAAGTCGAAGAGGACTCAGGCAGTACCAAGACCTGGTCGGCTGAACTCTCAGACGAGCACTTCGAGGATGTGAGCCTTACAGAGATAGAATTGCGCGTGACCTACACTGAAGGAAATGATGAGGGTGAAGAAGTCACCCATGTTGTTGATAGTATGAAGCTCAGCGAACAGACCTCCACCCACACAGACCAGTGCTACCAATGGACGCTGTCATGGTCCGATAATGACAACGACGGGTACACCTCCTCAGGGGACGCTTACTCTGTCACCAGGACGGAGCGGGTTATCGACCCCTGCCCCGACGATGACGAGTACAGGGACAAGGACTTCCAGATTATGTTCTACGACTTGTGGGCGGACATGCCCACTGGTGGCGTGTTCACACCTGGGTTCGGCTACATCGCAGCGATTACTGGACTTCTGGTTTCATCGATGTTTGCGAGTAGGCGAGATTGATCGATTCTGGTTCCGATTACCTGACCCTTGACCCAGATATGATCTCGCCTTCGGTTGTGAGTACCTTAACCCCTCCCTCACCGTCGTCTGCAGCTAGGATCATTCCCTCAGAAATCACGCCCCTGAGCTTCCTGGGCTCAAGATTGGCAACGAATACGACGTCCAATCCCTCCAATTCCGATGCCTCGTAATGACCCTTCAGTCCGGCGCATACAGTTCTGTTAGAGCCAGACCCTTCGTCGATGGAGATTACGAATAGCTTGTCCGCGTTGGGGTGATCCTCAACGGACACTATCCTCCCAGTCCTCATCTCAACTTTCATGAAGTCTTCGAACTCGATGTAACCCCCCCCGTCATCGGGACCCGCATCATCGTCATTGTCCTTACTGTCTGCAAGTGAGGACTCCCTAGCAAGGATCTCTTCGAGATCGAGACGAGTGAAAAGGGGCTCGGGCTTTTCATTGTTCCACGAAAGATCTGAATCCGTGTCGAAGGAATCGTCCCAGAGTACGCGGTCTATATCTGACTTTATTCCCATCATCGTCCATAGCCTGTCGGAGGAGAACGGGATAAACGGGCGCATGCATACCGCGAGGCAGCGACATATCCTCCAAGATAGCGCCAACGATGATAGCGATTCCCTCCTATCATCGGACTCATCCGCGTTGAGGTATTTCCATGGTTCAGCTACTTGGAGTAGTGAGTTGCCAATCTGGGCAATCCCCATGATGCTCCTGAGAGCCTCCTTGAACCTCTGCTTCTCCATCGAGTCTATGGCACTGGAGATTAGTTCTCTGATCCGGCCAATTGTTTCGTCGTGATCAGTGGGCGAGTCGTATTGCGCCAGAGGGTTTGTGCTTTCCGACCCAAGTCGGTGCGCCAGAGTCATCACCCTGTGGATGAAGTTCCCGTATGTGCCGATTAGTTCGTTGTTTACCCTGTCAACGTACTCGTCCCATCGGAAGTCGGTGTCATGAGTCTCTGGCATGTTAATCGACAGATAGTACCTGAGTGCGTCGGCATCGTACTGCTCCAAGTAGGAGGGGAGCCAGACGGCATGCCTCCTGCTCTTACTGAACTGTCCCCCCTGGAGCATCAGATACTCGTTCGCTGAGACGTTTTCTTCGAGAACTAGGTCGCCGATGCCGGGCGTGTGGGAAACAGCTGACGAGTCTGATGCATTTAGGCCCATTATAATAGCAGGCCAGATTATGGTGTGGAAAGGGATGTTGTCCTTCCCCATGAAATAGATGTGCTTCGGGGACTCGCCGTTGTCGGAAACCCTCCACCACCTCTCCCATGCTGCATCGCCATCAGGATGGTTTTCCTTGGACGCATACCTCGATGCCCAAATCCTGGCGCAGGTGTAGTAACCCTGTACTGCCTCGAACCAGACATACACCCTCTTGGAATCCCACTCTTCACCTTCCAGAGGGATAGTTATCCCCCATTCTATGTCCCTTGTTACCGCACGCGGGCGTAGTCCCATGTCCAGCCAGTTCTTCGACATGGCCCTTACGTTGGGCTTCCAGACCTTCTGCCTCTCCGAGGCATGCTTCTCTAGTGCATTTTGGAAGTCGTTTAGCCGTAGGAAGAAGTGGTCCGTGTCACGGACCTCTATCCCAGAATCCTTGTCTATCTTTGAACGCGGGTTGACCAGCTCGTGTGCCTCGTATGTCGAACCGCATGAGTCGCACTGATCTCCGCGTGCACCTTCAGATGAGCAGGACGGGCACTCCCCCTCGACGTACCTGTCTGGGAGGAACCTGACGAGCCCGTCGGGGCTGACAGAGCAGTATTGCTGCATTGTCTTTCGTTCTAGGAATTTAGAATCGAGCAGTTTGGTGAATACCTCTCGTACAATTTCCTTGTGCATCTCGTCCGATGTCCTGTTGTACAGGGCGCCCCCGTACTCGATCCCCCTCGGGTCTACTGGATCAACCCATGAGCAACCTAGATCTGCTAGGGCCTTCGAGTTTATCTCATGGAACTTGTCCACAACCTCTTGTGGGTGAACTCCCATCTCCTCTGCTGTAATGGTAATCGGGGTGCCATGCTCGTCAGAGCCACTACACATCAATACCCTCCTACCACGTGCTCGCTCATACCTGTACTGAATGTCAGCCGGTAGGCTGTTTCCAGCGACGTGCCCGAGGTGTAATGGTCCATTTGCGTATGGCCAGGCCATGAAAATCGCGACGTACTGCATGGTATGTTCCCCTTATCCCGTGAAGTTAGATATTTATGTCATGTTCGCCCGCGAGAGGCTGGAGCCAATCGCTGTGGAAATCCTTGCAGGAGTTTTCTCAAGTTCCCCATCGGACTCAGAGGGGCATCAGAATTGACAGATTACACCTTGATGATTGCCTACGCTGTTCTGGCGTTAGGTGCATCGTTTCTATGCAGTATTCTTGAGGCAGTTTTGCTATCGACATCGCATGGCCACATAGTAGCACTGAAGGACACGCATAGGAAGGTCAGCGCAACTTGGTCGAACTGGAAAGAGGATCCAGAGGGACCACTTACCGCAATTCTGACTCTGAATACCATTGCCCACACTGTTGGTGCCTTGGGTGTCGGATCAGAAGTAGAGAATAATTTCGAGGGCCAGTATGTTATTGCTGGTTCAGCAGCCATACTAACAATCGCGATACTCCTCCTAAGTGAGATACTCCCCAAGACCATCGGTGCTCTATATTGGAGGAAGCTTACAGTCCCTTCATACCACGTCCTTAATGGCCTCATGTGGATGCTATGGCCCATAGTCAAGATGATTGAGCTGTTGAGGGCCCCATTCCCGCAGGTTGAGACCGAGACCGTAACAAGAAACGAGCTTTCTGTTCTGGCAGATATAGCCGAGGAATCCGATGTGATAGAGGAGGACGAGGAGGCAGTCATCCAGAACCTGCTGAAGCTTAGGGAAATGCAGGTCAGTGCAATAATGACCCCTAGGGTGGTCATGACCACAGTTAATGAGTCGGAGACAGTCAGAGAGGTGGTGGATAGAATCCCAATAATGATACATGGCAGGATGCCCGTTTATTCGGACAATGTTGACGAGATGATCGGGCTCGTACTGAGGAGCGAGATTCTCAGAAGAGCAGCTGATGACGACTTCGAATCTACCATGGGCGATCTCTGCAGGGAGCTTGTCACATGCACAGTAGACACTTCTGTGGACAAGGCACTGGACATACTACTAGAGAGGAAGGAACAGCTTCTAGTTGCCAAGGACCAGTTCGGGGGAACCGCTGGGATTGTCACAATGGAGGACATCATAGAGACTCTGCTGGGCGTAGAAATCGTAGATGAGTCGGACCAAGACGCAATCGACGATGGAGTGCTGCACGAGGACATGAGGGAGCTGGCTAAGATAAGGTACGACTCCGATGGTGAGGAATGAGGGGGGGTTTCGTCCCTATTCAGTAGCCTCAGGGGAGTCTTCATCCTTCTCCTTGAACCATCCCTGTGAGTCAGAGTAGTCCCCTAGTTGCTCCAGCTTCTTCAGCCATCCCTTGGCTTCGGCTGTCTTAGTCGTCCTGACCATCCAGACCCCGCCGTATAGGGTGTCCCATAGCCCCAGATTATCCTTCTTGAACCGGTAGAATAGGTAGTCTAGGAATGGAGGTATCACCATTAGAAGCCCGAATGCCAACAATACCTGTCCATTTGTCTTCCCGAGGCCGGTTGACGTCGCCGTAAGAATCAGCATTATTCCAATTAGGACTAGGGGGAAGGTGAGCCCCTTGAATAGAATATACGACTGATGGGGCCTTTCCGACTTAGAATTAACGTACGTGGTCCTGCTAATCCAGTTGCCTACCGTCCTGCCAGTGCTGTACGGCATGAATCCTAGATTGAACCCGATCAGCAATATGCCCAGCACTACGAAGTATGTTGGATCGAAGTATGACCCCCATGCGCTTACCACGACCAGGGGTACGCACCAACCCCATGAAACTGCGAAGTCGGAGAGCCTCCTAACTGCGATCTGGCCTCTTGTTCCGGCCTCGAATCCTTCGGGTAGCTCCTTGGGTGTCCTGGCCCTCCTCTGCCTAGATTTCTTCTGTCTCCTTTCCTTCCTCTTGGATTTCTTGGGCTTAACTGGCTCTGGCTCAGTGACAGTTACGGGCTCTGGCTCAGTGACAGTTACGGGCTCTGGTGTCAACGCATCGGGCGATTTCTGGGAGTCTATTTGTCCTGCCTTCTCTAGAAGCCCCATAATCAACCACCATACCTTTCTGCTATCTGCTTGTAGAGATCAAAGTCCTGTGACTCTGTGAAGCTCTTCATCACTGGATCTGGCAAGTCGACTAGCAGTTCATTAACCATCTTGAAGAACTCCGCCCTAGTTTCTAGTTCGGTTGCCTCGGGGCCCTCCCCGACTTCCTTGAACATCTCGAATCCGTCTGATTCAATGAATGCGTTCGCTTTCTCGTCTGGGAGCTCACCCAGCAATCCGTTCACGACAGTAAAGAAGTGGGAGAAGTCCTCGTCTCTACTCCTGAAGCTCTGAATGATGCCATTCACGAATTCGTCGAAGTCCAACGTTCCGGAGTTGTCAGCATCGGCTTTCTCGAAGAATGACTTCATCGAGTTGATGTCAAGCTCGTCAATTTTGTCCACAGAAACCCCAGTCTTCATTGCCACCCTATTGACAAAGTCGACGTCGTCCATAGCCTCCATGAACTCATTGAGGGACATTTCCGTGTTGCTATCCGATGAGATGAGCTCCACTGTGGGCTTAATGGAAGTTAGATCCTCCTGCTCCTTCTTCCTCAGTACGATAATCTCTCTGTCCAAGTCTGAGCCGAACCTGTCAGAATACCTGTCCATCAGACTGTCACCCTTCCCAGAGGAAATCCTGTTTATCCTGTTGTATATGTTGTCCCTTGAGCTTCCTGCTATGGATGGGTCTGTGCTCTTCCTCCTGTCCCAAACTGACTTGAAGTCATTAGGAGAATCATCCGAGACATGGGTAGTTTGCGAGGACAATGCGCCAGCGGCGTCGACTAAATCTGAGTCGCTCCCGGTTTCCGGAGAAAATCCAAACTGTGGCGATGTACTCTCAGGGGGTGGAAGGTTGAATTCTGGTGGTGGAAGGTCAATACCAGTAGGGGGGACTGAGATTCCTGGTGGAGGGGGCGGTAGTGGTTTTGCGTCCCCTTCTGAGTCCGAATCTTGCTCGTCAAGCGGGTCAATCACGCATGGCTTCCGCAGTCCACTACTATTCAATATTCTGTGGCTTCGTAAACAAGATGTTTCGTTTATACCCGAATTTTACTATAACGGGCTATTTGACTATCTCTGCCCACCCTTTTAGGCACAGGAACATAGCCATTGACTCCTCGACTTCCATTTCATCTCCGACAGAGGGATCTAGCCTGACGCCTGAAATCTCGGCTGTCACGTCTTCGGCAATAATTCTCACACCAACATTTCCTCCTTTGAATACCACTGCCTCATTGAGTGGATCGAAGGGCCTACTACCGTCTGGATCTAGCCGTTCTAGGGGGAATTCCGTCACCCTGAGTCCAGATTTTCCGTGTAGGCTTCCGACCCATCTGATTACGCGCTTAGTGTCAACAGTTACTGCTTCGTCAGTCTCTCCAGCACTTCCCATTACTACGGAAGAGTCGCCCTTCACTAGTTCCCAGAACATGGGTGTGCATACATCACCAAATACTGACAGTGTTTGGTCGTCCCTGAGCCTAGATATCCGGTCTTCCGATGAAGCCAGATTCGCCAATTCGACAATTTTTGCTCTGCTAGAGGATTTTAGTTTGGTAGAAGGTGACTTGGCGCGTGATCGAAGAATGTCGTGGTATCTGCCCAGAATCTGCTTACCATTTTTATCTCCCTTTTCGATTTCCCTAAGCTCCTGAATCACTGTATCCATTGCATTCCTGGCTCTCGATCCCCAGCCTATATCATGTCCTGTAAGTACTGATTGTACATCGATTCCCTCTCCCCTGATGTAGTTCACAATCTCTCTCCTAGCATTTGAATCCATATGAAGTAGTTTTGGATCTCGAACGTGTATGTGGAAGCCCCTGTGACCTGAGAACGTAGTCTGGGTGTATTCGGGTTTGAATCCGAACTCGGGTTCTAGGAACTCATTCCATAGCCTCCATGCTTGGGCCTGGATGACTTCAATCATTCCAGGGAAATCGTTGTCGGAAATACCGGGCAAGTGATCTCCGTCTAAATCGAAGATTAGGTCCGCCCCAAGCCAACCCTTTTCTGACATTTTCCTGTTTGCCGGATCCTCGTAATAGGCAGTACTATGGAAACAAGAGTGTGGTGCTCTGCTCCTTAGGTACGAATGTAACGAACCCTTGTCAGAAAAGGATCGGTGTCTGTCTGGAAAACCCCCTCCCCAAGGTATGAACATCCACTCCCTATTTCTTAGCCTGGGGGGGACCCAGAGTGATTCGGTTGAGACTGAGTCGTAGTATTCGGAGAACCTCAGTGCGAACCTGCTCCAGCCTTCCGCCATGACCCATCAAGATAGAGGGGGGAAATAAGGTTTCAATCAGCTGAGTTTCAGTCCGCCGACTTCTTTACCATCGGTGGACGGGCTTGCTCCCGTTGCTTCTACGTAGGCCTCCCAGCAAACGTACTCATTGTCCAATACGATCGCTTCAGAGAACTTCAGAGCCTTGCCAGTAATGGCGCATACTGGTCCTAGTTGCCCTGATGCGGTTGACAGCTTATCTGGGTCTGGCACGAATTGGCCAATTTGGAAATGCACTTCATTATTCCGTGGCAGGAATCTGGAAGCAAATGCATTTCAACTAATGTTCTACCGATAGAACGTGAATGACACCGAAGTGAAGATCAGGGTTGGTCACTCTCCGGATCCAGATGACGCGTTCATGTTCTATGCTCTGACCACGGGGGCAATAGATACCCCCGGAAGGGCCTACGAACACGTATTGGTAGACATTGACACCCTGAACCGAGAGGCTAGGAGAGGGACATACGAAGTTTCAGCAGTGAGCATCCGATCATTCCCGGAGATATCAGATTCATACTCTCTAATGAACTGTGGAGCCTCAATGGGAGAGGGGTACGGCCCAATCCTTGTTTCGAAGAGAGAAATGAGCTTGGACGAGGTAGCAAGCTGTGAAATCGCAGTTCCCGGAACCAGCACTAGTTCATACATGGCTCTTGTCATGGCTTTGGGGGAGGTGGCAACAATAGAGGTCCCTTTCGATAGAATACTACCCGGGGTCATCAGTGGGGAGTATGATGCCGGCGTTATAATTCACGAAGGGCAGTTAACATGGAATAACGAGGGCGCAAACCTAGTTGTTGACCTTGGGGTTTGGTGGAATAATGATACTGGTCTGCCGCTACCTCTCGGTGGCAATGTAGTAAGGAAGGACCTGGGAGACGAAATGTGCGAACAGATATCCATTGACATTAGGAATAGTATCCAGTACTCGCTTTCTAACCCTGATTTGGCATTAGAATTTTCTAGACAGTGGGGTAGAGGGATAGATGAGGACACTAACGAAGAATTTGTCAGGATGTACGTCAATGAACGAACGGTTGACTATGGACCTGAAGGTCGGGAAGCGGTTAGGCTATTCCTCGAAAGGGGAAAGGAAATAGGACTAGTTAGGGCAGACTTCGACCCGAGGTCAATGAATTTCATTGGGGCTGAGAGAGATGAGTGAGAAAAGGCCCGAAGTCAGCGAGTTCGGGTCTGTAGACCCTGCCCCGGCCAGCGACGATGCGCGAGTGAGCACACTGGGCGAGACCCTATGCAATGAAGAGGAGAGGATGTTCCACAGGATGAGGGCACTATTCGCTCTGAGGAATATCGGGGGCAAAGATGCAGTGGACTATCTGGCTAGGGCATTCAGCTCGTCATCGGCACTACTCAAGCACGAGATTGCATACGTTTTGGGGCAGATGCAGGACGATCATGCAGTCCCCCACCTGATAGAGAGACTCGAGGACCATGAAGAGGACCTGATGGTCAGGCATGAGGCGGCTGAGGCTCTAGGAGCTATTGGTAACAGAGTAGCAATGTCTACCCTGGAGAAATTCGTCGATGACAGTCAAGTAGTGATTGCTGAGTCATGTGAGGTTGCGATCGATTTGCTTAATTGGGTGTCAAACGACAAGCTAGATTATTCAGATTGACTGACGATCCATGAAATTTCGGAGTCTACTCCGCATACGTTGACCAGAAATGTCTCTAGACCCTTGATGGAGTCTTCATCCAGGATGTTGCTGACTTCATCTTCGAAGTAAGCAGACACTCTGTCGGGCGGAAGGTTGATCTTCTGGGAAGAGGTTGAAATTACTGACTGCCTGACTTGTTCGTCCTCCAGGAACGAGTAGTACTGTTCAAGCATCACTTCGCGGGCCTCTCTTACTAGGCTGATTTGTGAGTCTCTCCGAGCTGCGAATACACCGAATACCATTGGAAAACCTGTAATCTCAATCCATTCTTTTGCCAGGTCCATTAGCACCATAGAGGGATTAGAGTTGGCAGCGGATATTGCCCTGTCACCGATAATCAATGCTCCGTCGCACTCTTCGAGCATCGAGTCTAAATCTGGCCCCATCTCTACAAATTTTGGGTCTACTCCCCTTTCGTTCAATAGCCATCTTAGTAGCATGCTGGATGTGGATGAGTCCGAGGGAAGAGCGATGTCCCTCATCGAATCAATAGGTCTGTTCCCGAACAATAGCACGGAACCTACTTTCTCCCTGCCCACAATGCCGATATCAGATATCAGGTCGAGTTTCTCTTGGTGATTTGCGTAGTCTGCAGTTGGTATTGGTGCTGTTATGCAATCTCTCCGTAGAAGATGCCCAGTCAGCCATGAGGGGGGTGCCGATAGAACGTCCCATCCTTCGTCAATCGAATGGAAAACTGGATCGCAGTTGATGAACGAGACCCTCCCAAGAACCCTCTCCCAAGACATCTCACTCACTGTCCCGAGATTGGAAGGCTTAGAGCATGGCGGGAGTTTTGGAAGTTGTTTATGCTGAATGACGAGTAAGTGGAGTTCCTCCTCACTGGAGTCAATCCTGAGGACTCGACAAGCTTTGACAGTCTGTCGCTATCGTAGTCAACCCTAGTGGTGCTGCCGGCCTCATGCATTATCTCCTCATGGCCAACCGTGCCATCGATATCGTCGGCCCCAGAGTTAATCGCTATGGCAGATAGGTGGTCCCCGATATTCATCCTATAGGCCTTGATGTGGGGGATGTTGTCTAGCATAATCCTGGATATTGCAATTACTCTAATCACGTCGCTTGGTGATGCAATCTTGGCCTCTGGAAGCCTGGTGTTGTCCTTCAAAAACGGGTATGGCACGAAGCACTGGAAGCCATGTGACGAGTCTTGCTGTAATCTTAGCTTATTCAGATGTGTCATACGATCATAGACAGATTCTATCGTTCCGAAGAGCATGGTACAGTTTGTTGGGATTCCTAGCGAGTGAGCAATCTCATGTATCTCAAGGTATTCATCTGATTTCTCCTTGCCCCTGCATATTCGGTCCCTGATAGAATCCACAAGGATCTCGGCACCCCCCCCGGGTAGGGAATCTAACCCCGATTCGAGGAGGATACGGAGGGTTTCAGAAATGGAAATACCAGATCTGGAGGCTATATGCTTTACTTCAACCGCAGTTAGAGACTTTATGCTAATATGGGGGAATTTCTCCTTGGAGAGCCTATACATTTCCGAGTAATGATCTACGGTCCATGTCGGATGAAGGCCCCCCACCGCATGAACCTCGTCAATTATGCTGCTGTACGGGAGTATTCTAGAGACGAAATCCTCAGGCGACAGGGAATACGCGTCTTCGCTTCGGTATCCTCGTCGAAATGCACAGAATCTGCATGCAAGGGTGCAAACGTTTGTCGTATTGACGTGAAGATTCTCGTTGTAGAATACGTTGGAACCGAATCTTGACCGCTTTATGCAGTCAGCAAGGGAAGCTATCCCAGTTAGGTTTGGGCTCCTGTGCAATTCCGCGCCAAGTTCGGTGCTAATTCTCTCCCCACAAATGATCATGTCCAGAACATCAGTTAGCAGTACATCTTTTTTGACCGATAATGGAACATCCATATCGGACAGCTTTTCCCTCCAAAGAGGATCCGTATCGTACAAGCCGGACATCAATTGTTATCTCCGACTACAACCAAGATTTGAAACATTGTCATTGAAAACTATCAATAGCCCGCACGTGCGAATGATATTTGTGAGGGGAGACTTGAGCAATAGCGTCTCTGAGTTAACTGAAATGGCCAAGCAATGCAGGATAGACATAGTCAGGATGACGCATGCTGCAAAATCAGGCCATCCCGGGGGTTCTCTATCAGCTATTGACTGCATGGTTGCGCTTTATGGATCGACTCTAAGGTTCGATACTAGCGATCCGGATTGGGAAGACCGTGACAGGTTCATCATGAGCAAGGGCCATGCTAGTCCAGCAATGTACGCCTTACTGCACCAGATTGGGGTATTGAATGAAGAAGACATCATGGGATTCAGGTCTATGGGATCGGCATGCCAGGGCCACGTTGACATGAACTGGACAAAGGGGGTAGATTTCTCTGCTGGTAGCCTAGGTATGGGCCTATCCTTCGGCCTGGGCTGTTCCATTGCTGCGAAAATGGACTCAAGTGAGAGGTCTATTTGGGTTATGATTGGGGATGGCGAGACACAGGAAGGGCAGGTTTGGGAAGCTGCTATGGCCGCCTCCTACCACAGTGCTTCTAACCTCAGAGTCATAGTAGACCGGAACCGCATACAGAATGACGACTTCATGGAGGTCCAGATGGAAGTTGGAGACATAGGCGAGAAATTCTCCGCATTTGGTTGGACAGTCAGGGATGTTGACGGACACGACATGGGTGCCTTGGTGGATTCATTCAGATGGGCAGATGCCGAAGAGTCTCCAGTTGCGATAATTGCGCATACCACCAAAGGAAAGGGTGTTTCATTCATGGAGGACAACCCATCATTCCATGGAAAGGCGCCTAGCGATGAGGAGTTGGCGTTGGCGTTGGAGGAGCTATCATGAGCGCACCATCAACAGGAGGAGCATCCAGAGATGGGTATGGAAAGGGGCTATTGAGATTGGCAGATGACCCTAGAGTCGTAGCATTGGAAGCTGATCTTGGGAAGTCCACAAAATCATGCTATTTTAGGGACCAATTCCCAGAAAGGACCGTCTCTCTGGGCATTGCTGAACAGAACATGATGCTCGTCGCAGCAGGAATGGCTTCATCTGGGAAGATTCCCTTTGCAAGCACGTTCGCCATTTTCACAGAGCGGGCATTCGAGCAAGTCAGGAATGGGATTGCAAGACCGGGTCTAAATGTGCACATTTGCGGAAGCCATGGTGGAATCCACACAGGTACCGATGGAAGCAGTGCTCAGTCAATAGAGGACCTAGCGATATATAGAACCATACCAAAAATGACAGTTATTCACCCATGCGACGATATCTCTGCAGAGAAGTTGACTGTGCAATTATTAGATCTTGATGGGTCCTCCTACATGAGGACTGCAAGGAACAAAACCCCCCGGGTCTATGACGAAGATAGTGTCACTGAGCTAAGGATTGGGTCTGGGAGCACGATTCGTGAAGGGAGTGATGTGGCAATTATCGCATGTGGTGTGATGGTAGAGCAGGCAGTGATAGCTTCCGAAGCACTATATTCCGAAGGTATCGGTGCATCGGTGATAGATATGCATACAATCAAACCTCTTGATGTGGATTTAATCGGGGAGCTTGCAGAGACCTGCGGTTGCTTTGTTTCGGCCGAAGACCATTCTGTTATGGGCGGCCTAGGTAGTGCCATTTCCGAATGGCTCGCCACTAACCATCCCACTCCCTTGGAGATGGTGGGTGTCAAAGACAGGTTCGGTGAAAGTGGAAGCCCCTCTGAACTAATGTCAGAGCTAGGATTATCTGCTGAAGATGTCTGTTCTGCCGCCCGAAAGGCGATTCAGCGTAAAAACACGACTTGAGCTAGCCCATAGTAGGGTTCATTTGATAGGGGTCACGATTGCCAGATTCTTACATAATGCCTGACGCTGATGCTGTTAAGAGGCTGCTCTCGGGAGAAATCAATCCTACAGAGATAGAGGATGATGTGAGCCTATACTCGATGGCTGAGAGGATATATGGTAGCGAAGCGCTGGAGGAAATGGGCGTATCTGCTCCGGAGATTGGGGCTGTAGAGCTACCTCCGCAAAGTGCTCCAATCTCTACTGATGTCAGCCTTCCAGATTTTGTTCCTGACATGTCAGATTCCAAAGAGAATGAGATTTCCGAAAGAGGGGGTCGCAGGTATTTTGTTCTGTTCACAGGACTATTCGGACTCATTGGCGTTGCAGTAAATTCACTGATCGGTGGTGGACAGGTATTATGTTCGATGGGGGTGGCCGACTATCCCTACATTTGTAATCCAGATTATGGAAATTACAAATTGGTAATGGAGGAAGGTTACACGTGGGAGAGACTCCATACAGAAGTCGCATGGACTCAACCCATGGATCTAGGAATATTCGATATAGGATTGCTCGCAGTTTTCTCCATCATTACGCTAATAGGATTTCTTTTCAGGAAGAAATCAGTACATTCTGGCGATGTATTGCCTCTTAGTAGTTGATTTGCCTGTAACTACACAAGGCCTGGGTGCTTCGAATTGATTGTCGCATTCGCCCAGCAATGTTAGGCCGGTTTTCTTCTCTAATGTCTCGGCATCCGAGTCGTTCCCATCGAAGGCAATTTCGTAAACCGTTCCATCGGGAAGGTCAGCCCCCATGTCCATTACTGACTGCCCATTTCCAATGGGAAATGGGGAGACTAACTCAGAAAATAATAATTCGGAACGTCTTCTCAATTCATCGGAAACGTTGTTGAGTAGATTGCGTATGTCGCCTGATGCACCATCTAAATCTATTTCCGTCTTACCCCCGGTCCTTAGTGTAACTACGCATTTGCCCGCTGAGAGATCCCGCGGGCCCAGTTCTATCCTAATAGGGACGCCCTTGATCTCCCAGTCATAGTGCTTGACTCCAAGTCGGACGTCTCTGTCATCCAACTTCACTCTGAGCCCGGTGGAAGAGAGCTCTTCGGCTAGCTGTTGCACTGCAGGGATTACCGTGTCATCTGAATGAGCGGCTACAGGCATTACAACTACTTGGAATGGAGCTATCGATGGCGGCATGATTAGGCCGTTGTCATCCCCATGCATGCCAACTACTGCCCCTAGGAGTCTCTCTGACATTCCGAATGTCGTTTGGTGACACATCTGCGTGTCTCCATTCCTATCCTCATACGAGAGATCGAAAGCCCTGGCCCATTGGTCCCTGTAGTGGTGGTATGTTGCGACTTGCAACGTTCGACCATTCGGCATTACGACATCCGCGGCCTTGGTGAACCAAGCCCCGGGGAATGTATCCCAAACAGGCCTCTTTGATACTATAGATGGTAGACATAGCTCATGCAGAATCCTCCGCACCATCTCAGCGTCTTCTTCTATCTGGATGTCGGCACCCTCTTTGTCGGCGTGTGCTGTGTGGGCTTCGAAGAAATGTATCTCCCTTACTCTGATGAATGAGCGTGTTTGCTTTGTCTCGTACCTGAAGGTGTTTACAATTTGAAAGGTCTTCAGGGGTAGGTCGGCGTGACTCCTGACCCATAGGGAGAACATGGTATACATTGGAGTCTCAGAAGTAGGCCTTAGGAACATGGGAATTTCAAGCTTGTTTTCCCCCCCGTGAGTCACCCAATAGACCTCTTTCTTGAAGCCAGACTCCTCGTCATCTATCCTTAGCTCTGAGGGGTCGACTCCAGCTTCTCTTGCAGCCTTAAGCCTAGAAACCAGCTTGTTTTCCTTGTCTAGAAGATCCTCAGGAACGAGTAGCGGGAAGCGGTATTCCTGATGGCCGGTTCTAGACATCTCCGAACGAGCGAGTGAGTCGATGTTGCTCATTGCTGATAGCCCGTAGGGCTTCCATACATCCATTCCCTTGATGGGATACCTCTTGTCAACTAGGTCTGAGATTTCAACTATCGAAGGGTACCATGAGTTGAAATCAGACTTTGGAGGTATTCCTCGCTTGGCCTTGTCTGGCTCCGTCACGTTTCAACCCCCAGTGGCAGTTCGCTTCAATCATTCGTTCCAATTCTGGTCAATCTGCCGAAATGAATTCTTCCAATGTTTTGCACAAATCTGCCAAATCGCCTATCTCACTTGCCTCGCCGTCTGGTAAAACTATCCGACACCTAATCTCACCTTCCCCAGAAGACTCGTGTAGTAGGTTAGCAACGACTGCGTCTAGGTCATTTTCAACCATCAAATCCATTGCCCTCTCAATCAAATATTCATCAGGTCCTACTTCTAGCTTGAAGCCAATCCTCTTTGACCCTGCAACGAGTGTTGAAAGTTCTCTGATATGTTTCTTTGATGGTTTAAGATTAATTTGCCAATTCTGATCTTGGCTAGGATGCTTGCCTTCACTGAATTCTGGCACATAATCTAATACGGCCGCGACATGGATCCAGGAGTCGGGTTTTTGTTCCGAGCAAGCCAGGTCGATTGAAAGTTCGAGCATTCCATCGGGTGTAGGATTGTGTCTGACGTCAGGTAATTCAAATCCGGGTTCTGTTGTCGTAAAACCTGCTATACACACAACGGTGTGGCCCATTCGGTGAAGATGCTCGGAAATTGCCCAACCCGTCTTGCCTGTAGAAGTATTCTGGACGTACCGGATTGAGTCGATAGGTGCCCGATTGCCCCCCAGAGTAACTGCTACGGATTTCCTACCCGGCAAACCGCTGTTCAACAAATGGCAGAAGTTTCCAACTATTGATACTGGATCAGGTTGCTTTCTTCTTCCTTCCTTGGAGTCATCAACAAATGCATCAACCCCCATTTCAGTGACAGATTCCAGCAATTCAGTGGTAACTCGGTCGTCGAAGAGATCATCGTGCATAGAAGGGACGAACATCATTGGCGTATCATTCCCCGAGGCTGCAGAGAGGGCCATCATTGCAGGTGAGTCGATTATCCCGTGGACGAACTTTGCAATGGTATTCCTAGTCGCCGGGGCTAGCAATAACCCATCAAATCCTCCGAGTTGCGACATCTTTGGGTCCCATTCGGTTAGTACATCTAACCCCGATCCCCACGATACAGCCAAAGGGGTTACGACTTGCTCTGCTGATTTTGTCATGACTGCGAAGACTCTAGCTCCATGCCTCCTCAACTCTCTGGCGAGTTTGATTGACTCGGTCGCTGCTATGCCTCCGGAAACTACCATGACGATTTGCTTTCCAAGTAAACATCCACTGAGCGTTCGTACGCCAATGTCCTCACTCATGGGGGCCCCATATCTAGCTCATTCATCAGTTCGTCGGATGAATGATTACGGTAGAGCTTCAAGGGCTATAGCGATTCCCATTCCGCCGCCTATGCACATTGTAGCCAGGGCCTTCTTTCCGCCGGTTCGTTTCAATATGCTGGCTGCCTTGCAAGCAATCCTAGCTCCAGAGGCCCCAAGGGGATGGCCTATTGCCAAGGCACCGCCATCAATGTTTACCTTGTCCGAATCTATGCCGAGCTCGTTAATGCATGCTATGCTCTGAGATGAGAACGCCTCGTTCAATTCGAACACATCTACTTCACCAATTTCCCACCCGGCCCTGCCCAAGGCGATCTTAGTAGCAGCAATAGGCCCTAGCCCCATTAGTTCGGGGGGACATCCCGAAACAGCACCTGTTACGATTGCGGCCATAGGCGACAATGAATGAGATTCTGCGAAGTCGTCACTGCATACTAGTGAGAATACCGCTCCATCGGTCAATGGCGATGAAGTCGCTGCAGTAACTGAGCCATTCTTTACGAAAGCAGGCTTCAACGCAGACATAGAATCCAGTGATGTATCGGATCGGATGCACCCGTCGGAATAAACCTCAGAGCCACTAACAGAAATGGGGACTATCTCTTCCGAGAATCTCCCCTCTGAATGAGACATTGCTGCCTTTCTATGAGACTCGAGTGAGTATGACTCCTGATCCAATCTGGAAATCCCGTGTAGAGAAGCTACATTCTCTGCTGTAACGCCCATGTTAACGTATGCCTCGGGGTATTCTTCCACTAGTCCGGGGTGGGGACTCCAATTGAATCCCCTTCTCTGTATTCTGGACATCGACTCTACTCCTCCGCAAAGGAAGCAATCCCCATATCCTGCTGAGATATTAGCAGATGCGCTAAGGATAGCTTGCATAGAGGATCCGCATAGTCGATTTACGGTGTATCCAGGAATTTCATGTGAGAGCCCCCCCAGAAATGCCAATATTCGCCCTATATTGTATCCCTGCTCACCTTCAGGATATGCACACCCGACAATTATGTCATCTATTAGGGAGGGTTCTAAGGATGATTTGCTCATGAGAGATCGAATTACTTGGGCACCCAACTCATCGGGCCTGACGTTCGAAAGCTCGCCCTTGTGGGCCCTAGTGAATGGCGACCGGCACCAATCAGCAATTACCGCTCTCACGCGCTCTCGTCAAGTGGCGAGCCCATAACGGTTCCCAGAACCCAAACATTCGAGACCGTTGGGTTCTTCAATAATCGTCGACGGGGGGGAGACATGATCAGGGAATGCTCTATGCACGGATATTTTTCTGACGACGACCTATGTCCAGCATGTAACTCAGAAGGAAAGTTCGTGATGAGTACAAGGGAAAGGGATAGCATGGCAAGGAAGCTTGCTCTGGTGCTGAGGCACGCCCCAGAGAAATTCGATCTTGAGATGGACATTAATGGCTGGATCGATGTGAGGGACATAGTAAGGAAGTTCAAGGATGGTAGGAGAAGGCAACATTGGCTAAGACCACACCATCTTTCGGCGATCTCTGAGACCGATCCCAAGGGCAGGTACGAAGTACGTGGAAATATGATGAGAGCGACATACGGTCATACTGTTGAGATTGAGTTGGATCTACCGTCTGCCAACATTCCAGACTCACTATTCTATCCATGTGACCCCAATGAGTCTGAAAATCTGCTAGAAATAGGCATTAGTCCGGGAGACAGGTCTCATGTTCATCTTTCGGCTACAATTAGGTCTGCAGCAGAGGCTGGACGCTTTCACCACAGCGATCCCACAATCATCGAGGTTGATACGGCAAGAATGACAGCATCAGGCGAGACAATTTGGCACGCCGGAGTAACTGTTTTTCTAACGGACAGCGTAGCAGGCGAGTTCCTGAGCATTGTAGACAGCGAGGATCCCGAGTTGTCACTATTACGGGAATCTTGGAGCGAAGAAGAATAACTAGAATTCCCCGCATACCGGGCAGAATTCTATGTCATTACTCCTTGAAGCCCCACATGCATGACATTCCCCGGATTTTGTGTTGGGTTTTACTTCGGAGTTGCTAGGGTCCCTGACAGTATTCTCCCTCTCGACAAATGGAGATGAGACGAGAGCTAGGCTGCTTACGATATCCCGGTACCTGATAATCTCCGAAATAGCTATCTGGATCTGGATCTGCCTCCTTTCCCTCTCCTTCTTATCCTCAATAAATGAGGCTTCGGACAACTCGGATTGGAGCCACCTTTGAAGCCTCTCCAACTCAGATCCACCTTCCACGGTCGAACCACCTAGCGTTACTGATTAAACTGTACGCATTAGTTTGAAAATATTAGAATACATGTCCATTGACAATTGGCATAAGATGGACGCCAGGGTTGTAATCAAGTTAGGTGGAGGGCTAATTACTCAGAAAGACTCCATGAGGACATTCGATGCTGAGAGCATGGAAGCAGTGTCGATTGCGATTTCTAAGTTATCTGGCTTAGGTGCGTCGATTGTATTAGTCCACGGTGCGGGTTCGTTCGGACACATTCTTGCTAAAGAGTGGTCAATTGTAGATGGGCTAGTCCCCGATATCGCGTCCAGTCAGAGAGAAGCGGTTCAAAAAATAAGATCCGATATGAAGGATTTGAATGCATTCGTGGTATCAAGTTTAGAAGATATGGGGCTTGAATGCGAAAGCCACCCCCCATCAGAGTGGGTCACGGGGACTGGAAGGGATTTCAATGGGAATCTGGCTAGATTCAATCGCATGTCCGATAAGCCGATTCCGATTACTTTTGGTGACGTAGTAAACATGGAAGACGGGTCGGAATTTGGGATTCTTTCAGGAGATGACCTGATGCTTCGGTTATCCAAGGAACTCCCCGAGGTTACACACTCAATATTCTTGATGGCGGACGCTCAGGGAATAATGGACAGACCGCCTAATGAAAGGGGTGCTAGACTTCTGCCTACATGGGGGCCCAGTATGGATTTCATGTCAGAACACAAATCTGAGATAGACGTCACGGGCGGAATATTGTTGAAGATTAAGAGGGCTGGCGAGATCTCGGAATCTGTCGAACAGGTCTGGATTTTAGATGGTAGAGAGCCTGAGAGGATCATAGAACTGGTGCAGACAGGAGAAACTCTGGGGACCAAGATATTACCCGGTTGAGTGTTCATATACACACCTCCTCCCCATCTGTCTAGAATGGTCCCAGACATGGACTCCCTAGAAAACCACGACGCGGCCCAGTCTCTGATGATGAAAGAGATGTGCCTACTGGTCGATGAAAAGGACAATGTGGTGGGAACAATGTCCAAATTAGGATGCCATAAGGGCCTAGGAGAACGCCATAGGGCGTTCAGTGTTCTAATTTTCGACACCGAAGGGCGCCTCCTGATTCAGAAGAGGGCGTCTGAGAAAATTACCTTCCCGGGCGTCTGGGCAAACAGTTGTTGCAGCCATCCACTTGACTTGGTGGATGAGGTAGGCGGTGAGGAGGGGGCAATAAATGCGGCAAAAAGGAAGCTAGAGCAGGAGCTCGGGATATCGAGAGAGACCACTGATTCTTGGGACTTCCACCACATCGGGTTGATGGAGTATTCCTGCAGGTGGAGTGAGGAATGGATCGAACGAGAAATAGACCATATCCTCGTAGTAATCAGCGACACCGAAGTGAATCAGAATGAGAACGAGATCTCTGATGTGATTTGGGCTGATGGGGCAAACATTGAGCGTATGATGTCGGGAGAAGGAGAGTGGGAAAACGAGATTGTGGCACCCTGGTTCAGACTAATCTGGCGGAATTTCGCCATGCCAAATGACTGCATTCCCGATTCAATCGCAAATTCGAAGAAGAATGAGATAGTGTATTGTGGTGAAGTCGACATGAATGGCGATTCAGTATACTCTGGGATAAGTTTGCTTGATACACTTGCTGAACACCGAGATATAGTGGAGGGGGTAATAATGAATAGCTTGAGCAAAATGGGTCAGGATACACTCTATTCGGCCATGACACACTTGTTCAAAGGAGGGGGGAAGAGGCTCAGAGCTATTTTGCCCAGACTGGTAGCGGAGGCAATTGGTGGGGAGAACGAAGGGCACTATATCCTAGGCGCATCGATTGAAATCATCCATAACTTCACCCTCATACATGATGACATTATTGATCAGGATCCCATCAGAAGGGGGCTTGATGCAGTACACATTGCATATGATGATGCGACTGCAATAAATGCAGGAGACGCGATGCTTGCTGTTGGGTTCGAGATTCTAGCCGAGTCCGAACATATTCCTAGCAGCAACCTAGGACAACTGATTACCTCCATAGGGGAGATGGTGAGAAAGGTCGCTGAAGGTCAGCAAGAGGACATTGAATTTGAGAAACGAGCTACAGTCACCGAAGACGAGTACATAGCCATGATAGCTGGAAAGACCAGTGCAATGTTCGAAACATGCGCTAGGACAGGGGCGATTCTGGCTGGAGCAGAAGGGGCTGTAGTAAGCAACATGGCAGATTGGGGGTTGAACCTAGGGCTATGTTTCCAACTAATGGATGATCTTATTGACATTACAGGAGATACGGAGACTCTGGGTAAGCCTGCTGGCTCAGATTTAGTTCAGGGCAAAAGGACACTGATTGCTATTCATGCATTGCAGTGCGATGAGGAGTTACCATTCTTCAACAGGGTTTACGGTTCTGGGGCTTGCAGTGACGATGACCTAGCAAGTGCAGTCGAGGAATTGAGGGGGTCCGGCTCTATCGAGTATGCCAGAGAGAGGGCTCTCCACCACCACTCTATTGCTCATCAATGCCTAGACAAATTAGTCGAGAGTAGTGCTGTGGGTGTTTTGAGGGAGTTGACTGACTTCCAGATTACAAGGGTCAACTGATCAATCTGTGTATTGTGACTCCCCGGGGATTTCTTCCTTCAGTCCCTTCCTCTGTCGTATTTCCCCCACCGTCTTATGGAAAAGATCAGGCGGAACTTGCTCGTAACCGGCATTCTCGGTGTTCCAAACGGCCCTCCCCTGAGTGGCGGCCCTGATGTCGTTAGAGAATCCAAAAGATTCCGCGACCGGCATTTTGCCTATCACACACGTAACATCCCCCTCCACGGGCATGTCCTCAATGACCCCTCTCCTAGTTATCAGTTGACGTGTGATTCCCCCGGCCCACTCTGTGGGGGCATCGATCCGGATTTTCTGAATTGGCTCGAACATCACAGAGTTTGCCCTAATCAGTGCGCCTTTAATCGCGTTCCTGACAGCGGGTATAGTCTGTGCTGGGCCCCTGTGGATCGCGTCTTCGTGCAACTTCGCATCCACCAGGCGTACCATTACCCCCGTGAGAGGCTCGTCCGCAATGGGTCCCTTCTTGCAGACATCGTTGAATGCTTCAATTATCAGCTCCCTAGTCTCGTGGAGGTTCTGGATACCCTTTGTATCATTAACTAGGACGGATGTTGCGTTTATTGCGTAAATCTTCCTCATTAGATCCTTGTCCATCCCATATTCCGCGAATTTGTTACCCGTCTCTTTGGCATCCTTTGTTCTAACCGAGCCATCCCCAAGTACTCCTTCCCTAAGTGCAGAAACAACGTCTTCGGGCAACTGCTCAACCTCGACATAGAAACGGTTGTGCCTGTTAGGAGACTTTCCTTCGAATGCTCTTCCTTTGTTATCACTTGAAATCGACTCTCTGTAAACAACAATCGGATTGCTCTGGTTAACCTTGATTCCTTGCTCCTCTTCAAGCCTGTAAATTGTAATCTCCAGATGGAGCTCGCCCATTCCAGAAAGAAGGGCTTCTCCGGTCTCATGATTTGTGTCCACGGAAAGCGATGCGTCCGCCTTAGCGAGACCACGCAATGCTCCAATGAATTTGGGGAGATCTTTCATTGATTTTGGTTCAATTGCTACGGTGACCACGGGCTCTGAGTAGTGCCTGATTGCCTCAAATGGAGTTGCGTCCTGCTCCATAGAGATTGTAACGCCTGCTGCAGCACTCCTGACCCCAGTCAATGCAGCAATGTTTCCGGCTGAAACACCTGGGACCTGTATCCTGTCCCCCCCCACCATCATACTGACCTGCTGGACCCTCTCAGACTTACCAGACCCGATAGCCCAGACTTTCTCGCCTTGCTTTATTGTTCCGGAATAGACCCTGCCAACTGCAACCTCGCCAGCATGGGGATCCATCCATATCTTCGTTATCATCAAAGACAGGGGTCCGTCTGCATTACACCCTACCATTGACTTTCCTACTTCCGATTCAAGCTCCCCTTGCCAGATGTTTGGGATTCTGTATTCCTGAGCTATTAGTGGCGAAGGTAGCTTCTCAACTGCCATATCAAGCAGCACTTCGTGGACAGGAGCTTTCTTGGCAAGCTCCTTTTGTTCCTCGTTGTTGCAGTACTCGAAAATCTGGGTGAAATTAACACCCGACTTCTGCATGTACGGAACAGTAATCCCCCAGTTGTGGTATGCGGACCCGAAAGCCACTGTACCCTTCGAAACATCGACCTGCCAATCCGACTTGTGCTCGTCTGGTGCGAAAGCCCTGATTAGGTCGTTAACCTTCTTTATCTGGACCTGAAACCTTGCCATCATGTCCTCAGGAGTTACTTGAAGCTCGTTTATGAGGCGGTCAACCTTGTTGATGAAAAGGACCGGTCGTACCTTCTCCTTCAGGGCCTGCCTGACAACTGTCTCCGTCTGAGGCATTGCTCCCTCAACGGCACACGTGAGGATGATGCACCCATCGACAGCGCGCATGGCACGAGTAACGTCTCCACCGAAGTCTACGTGGCCGGGGGTGTCAATCAGATTGATGAGATAGTCCTCACCATTCACACCGTGCACCATTGAAGCGCTGGCCGCATTGATTGTGATCCCTCTGGCGCTTTCCTGGTCATCGAAGTCCAAAACACGAGATTTACCAGCCAGTTCCTCCGACATCATGCCAGCGCCAGCAATGAGATTGTCCGAGAGTGTGGTCTTTCCGTGGTCTATGTGTGCTGCGATTGCGAGATTCCGGATCCTTTCCCGAATGTGCATTACCTCTGTGGCACGCTTAATGTTGTCCTCCTTGCGACCCATCTTATCACCCTGATATTTTGCCGACCTGAAAACGGTTCATAAAGACGATTGAAAAGCGGCTGGGGAACGGCTGAAGAATGGCAGATTAGGCTCATCGGGCAGAGGCGGCAATTCTCTCCACCTCATGCCTCTTTCCGACGGCGAAGGAGTTAACGTCCCCCTCCGCTGCCTTGGAAATTTCAGAGATTATACCCTCTGTTAAGGACTTCTTACTCTTCATCGTAGCTGATGCTGATCCTATTGCGAGATTTCTCAGTGCGACGTCGAGCCTTCTGCTAGGGGAGGAATCCACAGCCTTTGGCTGGCTAACTGCTCCGATTCTCACCCGGGTTGTCTCCTCACATGGAGCAGCTTCAGTTATTGCATCAATGAACTTCTGCAGCGGGTTTTCGCCGCTTTTCGCGTTTATCCTATCAAAAGCCTCTTCCAGAGACTTGGCGCAATACTGCTTCTTACCGCTGTACTTTCCAGATCTCATCAGGTTGTTGATGAATCTCTCGGTAACCGACAAATCTTGCTTTCCAAACCATGCATTTGCATGCCTCCCCCCGGTGTGAGGAGCACCTATCATCTTCAGGTTCACGTATCTCGAAATTCCCGGGTCGCTGCAAACAACTTCGCTAGCGTCCCACTTCTCGAAAACCATAGTGCCAATTCCAGCAATTGGGGCTTCCTCGGTATCTTTCGATTCTACTGGGGGGTTATCGTTCGAGTCTTCCATCTTCTCACCCTAGCGGACAGGCTTCTCCTTTCTTCCTCGAACCATTTCGTCAAGCGAAACTCCGTTGACCTTGATCACCTTGTACCTAACTCCTGGGAGATCCCCGTATGATCTTCCCTTGCTGCCACCGATTCCTTCGACCATTACCTCGTCGTGTTCGTCTATGAACGAAATAGCCCCATCTCCAGGAGCGAAAGCAGTGAGTCTGTTTCCGGTCCTAATTAGACTAATCTTCACGGCCTTTCTAATTGCGGAATTAGGTTGTTTTGCCTCGAAACCAACCTTCTCGATGACGATACCCTTTGCCTGTGGGCTACCCCTAAGTGGATCGTGCTTGAGAACTCCGCCATGCTTTCTCTTTGCCTGTCTGTTTCTGAATTGCCTTTCCTTCCATCGATACTTCTTACGATCTGACTTCATCTTCGAACCGGAGAAAAGGCCTCGACCCAAGCATACACCTCAAAATGACGGCTCGGCGACCTGCCGCCCGTTTATGAGACTGACGGGGGAGTAACCAGATTAGTTTTGGGTCCATGAACGGTATTGCGAGCCAACATTGAAGCGGATTAGTACGCCGGAACGGGGCATGGGATTCAGAAATCTCATTGAAGGCAGCCGGATAATCGATGGGCCAGTCAGTACAAATTTCGAAATTAGGGATTTGTCCGTTTCAAGCGGAAATGAGCCAATGCTATTCAATGAAATAAAGGAGTGCCCCGGTCACAGAGTAGCAATCAACATCCTGACTAGGAGTAGGCTCTGTGACGCATTCGGAGTTGACCCCGGGGAGTTGATAGACATCCTCGCTTGGGCTATGGAGAACCCGTCTGAGCCTTCTTTAGTTGATATTTCTGATTCCCCCGCGATGCAAAACAAGATGGCTGAGGTCAACATCAAGTCACTCCCTATTCCATGGCACTACCGTGAGGATGGTGGCAGATACCAGTCCGCATCGATCATAATTGCCCAGCACGGGGGTCTGAGAAACACATCATTCCACAGACAGTTAATCAAGAGTGAAAATTCGACAAGCGTCAGAATTGTGCCCCGTCACCTTAGAACGATGGTTGAAGAGGCTCAGGAGTCAAATGACGAAATCAGCATAGCGGTAGTCAATGGTCCGGACCCCGTTGTCCTACTAGCAGGGGCTATGTCCTTTAGTGAACCACTGGATGAGTTAAGGGTAGCTGCTGCCCTGCACGAACGACTGTATGATTCCCAATTCAATGTAGTAGAGCTTCCCAACGGAGTGATTGCGCCAGCAGATGCTGAATACGTAATGGAGGCGAGGATCACGAATTCTACATCCAAAGAGGGCCCCTATGTTGACATCACTGGCACTGTCGATGACGTTAGGCTTGAGCCGGTAATCGAATACGATTCAATATACCATCGGGACTCTCCGATTTTCCATGCTCTGATTCCTGCCGGGGTGGAGCACATGACTTTGATGGGGATGCCTAGAGCACCGACCATCAAAAATGCAGTCTCAGAGGTTGTGGATTGCACTGACGTGTACCTAACTGAAGGAGGTAGTGGCTGGCTTTCTTCCGTAGTGCAGATTAATCCGAAAAATCTTGGGGATGGCAAGAAGGCCATTCGGGCCGCTCTCGAAGGTCACAAATCAATGAAGCAAGTTATTGTTGTAGACAGTGACATTGACGTTTCTGATTCGTCTAGAGTGGAGTGGGCCCTCATGACTAGATGGCAACCGGACAAAGACACAATTATCCTATCCAGCCAAAAAGGATCAAGCCTTGATCCTAGCAGATCGGATGATGGTACAACCAGCAAGATTGGAATTGATGCCACCATTGAACCGGGTATTGACAGGTCTCCTTTCGAATCAGTTCTGTGAGTAATCCATATGGTCGAAGAAGTGGGACTTTCCGAAACTCTTCAGCACCCAAGGAGAAGTCTTGGCAACAGACACAGGAGCCAGGCTCAGAAATTTCTGAAGATATCTGAAAGCGATACTGCAAATCTATCATGGGCTGAGCAGAACGCTAGGCTTAGTGTTCTTTACGACTTCACGAATGAGAAAAATTGGAAAATTCTGATGAAGATAAAAGTGATGCTGGGGGATTCTGAAGGAGCTAGGGCTGTCCTTGAAGACCTCTTCACAGTGTTAGGTAGAGATCCTACCTTGATGTCCCAGTTGAATGAACCGGGTATTATTGATTCATACGAAAAATTGCTTCATGCTGCAATGAGTGCAGACCCCCTGGATGCGGAATCTTGGTGGTCTTATATTTGCGAAGATGAGGCAAAATTGGTTGATTTCTCAAATCGTCTAAAGAGTCTAGATGTTTCGGACCAGAGGGCTAACATCCTATTCTCTCGCAGACTCGAGAGAGTAAGGCGGGGCGGGCACGAAGAGATGTTTCTCGAGTTGTCTAGATACTTGCTTGCTCACAGACCAAGTAACCACGAGGCCTGGCAAGAGTTGGGTAGGATGTACGAGAGGCGTGGAGATTACAACGAGGCTTGGCTCTGCTACGACCAAGCACAGACGGTTTTTCCAGAGTCATCTGCTAGGGATAGTTTCAGAGAAAGGATGTCGCAGCAATTTGAAGGAAAAATTGGAGTTCCGTGGAAAGCCCCCCCAATTTCTGACAGGACGGAGTTCCTCGAACGCCTACGTAGTATCTCGGCCGTGGAGTCAACAAATGTTACACAGGGAGGCGATACACAGGTCAACAATAGTCCTTTTTCCGAGGTCTTACGGCTAAGGAAGTCCGGGAGAGTTTCAGAGGCCTTTTTTCTTGCTAGAAGGATGGCTGCCGAAGGAGAAGAAGGGGCAGCTGAGTTAGTAGACGAATTGCTGGGTGAATTGGATGTCTAACCCAGAATTTGTTGTTGTTTGGGCAATTCCCACTAATGAAGACATGGAGTGTTGGATGATGGTTAGGAATTCTCAGAGGGGTTGGGAGCTACCCGGTGGCAGAATCGGTGTTGGAGAGAGCCCGGATGAAGCAGCTCTAAGAGAGCTATACGAGGAAACTGGAAAATTAGGAATTGCTAAGGCGTTAGATCTTAATTTGATCGGCGGGGGTTGCGTTGTTCTGGTTAAAGTCGATGAAGAGCCCATCCCCGATCCATGGGATTCTAAGGACGAGTCGATTGAGGAGGTTGGCTGGTGTCTCAAGCCACCTGAGAATACAGCATGGGGAGAAGACGAGATACTGAAGATCAGGTCTCACGATTGGAGTACATCGATTAGTCTTGAGTCCTGAATCTCCTTGATTCTTGATTCCATGGACTCCCTCCAAGATATCTCGCCAATAATCTCGCTGGCATCAAGAACAAGTCCCAAGTCATCCCGGGTTTCCCCGGATAGATCGCTCATCGAGGATGAGAGAATGAGTTCCACTACTTCCCTTATGTCCTCTGGATTGGAGGGAGAAATGACCATTCCCGGTTTTTCTCTTGGCTTGGCATTCGCAATCCTGTCATCCATTAGAGGTGCTGATTTGTCAACATCATCCAGCGCTATGTCTAGCCACTCCATCCCACAGACTATTGCTTCTGCATTCATTTCATCGGAAGATAGTCGCCTCATTGCCATCCATAGGTGCCGCATTGCAGGCTCATTGTCTCCAATGGCGCTCAGTATCCTACCAGACTCCAGCCTAGAAAGGCCGATGACGTCATTAGGATGGCCCGCCTTTGATGAAATGTCCGATAGCGTTACCAGAGCCATCATTTCCTCTCCAGTGTTCAAGTGCCACGCTGCCAGGTTCAGTAAAGAAAGCCCGTGAAATGCTGAACCGGGAGATACTGCAGCTAGCCTATCGACGCACCAACGAAGCTCCAAACCGACATCTTCCGGTTTACAGGCCCCGAGAAGAGCCCTTTCCATCCTAATCCAGGCCTCTGTTTCGTAGTGTCTTTCGCTCAGAACCCGTGACTGGTCTAGGATGGACTTGCTGACTTCTAGGGCTTGTTCGGTCTTTCCCTCTGAAAGTAGGCTCCTAAAAAGAATGCAGTCTAGGACTATATTATCAGATTCTTCCTGAATGTCTTCCACTACCGGATCACCCGATCTCAAACTGATTCGCCATTTTCTCGTACTGTTCTCTGAGATTCTCTTCTCTTTCGATTAGTCTTCTTAGGTGCTCATCGAGTGATTCCTTCGCCTCTTTCAATTCGGACTTAAGAGATTCCCTGTCATCCACCTCTAGTAGCAGATTGCCAAGGGATCTGAAAACTGGCCTGCCGGGGTCTTGGTTGGCCAGTGCTTCTATTGTTATCGAATATTCAGACGCTTGGGACGAGACAGTCTGTATCTGATTCCTCAAGAGTTGCAGGTCCCTCGCAAGTGACTGTATCTCCTCTGCTGATACCTTCTCGCTAATTCTAAGCACCCCCTCTAGTAGCATCTAGGGATTGCTCAGAGGCAATTAATGCTCTCATAACAGAGTTCCATCGGGCCCTCAAGTCTCTGAATGAATCAGACGAAATAGAAATGGATAGCTCCTCGCCTGAGCATTTGAATTCGGCCTCCGTTACGAGGGATGAGGAAAGAACATACGATTGGCTATGCTCTAACGAAAGTAAGAGTTCCACCGACTCATTCCTCTTCTGAACCTTCATCTGAATCTCTCTCAGAAAGTTTCCTTTCGTAGTCAAGTGCCGCCTGCTGTGCAATTACAGTCATATCTGTAGCCGTAGCGCCTTCCATCGATCTTCTGACAATCCTCTTATTGGCGTCGCTGGCCCTAGTGTAAGGTTCCCAAACGCCACCGGAGAATGTGTGGTTGCACTTCCTGCATTCCCATATCCCGGCAGCCTTCCTTCTGACTTTGGCATAATGGCAGCTTGGGCATGTGTAGTTCCTGGACTTCTTAGCAATTGCCGAGCCTGCCCGCCTTCTCACGCTAACTCCGTATCTAGGTCCAAATCGAGCGGTTGCTCCGGCTTTCTGAGTTCTCTTTGCCATAATTACACCTACAGTGAATCTATTAATTTCCTCAAATCCTTGGTCCTTTCACGGGCATTTCCCATTATTTCGACGAATTCCTCCGTCGTAAAAATTCCCTTTAGACCCTTCTGAAGGGAATGGACGTTGTCGTCGTCCCCCAGAGTGATGTGTATTCTCTCATCACCACCCAACTCTTCCCTAGAGCTAGCATCATACACGAATCTGCCCCCTACCTTGTGGTATGAGCACATTATGGGCGTCTTGGAAACGTCTAGTGAGTAGTCCTCCCCTACTTCGAATCTCTCTGCCGGAACTACTGCATTTCGTAGTGCTACGATGGCGGCTAGAGCAAATGCATCGAATAGGTTGCCATCGTCCGATATTGCGAACAAATCTAGGATTACCTGCCATGCTTTCTCACCTGGAATAATGCACAACGAGTCGACGTCTATGCAGCCAGACTCCCTAATTCCTCTGTCGACAACTCGACCGAGCTCTATTGACTCCGGGCTAGGGGGTCCGGATTCCCAGTGTCTTCCAGCCACTGGTCTGACCTCTGCCGAACACATCAGTCCACCTTGATTTGGGCGGTCTGGGTAAGGCTGCATAATCTGGAATTTGACGCCAGCAAAAACGATCGTGTCACCCATTCTGACTCTGGCTGAACCCTCTGCTCTGGGAAGAACGGAGTGTTCCACCTCAAGCTCTCTTCCCTCCCATCTAGCTCTTCCGTCTATTCTTGAGTCGGCTCCTGCAAGATCGGAAAGATGGGCACGTAGAAGGTTGGGGACAATTGGGATTGTCATTGTGAACCACCCCCCTTTAGGGCTTCAACCATCATTTTGTGAATCTCCTCTGCTGCGTCCATATTGTACTGCCATGCTTCCTTGAATTCCTCTTGGGATAGGTCACCGTCCATCTGCAAGAAGACCAACTCGCCGGAATTTGGAAGGATTCCCATGGGAAGATCTGCCTCGCCGTAGTTGTCCTCTTCCTTGTTTAGGTCGCAGACAACTACATCGTTGATCTTTCCGCTTGCTACGCTGACGACCATGTCTGTCATCGGGATTCCGGCGTCGGCAAGTGCTACTGAAGCAGCAGTTAGACCGACGCATCTCGTACCAGCCTCTGCAGAAATTATCTCAATGCTTATTCTAATCTTAGAGCGAGGGTACAGCTCGAGAAGGACTACGCTCTCAAGAGCGTCCTTGGTAACCTTACTGACCTCTCTACTTCTTCGGTTGAAGCCGGGCCTCATTCTATCCGTAGTGGAAAATGGCGCCATGTTATATGCAACGTCCAGAACAGCTCTATCTTGCCTCTGTATCTTTCTTGGGTGGGCCTCCATTGGCCCATAAACCGCTACAATTGCCTCATTTGTCCCCCAAGTCATTCTACACGATCCGTCGGCGACAGGAACAACTCCAGTTTCGATTGTGATTGGCCTTACGTCCCCGGGCCCCCTTCCATCGACCCTAACGCCGTTTTCGTCTATCATCTGAACGTCTCCGTATCCGCCCATCAATTTGCACCCCCTGATGGCTTAGCAGATAGTTGACTAAGTCGGTTCCTGACTCCCAGTATTCCTTCTAAATCCCCATCTATCCACATCCGGCCATTGTCAGCCACAACAATTCGGCATTCTGTATCCTCTTTCAGGCTTCTGAGTGATTCTCCGCCCTTCCCGATTAGTCGTCCGAGTAAGTGGGGGTCAATCTCCTCAATTACTCCTGAACGAATCTTCCTTAGACCCATGCCCTTCATTGTTGCAACACTTGAGTGTGTTTCTTCTACTTCTTGGATTCTGCATATAATCGCGTCTCCTATATCCATTACAGACCTCGTTCCGCCGAATTCGATCTTTCCCGGGCCAAGACTCATTGGCAATATCGCATTGAATGGCGCCCCCAACTCTACGAACCAGAGGTTGTTTGTGCATCCCTCGATGTAACCAATTACCAGATCCCCAGGTCGAGGAATGTACCGGGTGTGTACTGGTTCGACCGAAACAGACCCTCCATTGCTCCTTATTCTTCCTTGCTTTACTGCCTTGATCCTTCCATCGACGACTATTACGCCATGCCCGGGATCAAGTCCCTCTGATTCACCCAGATCTTCCCCGGGTACGACGAGAGTTTGCCCTCGTCCACCGCCACGCGGCCCTATCGCACCATTACTTTCGCTCATACTATCGAGCCGCGCGACCGGACTGCCGTTCATAACCGTTGATGTATTCGATGTTAAGTGAATCAGTCCAATTCCCTAACTTCTACGTCCGGGGATCTTGATGCGACCTTGCCGATTAGGTCATTCTTCATCCCCCCCGGAACAGTGACTACGCAAACCCATGATCCATCGCTTAGCCACTCTTCTTTCTGTATTGAATGGCGAAGCATCTGGCTGACCCCCCCATAGTCCTTGCCTTGTACCTTGAAAGCCATTCTTATCGTAATGAATTGGAGGGGGATAACTGGTCTGAGGGCCGAAACAGCGTCCTGGACCTGGCTTTCAGTGGATTTGAAAGGGTCTACGGGAAAGCGGATCTCGTCTAGGGCGTTCTCAATCCTGGTTCTAGGGTGTGGGAGCTTGGTCTTTGGATCAGTGGCAGTTGAGGCAATCTCATTTACGATTTGGCGCTTCTTTTCTTCTACCATCTTCCTCCTTTGCATAGTGGTTAACTGGATGTTCCCATCTCTGAGAATCTTTGATGCGCACTCGTGAATCTCCGTAGTCCCGAAGATATTCTCCAATGCCTCGCTTGTTGGCCTCTCCCCTGCTCGAGCGTCCGACCATACCTCTTCAGTCGCAAGAAGGTCATCTATTGTAACAGAATCGGGGTCTATTTTCCACTGGTCAACCAATTCTGGGTCTACTAGGATCTCATATCTTTTTCCGCCCTTCTCAAGGCGAGCCAGAACAGCGTCGTCTAGGCTGACCATGCTTGTCCAAGGGGGGGTGTGGCTTAGATGGTGGGGTTTCAGGACATCTTGTTGAGGTGCTTCAATGTGGATTCGTGATCCATCTTTCGGTAACCGTCCTTATCGACACTTGCGATTTCCACGGTGTCAGGATTGAGATCATCCTCTAACGACTCTCTCAGGGCCTCTAGGCCCAGTTTAATTGCTGCATTTTGGGTCATCCCTGGCTTCCACTTTTCCTCGAAGTGATCGATTGCGGTTGACCTCCCCCTTCCGATTGCGCCGGCATTGTACGACTGGTATGCTCCGGAGGGGTCTGTCTCGAATAGGTGAAGGCCCTCGTCATCGAATCCAGCGATTAGGAGTGCGGTGCCGAATGGCCTTGCTCCGCCATACTGTGTGAAGGACTGCTTGTAGTCGCACATCTTCTTCACCAGAGTTGAGACTGGGATCTTGTCCCCGTATGTCATTCGATTGACTTGGCACTGGACTCTAGCACGGTCAACCAGTTGCCTAGCATCTGCGACAAGGCCCGATGTAGTAATCCCAATGTGGTTGTCTATCTGATACATCTTCTCTATGGAATCGGTAATGACCAGTTTACTCTGGACCCTTTTGTCGACTATTAGCACGACTCCGCCCTTGTAAACGAGTCCGACTGTTGTAGTCCCCCTCTTTACAGATTCCCTTGCATACTCGACCTGGTAAAGCCTTCCATCAGGTGAAAATGTTGAGACCCCGTGGTCGTAACCTCGTCCGCTAGGCTGCATCGCAATCGGGCCCATGCCAGAATGGACTCTTATCAATCTTGGTCGGGGGAAGACTCAATCAGAGAGGCATTGTGGTAGTTAACCGTTCGGGGAGAATATGAGAGTTGCAGTTCTGGGATCGGGGGGAAAAGACTCCACATATGCTGCTTGGTGGTCGCAACTCCGGGGATGGGATGTTGTTTGCATTGTTACGGTTGGGGTGACGGGAGAAGACTCGTTGATGTTCCAGCTAGAAAATACCCCAGTTGCCGGAATACAAGCATCATCAATGGGGATTCCATGGCTCCCTGTGGCCTCAAAAGGAATAGAGGAAGAAGAAATCACCGATTTGGAGCGAGCAATTAGAGGGGAGAGCTCCCCCGAAGAGGATTTCATGACAATTTGGCCGAAACATTTCGAGTTGCCCCGCGAAATGTCCTTGCATTCTGGAAAACTGGAAATCGATGGTTTGGTCTCTGGAGCTCTGCGTTCGGACTACCAGAAGACTAGGTTAGAGTTGATGTGTGAGCGGATTGGAGTACGATCATTCAGTCCAATATGGCACAAAGAATCGGGTCAGCATATGGAATCGCTGCTGAATCATGGTTTCGGGGTAGTTTTCACATCTGTTTCTGCTGAGGGAATGGACGAAAGATGGATAGGATTGAAACTAGAGAAAGAGTCGCTAAAACGATTGAAGAATCTCTCAGAAATCCACAGGTTCAATCTCGATGGAGAAGGGGGGGAGTTCGAGACGATTGTTGTCAGCGGGCCCCACATGAGTGGGACGATATTGTTCGATGGGAAGCCTGTCTGGAATGGTTATAGGGGATTCCTCAAATTGAATTCCTGCTCGCTTGGAGGATACAGTTAGGCTCAAACAGGGGACCATGGTGGGACGGCTCGAAGTTGATGCCAGTCTCACCTTTAGATTACAGGTACGGAAGAGATGAGGCTAAGGAAATATGGTCTAGGGAGGGGCGGCACGCTCGCCTTCTAGAAGTGGAGAGGGCGCTGATATGGGCCCATAGCAAGATGGGGAGGGTTTCTCCTGAGGACTATGACGCAATTGCCGAGATTTCAGACCCCGGAATTGTGACTGCCGACAGGGTAGATGAATTGGAGCAGGAGACGAAGCATGATATCATGGCCTTAACCAAAGCAATGGCCGAGGCGGCTGGGGAAGCTGGGTGGTGTGTTCACCTAGGTGCAACTAGCAATGACATAGTTGACTCAGCTGTGGCATTGCAGATCAAAGATAGCATTTGCATACAAGACGAGTCTCTGAGGAGATTGGTTCTCACCATGTGCGAAATAGCTCAAAGAGAGAAGGGTACGGTTATGCTTGGCAGAACTCATGGTCAGGCGGCAGTGCCCATTACGTTCGGCCTAAAAGTAGCAGTCTGGATAGACGAGTTTCGTAGGCATCTTGACAGGTTAGAAGAGATGACGTCTCGCTGTACCACGGGAAAATTTCTGGGTGCTGTGGGAACTGGGGCTGCTCAAGGGGACAGGGCCCTGGAATTACAGGAGCTTGTTCTTGGAAATCTGGGCCTAGAAGTCCCAGTTGCAACGACCCAAGTGGTAGGAAGGGACAGGTACGTGGAATGGGTCAGCTGGATGGCAAACGTAGCAACAAGCATTGAGAAGGTACTACAAGAAGTTAGGAACCTTCAGAGGACAGAAATAGGGGAAGTCTCGGAAGAATTCGACACAGAGAAGCAGGTTGGTTCCTCCACAATGGCCCACAAGAAGAATCCGATTACTGCTGAGAATGCTTGCGGTCTTGCTAGGATCGTTCGTTCAATGATAGTGCCCTCCTACGAGAATGCTCTACTCTGGCACGAGAGAGACCTTGCTAACTCATCCTCCGAGAGATTCACACTATCTCACTCGATGATTCTCCTTGACGACATAATTTCCAAGTGTGAAAGGGTGCTTTCCAAACTCGTTGTCAATAGGGAAAAAATGTTACAGAATATGGAAGATCAAGGAGGGCTAATAATGGCCGAGAAAGTAATGTTGGAGTTAGTGGATCGAGGGATGCCTAGAGAACAAGCCCATGAGGAGCTCCGAAAGGCTTCTATGGAAGCAATGGGAAACGGAGTAAATCTGGAAATAACATGCAAGTCATCGAAGCCGATAATGGATCTGCTGGATGAGGAAGAGCTCTCGGGATTCTTCAACCCGGAATCGCACCTAGGATCTGCTTCTGAAATAGTGGAAAGTGCAGTTTCAATTGCTATGAAAAGATGTTCAAAATAGGGTCGGTAGCAGCAATGCTATTGCGGTAACAGTTGCAACGGCAAATAGCAGCATAATCATTGCATGAGGGCCAAACTGGTTGGCGTCGTTCAGGGCTACATTCAGAAAACCGTCTTCGACAACACCGCTGATGATGGATTCCTCGGACTCTCTGAACTCAGGCGGGGGGCGTCGTGGTATCCTCTCTACTGGGCCGGGCTTCTTTGCCATGACTCTCGCATGGGGTCTGAGAAATTATTCTTCTGCATTTACTCTTCAGAAAGTGAAAGTCCTTCTTTAACTAGTAATTTTTCCATCTCATTCAACGCATCGGGAGTGGGTTCCATGAGAAGTTGTGGATCCTTGGCTTCTCCAATATGTTCATTTCCTGAGTCTGCAGAATGTTTGAGTCGCCTTTGTCTTATTCTGAGAATGGTCCAAATTAGATATGCTGAGGTTGAGATCAGAATGAAGGTTAGTAGCATCTCTGTTAGGCTGGACATTCGAGCTACTCCATCGAGATTATGGACGCACTCGGATTCCCGTGAGCCAGTGGTTTTGAGAGGTGCCTACGGTTCGAGGGAGTAGGTTCTATCCACTCTCCAATGAGGTGGCCAGATGGGGTTTCTGCCTCAGTACTTTTCCAGTGCTTGCCCTCCACCTTGCCACAAGATAGGCATCTGAGGCCCTGGCCCCTTCCTGCACTCCTCATTGTACGTGAGCAACATAAAGGCCTTCCAACGATGCGCGGTGAGGCAAAATCAAGACGAAGTTTTTCGAGGTGAACTGAACCATCGGGTGCCTCTAATCCAGACCAAGAAATGTTGTCCCCTGGCCTCAATGTCCTAAGAAGCCTATTCACTGGACCACCCTCCGAGAATGCGACCAATTTGATTCTCTCTTTTCCGGTGAACGCGAATAGGAATGAATGCCCGCCTCGTGTTTCCTCGGGTGTAGAAGTGACTGCACCACTTCGAGGGGGTGGGATGTGGTCATCGCTAAGCTGGTTAGTAATATGTGAGGCAAATGATAGGCAACTCTCAACGTCCTCTCTGTCTTGCAACCAATGGTGTGCCTTGGAAACAACAGACTCAGATGATCCTCGGATTCCGTATAGTACTGGGCATGGGGTCCTAGGGGCAATCATCCCGATGTCCTTGGTAGGATCCCTATTGAGGAAGGTTTCCGGGTGATTCTGGGCCAAGCCGTATACAGCCTCCTTGGAAACCATTCTCTGGCTGCCGATCAATTCATCTTTCCTCCATGCAATCAATTCCCAGGATGACTCGATTGAGGGTTTCCATGCGGCTGCGGCACATGCTCCGACCACGCCAAAATTGGAATCTGAATGGAAAATAGTGCAATTCCTATCCACTGCCTGCTCCATCCTATAACTGGAGTCGACGAAGCCCCTGACAGCGTCCCAATACCATTCAACGGGCAATGCATCGTGGGAAATCAATAGACAGGGAGAAGGTGGAGTCCCAGAGTCAGGGTACTTTTCTATTCGGTTCATCAAACCGGAGAACCATTTTCGGCAAATTGAGTCAAGATTCTCTTTTTGGTGGTCACCAATCTCCAATATTGCCCCGAGTGCGCCGTTTCCCCTAGTTCTTCTCTCTGCGAAGGGCCAAAGCCTGATTAGTCTCCTTTCCACCAAGGTATATTCCAAACTCGTGCTAATCGTCATTAGTAGATCGTTCATTCTCTCCGTAGTGCATCCGACCTCCGCATGGTCAGTATCGTCTAGGCCAAGTCGGCACCTAACCCGTCCTACAGAATCACCACCCAGAGCCCAGAATCTGATTAACTACAGCAGCGATTCCTTCGTTTTGGTCGCATCTGATACCCCTCACCCCAAATCTTTCTGCAGCTTCTAGGTCAGATTGGCGGTCACCAACCAGCACTGAGTTTTCCTCGTTGGGCCTATCTACCCAATCTGGCCCAAACAAGATTTGGAAATTCCCCTCGTTGTAATGTGCATTGTCGATTAATTGCCTACCTGCCTCAAGCATCCCGGGATTTGGTTTCCTTGCCCATGATTCCTGGCCAGGATAATAGGGGCTGTAGAGCAAAAGGTCGATTTCTGCGTCAGAGTCATTTTCTAGCAATTGAAACTGTAGGGCATCGTGTATTTCTTGGAGAGTATGATGATCCCATAGGCCCCTACCAATTGGGGACTGATTTGTGACTACGCAAATCCTGAAACCCGACCTTCTAAGGTCAGCTACCGCCTTTCCGGCTTCTGGAAGCATTACGACTTCGTCCGGGTTATTGACGTAATCTGCTGACCACCTGTTCAAAACTCCGTCTCTGTCCAAATACGCAATTTTACCCGTCCATTCCTTCCCTGAGGGAAGGCCGTTCAGAACTAGGGGTTCTTCTAGTGTAGAGCGGTGCCTATGTGGGGGGAGCATTTTCTCACAGACCGTGATTTGATTTTACTGCCTCTTTCAGGATATGGTTGATTACTAGCTGTAGATCCTCTATTCGCTCCATAGATCTGGAGGGGATAATAATCGAGACGTCAGCAATTTCAACGAGTTTCCCGCCACCTAATCCCTGGTAGTCGCCCGTGACCGCCACGGTCTTACAGCCAATTTCCTTGGCAAAGGAAATTCCATTCAGTACGTTTTGTGAATTACCAGAGCCGCTGAACCCTACCACCAAGTCTCCTGAATTAGCAAATGTGGATAGCTGTCCCACGAATACGTTATCGTAGTTGGTGTCGTTTGCCCATGCAGTTAGTGATGGCGTGTTATCTACATGTGACAGTGTCTTCAATGACAATTCCTTCGACCAGTCCCCCGCACTGTGAGTAGGAGTTCCGGCGCTTCCACCATTGCCAATGAAATGAACCGTAGCTCCATCATCCCTAGCAGACTCCACCATTCTCCAGAATTCCTCAAGAGATGAATATGGCATATCGCCAAGAGTATCCACTAGTGATTCGACATATGTCTCGGCGAATTCTCTGAACTCGAATCCCATGGCTCTGTGCGTTCGGGAGGGGGCATCCTATTTACGGGTTGATGAAAGCAAGGGTAACGTGGAAGACCCAATTGGAGTGTTGATGGGGGGATTTTCCGATGTGCTTGGAATCTCTGACGTAACAATGCAGCTCCTAATTGGGTCGATTGGCTTAGTTCTACTAGGAATTGGTTTCCATAAGCACACAAAGGAATATTCGATGGTCTGTTCGGTTCTTGGCTGGCCATTGATAGGGCTTTTCTTCTACCTATATTCTAGCCACTTCGTTGAGATAGCAGATCCGGTCCTAGTCTTGATGACCGCTGGAGCCCTGCCAGCGGGACTTGCTATGGCATATTGGGAGTGGACAAGCTACGGCTCGGGAAATGATACGATAGTGTGGTCAAGGGGGTTTGTTGTCTGGTCGATGATTCCCTACTACCTTGTTTTCGGAGTACCCTATCTGAACATGGCATTCGTTCAATTCACAGCAGTAAGCGCTGACATTATGCTAGAATTTGCAGGGATTGGCGGTTACGAGATTGGCCCGATGATGATTGAGAGGCACCAACAAAGTGCAATTCCAGTTTCGGACTGGGACGGGAATAGGCTTGTTCTGAGTGAGCCCCTAGGGGAAGGTGGGTTCTACGCTCCAATGGAAAATAGCGAAGGAGAGGGAGTGGTTTCATTCATCCTGGCATGCTCCGCATTGCAGTCTATGGCTGTTTTCATAGGCGCAATAGTTGCCTTAAATTCAGTACATTGGAAAAGACGTGCGAGGGCTTTGATAATCGCAATACCTACGATCCACGTGCTAAACGTTTTCAGAAACGCAGGGATCGTTTGGCTTACTGACACGTATCCGAAATGGTCATTGTTTGGGATGGATATTTTCGACTTCACGCATAGTTACGCTGCTAAGGTAGCTAGTCTGTTCGCTATGTTCCTGATGGCTATAGCCCTGTTCGACCTACTCCCAGAACTGCACAGGCATGTGATGAGGGTAATGAGGCCCTTGCTGGTTGCTACGGGCACTGAGAGAGGAGCCTCAGACAATTCTTGACCTAATCCTATCGAATAGCTTCCCAGAAAGTGGCATGTCATGTTCCCATGCAAATTCCTTCATCACCCTGATGGCTTCCTTCTCTAGTTCTGAGTCTCCTACGAAATCTGTGAGTTCTATCTTATCGTTTCTGGTATTTGCCTTGAATGCGGCTATTGGCTCTTCCTTGTGAAACACCAGATACGCAGAGCCATACCCGAATCTCTCTCTGAGCAGGCTCCCGAAGTAATGGATTAGTGGATCGGATGGGGGTATAACCAAATCTCGAGTCCGAGATATTCTACCGAGTTCCTCAAGCATATCGAGCCTGCCCCAACATATATCCTGCAAATCGTCTACCAAGAATCCCTTGATCAGAGTCCCATCTTCTTCGAAGTCGTGCATTACGTCACTAATTTCCTCGGGGGAGAATGGGGATCCGGCTAACCTTTCTAGCTGTCTAAGCGTGATGACTGGGTAGTCCTTCACTAGTTCTCTGAGATAGTCCCTCTTTACCCCCCACAAGTCGATCTTGGGAAGAGGTTCTACCGTCTTGAAGCCCCCTCTGTAGTCCTGAATTAAGTGCCCGCTCCTGACTAATGGGGAGGCGAGCTTGCGAAACTCCGATCTAGACATTGCGTGTCTCTCCATGTAAAGATCTGGATCGTTGTTATCACTGAAGAATTGCAGAATCTCCTCGTCCTCCGGCTCTCTGGGAACGTTCTTTATGGACAGGAGCCTTTGGAAGTGCGAGTATCTGGCCCAAACTAGGTGACCTCGGAGGTTAGAACCTTGGTGTAACTGGTGTGCTGCAACCATTGAGTCGAGGTTGACTCGGAACATCTCGCAACGTCCCCTCAATGAGAAATCGTCTCTCAATTCGATGGAGTTCTCAAGAGCAATGGTCTCATTCTCCCATCTGCTATTTTGATGCAAACAGTGGTGGAAGAATAGCATTCTGTTGATTTGGTTCCTAGATCTTGGCTCTACTACCCCCCCCCTAATGTACCTCTCACCGTCTCCCATGGATGAGAATCCAAGCTCTGAGAGGATATTCTGTATATTCTCATCACAGTCATGAACGGGGACACCATTGAAGGCATGAAGAACTGAGACGTCTACTAGCCGGTCCCTATAGTTGTCCAGCAACTCTCCGAAGGTTTCTTTGAAATCATCCAGATACGAGTGTGGGATATTAATATCCTTAATTTCGAGATAGTCATTAACGACGAACATAAGGACTCGCCCAATCGGGTCCACTCCCTTGAAGACCGGATAGTACCAGCCCTGTTTCAAAAGAAGCCTGACCTCTTGGATAAATCTGCTACTGAAGGGATCCGACTGAGATAGGATTCGCATTTTCCTATCCTCGGTCAGAGGGGAAAGAAGGCGCTCAGCGTCCTCCTGAGAAGTGTAGTAGTCAGTAGGGTCTGGCTGTAGAGCGACTACTCTGGCAATTGAGCCAGTCCTCTCTAGTTCTCGAAGTGTGTCTGCCAGCTCTTCGACTGGCCTAGAAACGAACAACCTCAGTGTGTGAAGCCTCACGGGGCCTATTCGACGAATTAGTTCGGATAGGGACTGTTCGAATGGGAGTGGCTTTGTCTTTCCGTGCAGCCTCCTGAAGATAGCCATAGATCTTTTTCGATTTGGGACGTCAACATACTGCTTGGCAATAGTAAGCTGCCTCTCCAGATTTGAGAGGGCTGACTTCAGACTTCTCTGGATATGGGCATTCTCCTTACCCTTGGGATATTCGGAAAATAAATCCGCCCTCGAGATTCCTTCTTGTGGGATTTTTTCCAATAGTTCCTCATCTAGTGGTCCGAACCACGGCTCACTTCTGAGTCCCATAAACATGGGAAGTTCCTCTTCCAATGTGTAACCAACCCTGTTGTGAAGGAGCCTGCCGTTGTAGATGTCGGAGTCGTGCTTAATGTCCTTCCAGTCGCGGAATCTGTAGTTCTCGACTCTGTGGAGCAGCTCTTCCCTTCTCTGTACTAGAGTTAGATTACGTATTGCTTCAGCGGGCTCCTCGAATTTCGAGAAAGACTTGTTAAGAATCAGTGTCTGAAGGGTGCGATAGTCGATTACATTGACCTGCCCACCGGTAATCCTGTATTCGTCTATTCTGAGGATGAATTCTCCCTCGTCTGTTCTTGTGAAGAACCCGATAGAGACCAGATTACGCATCTCTAGCTCTTGCAGCACTGATTCGACCTGGGCGTTTGGGAATGGGAGACGCGTGCTCAGGGAATCTATTGTCTGGGGCCCTTCTGAGCCTAGCATGTCGAGTAGCTTCAGCCTCAAGCAGTCCATGGGGTCGGACAGAGTCTTCTTCCTCCAATTGGTCGGTTCCCCCCCTACGAAACCCTCGCCAACCTCGTAGCTTAGCCCTCCCGTGTACAGCTCTCTCAGGTCGTCCATCTCGGCTGCCCCTGCCACAGCAAGACAGCCTAGCGTGCCATGTACCTCCGTCATCCTCATTGAGAACCACTTTCCGTCGATCTTTTCCAGGCCAGTTCCTCTGATTTTGGTAATCAGCTCCCTCTCTGCTAATTCGTGGACCCAGCCTCTGAGAGTTTCGAACTCTATGTCCTTTAGCTTCTCACTGTACAAAGGATGGGTTAGTTGGCGCTCAAGGCCCCCTCCCATGTCCATAAGCCTGAGGAGTTCGTTCGCATTAGTTGGGACAGAAACCTTTGACTGGTAATACTCGCTGAGTTTCTGCTCATCTAGTTCTGTTGCAAGTGATCTGGCCCCTAGCAATCTCCTGAGAATTTCCGGGTCTACGTCTTTTATGAGATATGCTCTTGTCCTCAACGAAAGAAGATCCTCGAATGAAGACATAAACAGTGTCAGGCCAAGCGGGGAAGGTATCTTCACCCTCCTATGTACAATTCTTACATCCTCACTATCCATCCTTGAAATGAACTGTCTTAGTTGCACCATGTCTAGGTCGGTTGTTAGGATCTCGTTCATTGCCTCCCTTACGATTACGGAGTCATCCATCTTTCGATGTCGATTCATTATCTGTTCAGCTTTCTGCTGGAACTGCTTGGGGCTTACCTCTTCTGCACCTACTCGTCTGGGATTCAGCATGCTCCTAGATGAGACCTCCCTGAACCTCTTAGCGAAGAGCTGGGACTCGATGAGATATTTGTGAAGAGTGTCTTCGCTTCCCGAGCCACGGAAAACTGCTGGGATGGAGGATACCTCAATCTCATGGCTCAACTTTGCCATGAAGCCGTTCTCGTCGAACGAAAGCTCGTGTACTGCGATATTGTCCCTAGAAGCCATGCCCGCAAACAGATTGCCTAGTGCTAGATTGAATGCCCTGCCTCTGCATGTAGTTACCACGTATGTTGGGAGCGGGGCTTCTACCTGCTCGACTAGGATGCGATCTTTGGATGGAACCTGGAACGTAGTTGCAGAGTGCTCGTCTAGGAACTGAGTCAATGCATTAGCAACCGGCTTGTTCAGGCCGAGTACGTCTACTAAGAAGGGAGTGATCCCCCTGCCTGTTCTGTATTGGACAGAAAGAATTTCCAAAAGGTCAAGAACTTCGCCACTGAGTTCGCTACTCCTGCTCATTGCCTCCCCTGTCCACGAAGGGATAGTGGGCCTGTAACCAGTTGCCGAAGTAACATTTACCCTAGTACCGATAACGCTGGAGACCCTGTATGTCGAGCCCCCAAGAAGGAACACGTCACCGTTCCTAAGGCTAGAAACGAAAGAGGAGGAGAGTTGGCCCACCATAGTGCCATCCGAAGTGAAGACGAGGTAGTTGTTGTCTGGGGAAATTGTACCAATATTCGTGTAATATATCATCTGGGCGTAGCCCCTCTTCCCAAATCTATTCTCCTCCCAATCCACCCAAACTCTCCTTTCCTCTTCGAGTAGGTCTAGTACCTCGATGTAGTCGTCATAAGGCAAGGACCTGTATGGCCAAGAGGCCTGCACCAGCTCGTATGCCTCGTCAATGTCCCACTCTCTGATGATTGTTAGGCCGATTAGGAATTGAGCTAGGACATCCAAGCAGTTCTCGGGAAATTTTAGCAAATCCATGTTCCCCGAGAGTATGCCGTTCTGTAGGGCAACTATCTCTAGAAGGTCATGCGAGGAAGTTGGAAGAAACCGTGCCCTTGGGAGGCCCCCTACATGATGTCCAGCCCTCCCGATCCTTTGTAGAGCGGTTGCTATTGATCCAGGAGACCCGACCTGAATTACGAAGTCGACCGAGCCTATGTCGATGCCCATCTCTAGACTTGAAGATGATACGACGCACCTCAGTCTGCCTTCCTTAAGTCTCTGCTCGACATCTAGCCTGATCGACTTGTCCATTGATCCGTGATGGCCCTCAACGCCCTCCAGGCCTGCAACCTTTAGGCGCTGTACGAATGTCTCGGTCATGTTCCTGGTGTTTACGAAAACAAGTGTTGTAGTGTGAGCCTCAACCAATTCCTTAATTCTGTCAATATTGTGGTCCAATATCTCTTTCACCGGAATAGAAGTAAACCGCGGTGAAGGTAGGATGATGTCCATATCTAGCTCTCTTGAGCCGGATACCTTTGCTATTGACACACTCTGCTTCTGAGCCTCGCTCTCCCTTGGATCGCTAGCTACTAGGAATTCCGCAACATCGTTCAGTGGCTCCATAGTAGCACTAATTCCAATCCTCTGTACCTCTGTTTCGACAACCGAGTCCATTAGTGCTAGACTAAGAGAGAGATGAGTTCCTCTTTTCGTTGGGACAAGGGAGTGCATCTCGTCTACGATAAGCCACTTCAATTCATTCAGCAGTGGCCTGAACCTCTTTGATGCCAGAGCTAGTCCAAGTGATTCTGGTGTCGTAATGAGGATATGTGGGGGCTTTCGGAGCATCCTCTCCCTCTCCTTCTGAGGGGTATCCCCGGTCCTGAGTCCGACTTTGATTTCCTGGGCTCTCCCCGGGAGAAACCTGTCTTTGATCTCAGTAAGTGGCCCAATCAGATTCTTCTGTATATCATTTGCTAGAGCCTTGATTGGGGAGATGTAAATGCATTGAACAGTATCCGTAAGAGTCCCTTCTAAAGACCTCCTCACTAGGTCATCAATTATTGACAGAAATGCAGTGAGAGTCTTTCCGGAACCGGTTGGGGAGCACAATAGCAGGTGTTCGCCATCTAGGATCTTCGGAATCGCTACCTTCTGGGGCTCTGTGAAGTCTTCGAACTTTTCCTGGAACCAATTACTCACCGGAGGAGATAGTCTGTCCAAGATGCCATCCATATCTGAAACTTCAGATACGTACTTTATTTCTGGCATTTTTTCCAAACCACCTTGCGTTTCAGGCAATCGATACCATAAATGAATGCTTCTCAGAAATGTGAGTAAAACCAAGCTAATAGCCCGAAGAAGCTAGAATGGTCACGCAATTGAGATAATAGTCGGGCAAACTAGGATGGCTTGAAAACCACGATTGTGTGTCGGAAGTCGAAATGGTTGACAATAGTCGATTGACGAGACTGTCTTCCCTACTTAGGAGAAGAGGTGTTGTGCTTCCCTCGTACGAGATTTATGGCGGTGTTTCTGGGTTAATCGACTACGGCCCAGTAGGGGCCAGCATCAAGAGGCGGGTTATTGAATCCTGGATTGATCACTGGAGCGACTTGCCCAACGTAGTAGAAGTCGACTCGCCCACAATTACCCCCGAGCCAGTACTTGTAGCCAGCGGACACGTTGGTGAATTCAATGACAAGATGTCCGAATGTGAGTCTTGTGGGGGCGCATTCAGGACGGATCACCTGCTAAAAGATGTCCATGAAAACCCAGATTCGCTGGAATCAGAAGAGCTAGACAGAGTCATTTCCGAGACCGGAGTAAAGTGCCCAAGTTGTGGCTCGACTCGGTGGATGGATGCTAGGCCGATGAACCTGATGTTTCAGACCAATATTGGTGCAATGGGAGGTTCTAGGACTGCTTTCATGAGGCCCGAAACAGCACAGGGCATGTTCATGCTATATCCAGTCCTATACAGGCACTTCAGACAGAAGCTCCCGTTTGGGGCTCTACAGACAGGAAAGGGATACAGAAACGAGATTAGTCCGCGTCAGGGGATGATTAGGCTTAGGGAATTCAACATGGCAGAGTTGGAATACTTCATCGATCCAAAATATCCCCCAACTACTGATCTGGGGAAGTGGGGGCAGCAGGTTTGCATCATCCCCGATCCCAGAGGTCCCGATGCAGGTGTCAAGACGTTGTCTTTTGAAGAGGCGTTCAAAGATGGAGTTGTAAAGCACCCCACTGTAGCTTGGTTCTTGGCTATGACATTGGATTTCTTAGTCAAAGTTGGTGTTGATTCATCAAAAATACGATTCAGGCAACACGAAAGCTCAGAGATGGCACACTATGCTTCTGACTGCTGGGACTGTGAGTTGGATGGAGAGCATGGTTGGGTCGAAGTTGTTGGGATAGCGAACAGAACATGTCATGACTTGGAATCACATGAGGAGCACTCGGGCTCAAAATTGCTAAGGGGATGGAGGCAGTACGAATCGCCAATTCGCGAAAACATAGACATTCTTTCTCCTGTGGGCTCAGTGGTTGGCCCTCATTTCAAAGAAAAGTCATCCCTTGTAACCAAGGCACTCTCGGAAATAGCCGATATTCCGGATAGTATGCCGTTTAATCTAACGCTTTCCGATGGATCGGAAGTTGAAATTACAGAGGAAATGGTGGACAGAGAATCCCAAGATACTGTCGTTAACGGCGAGTACTTCACGCCACATGTTATCGAGCCTGCATTCGGCTTAGATAGGATAATCTGGCACATCCTGGACCACAACTACAGGGAGATAGAGAAAGAAGATGAAAGCTACACAATACTATCACTGAAGCCCTCGATCGCCCCCTATGATGTTGTAATTTTACCTCTTTTTGACAAGGATGGGATGAGCGAGATAGCTGCGGAAATAAACAGTAAAGTGGGATTTATTCCGGGAATAAATGGAATCATCGACACTAGCAGGTCGATCGGGAGGAGATATGCCAGGGCTGACGAAATAGGCATCCCATGGGCAGTAACCGTTGATCATCAGTCTACCCAGGATGGAACAGTTACCATCAGGAGGAGGGATGACCAGACTCAAGTTAGGGCGGATGTTGCTTCCCTCCTAGACCTCTTGCCAACGCGCTCTCTGTCATCCCTATTCTAGTGCTAATCTTCAAGAGTCGCCGATAAAATCGTGTTTCGTGGGAGTAGAAAGTCATCATCATGACTGGACTGAGCGATACCGCCCATCCTCGCTTTCTGAGATTGAAGGAAACGAAGACAAGGTAAGAAGGGTCAGATTTTGGTTGGAAAGGTGGAGTTCGGGTGGTTTCCCCAAAAAGAGGGGTTTGCTTCTATCGGGGCCCCCTGGCGTAGGGAAAACAACGTTGGCTCATGCATTGGCCGCTGAGAGAGGTTGGACTGTAGTAGAGCTGAATGCCTCTGAGCAGAGGAATGCGGCCGCCATCAGAGCATCTGCTACCCGGGGATCCCAAAACTTCTCTCTGGACCAATTCTCGACTGGACCCACGGCATCGGGAAAAACTGTGATCCTATTGGATGAAGTCGATCACCTCAGCGGGGGATTCGCAAAGATCTCCGAAGACAGAATAAACAAGTCACTGAGCCGAACTGAAGAGGGTTTCGTGCTGAAAGGAGATTCTGGCGGAAAGGCCGAGTTATTGAACCTACTAAGCAGTACAAAACACCCCGTTATAATGACCTGCAACGACCCGATGAGACTCTGGGGGAGAGGTAGCAGTTGGAGATCAAACAGAGATCGAGTGCTAAGGATGTCGGAGAATGTGATCTTCGATAGAGTCAAGAGAGCAGACATGAGGAGGGTGGCCAATAGGGTTCTAGATTCTGAAGGAATAGGGATCGACCCCGAATCTCTCGAGGCTATTATTGACGAGAACCCAGGAGACTTGCGGGCTCTTGTCAAGGACCTGCAATCACTCTCCAAAACGAGCGGGGGCCACATTAGCTTGGCCTCATTCCGAGATTTGTCAGGGGCTTCTGAGAGAGACTCACAGGTGAATGTTTTCAACGCACTAAGGAAGGTGTACACGGAAAATTCTGGAGCTAGAGCTTTGGACGCGATGGTCAATTCTGACAAAGACCCCGATGAACTGCTGGCATGGCTCTCATGGAACAACCAATCGATAATGGATGGCAATAGGTTGTCAATAATCGCAAAGGCAATGTGTAGCGCTGATTCATACCTAGCTACGAAGTTCTCCAACAGAGCATTCAGATCATGGTACTGGGGCTCGGCATTGCCGGTCCAAGCTGCAGTATCACACTCCAATCCCTCTACACCAGAGGAAGTCTTCGTCAGTTTCCCAGACTTCCTCAGGAGAGGGGGGGAGTCTTGGAGGACGAGTGATCTGATTCGACGCATTTCGAGGAGTCTCGAGTCGAGTAATTCTTCCGTAAGAGAGGATCTATGGCCATACCTACTTGCAGCCCACGACAAGGAGCTTGGCGGGTCTCCTAACGAGTTCTCTGTGGCAAAGAAGATCGGCCTTAGCGTAGACGACCACTTGGCGCTTCACGGAATCCCCAAGACGGGAAAGATAGCAAAGGAGATAATCGAGTCATTCGATGTCGAATATGATGCCATTGATGAGGTAGTAGTTGATGAAGGCGAACAGGGAGAATCAGTAGGCTCCCAATACACACTTGACAGATTTGGCTAGTCGGACTCCCACGTCCTTGGGTGGAGAAGGACGAGTACGGTGAGCAATTCGAGACGTCCAAGCCACATTAGCATAGTTGATACTAGCAACGAAGGAACGCTGAGGTTGGCCCATGCAGAAGCAGCCCCCAGAGGCCCAAAGGTTCCCAGTGCTGGCCCTGTGTTGCCCAGGAGGGATATGGAAACAGAAAGTACGTCTGTCAAGGTCAAAGATGGCTCTAGGAACGAAATGGTAAGCATTGATGCGGTGACCAAAACCATCCATGAGCTCACCATTCCAAGTATTATCCAAACCCTGTCCTCTTCTACGACCGACTGGTTAAACCTGATTGCTACCACCTTTCGTGGCTGTATGATCTTCATTACCTCCCTCTTGGCCAACTCGAATGCAATTCGAATTCTGAGCACCTTCAGACCCCCTCCAGTGGATCCTGCGCTGGCACCAATTATCATCAATAGAAGAAGGACAAACTGACTGAAAACCGGCCAATTGGAAAAGTCGGCACTAGAGAAACCTGTGCTCGATATTGAAATGGACTGGAAAATGGAGTACCGAATTGATTCGAATAGCCCATAATTTCCAGATCTAGATAGGTTTAGTGCCATGGCAAGCCATGCGATGCAGATAATCAGGAAGTATGTCCTAAGCTCCTCATCCTTCCAGATTTCATTAGAGCGGCCGGAGAATGCGAAGTATAGTAGGCTGAAATTTATGCAGGTAAGTAGCATGAAAACCATGATCACCGTCTCAATTAGGGGGTCGCCGTACTCCATAACCCCCATATCGGATGTTCCGAAACCCCCAGATGGCATCGTTGTTAGAGCATAGTTCACGGAGTCGAAGGACCCCATTTCGGTAAACTGGAATAGCAGAGCGGCTTGAAGCATGGTGAGCCCGACGTAAATTCCCCAAAGCTTCCTTGCCGTGCTCTCAAGGGTGGTTCCAAGATTAGAAACAGATGGACCAGTGAGCTCAGCTCTTGCTAGAGCCATCCCTCCTCCCAGTGCACGTGAGAATATCAGAAGGCCTAGCATAATCACGCCCATGCCCCCAATCCACTGCGATAGGGACCTCCACAGGATCAGGCTCTTCCTCTGACTGCGTACACAGTCCCCCTGGAAGTCCCCCGAGCAAACAGGGCTAGTTGAGTGGTCAATAAGAGAAGCTCCAGTTGTAGTGAATCCAGACATTGATTCAAACCATGAGTGCAGTAGCCCATACATCACTTCGTTGATAGAATTATCAGAATCAGGTAGCCAGTATTCCCCGAAAGGCCCATGGAACATTCCACCTAGCCAGAATGGCAAGGCACCAACAATGACAACAGGAATCCACCCGAGAGCAACTGAAGCGAATGCCTCTCTATCCCGAACCCTGCTGGATGCATCAGAGCTACCAAAATTGGACACCATGAGATATCCAGATAGTACCGATAAGATCAGTGGAATAGAAAATGTCCTAATTGCTGGCCCCAATCCCTCCGAGTAAGCACTGTAGAAGGTTACAGCGGATAGGGGTATGGCAACTAGGCCGATAGTCCATCCCAGAACAAGCCCGACTACTTCCCAGCGCATGTTAGCTCCCAAGTGACTTCTCGACCTTGCCTATGTCGTCGATCTCCAGGATTAGGTAAATTCTGTCCCCCTCAAGCAAGTTCCCGATTTCACCTACTGGAACTGATTGTAGGTCACCTTCTTTATCTGGCCTCTCCAACATCACCAGACTAGCTCCAATCATGTCCTCGACCTGATCCAAGTCCTTTCCGAGTATCCTGCTTCCAGAATTGATTTCTGCAGATATAGAAACAAGAGATGGCATCCTAGGAATCGGCTCGTAGGATCCGGGAACATGCATATGGATTGCTTTCAATATAGACTTGACAGCTACCCTTCTCTTGCTGACTGGTCTAAGGCCAATCCTCTGGATAGCCTCCACCAATGCCCTATCCTTCAGGATCAAACCAGTTCTAGAAACGCCCTTGTCGAACGCCCTCATTGAAATGGAAATATTCAGATTGTCGTCAGACAGGGTAGCAATGGCAATATCCTGATCCTCAATGGCAAGTTCTCTGAGAAGATCCTCGTCCTGGGGGTCGCCGTGAATAACGTCGAGTCTCTTGTTTATCCCTATTCTCGAGCCGACGATTGAATTAGCGGCATCCAGATCTGGCTCGATAATTACGACGTTCGAACCCCTGTCCAAATAATGCTTGGCAAGACTGCTGCCAAAGCTTGTCGCCCCGAATATGGCCACTGAAGGCCTCTCAGGCATTTCTGAGTCTACGTCACCGACCAATCTGGCAATTTCACCAAAGAAGCTTGTGGAGCTAGTGACAAACACCAGCATGTCTCCCTGCTGGATTATCTCGCTCCCAGTCACTACCCTCCCAGTGCCTCCCCTCTGACTAGTGGCAATTATTCTTGGATAGCCAGCAACATCAAGTGATTTCTTTGATGCTTCACCTGTGGTCATTCCAACTAATGGCGAGGCGTCTTCAATCTCAGAAACCACTATCCATGCATTATCGCCTAGTGGGATAATATCATCCAGAGAAGGCGAAACCAGTCCGGAAACCAGTTGATCGACGACCTCCTTGGATGGGCTCACAATGAAGTTTGATCGGGACCAGTTCTCGAGGGGACCAGCCCCTCTTGTATGATCTGTAATTGATTGGTCCCTGATGTTCGCTATTGTTATCAGGCCTGAAGCAGTTCTGTCGCCTACTTGCTCACTGAAAACCCTTTTCGAGAATGAGCAACCAAGCAGATTTACGTGGTCATCGTTGGTCGCAAATACTATGATCTCAGCATCGCTTATACCCGCTCGGATGAGTGAGTCCCGGGATAGAGCGTTTCCTGTAACTAGGAGGCAATCCAGCGACTGAGATTCGCTAATTGCACTAGGATCTGGGTCGACAAGGGCGACACCTCGCTTCTCACCTCTTAGGGCTGCTGCCACTCCTCGTCCGACCTCGCCGGCCCCTGCGATAATGACTCGCATTCAGTCAACTGAATCGGTAGACTGGATATAATCATGCGCCATGAAAAATAATTCTGCATATTGCCGCATTTGGCCACTATTCTTCTGATTGGACTATTTCTCCGCGAATTCTGCTATCTGCTCTGGACTGGTTCATTTCAGCCTGTCGCAATGTCCTCCTGTAGGCCTGTTTGGCAGCAGGGGTTAGGCCCGATGGGAGCCATGATTCCTGAGCAGGAAACCAAGAGATAGCGACAATAGGGGCGATTAGTGCAAGAGTCAAAGGGGTGAAAACTGCGAGAACTGAGGCGACAATCAGGATAGTCCTTGCTAAGCTGCTAGTGATGAAGGTGCGCGCCCTATCGTTCTCAACAATACGGGAACCCTGCCAAGACGAGATGGAAGCATGACCAACACAAATGGTGATTGTGAGAAGGCATGCGAAACCGATGTTGAATGGATCGAATCCTGTTGTTGGCTCCCACACATCGGGATCAAATAGGCGAACATTCAGATGTGCAGAGCGCATAGCCCCGAATCCCAATCCGAGTGTCCAGCCATACGGGGCACTTGCCCTCAATCCGACTGTTTTAGGTCGTCCGAGAATAAATAATGCGAATGCTGTTTCTGACATCGATATTATCAGGGCAATTGCGCTAATTCCCAAAATGTTCACAGATTCTTCCCTAATGTTCCTCAGAATCATCAGATCTATTAACGCAGCAGCAAGAACACCCGCAACCAAGCCGAACAAAAGCGTCTTAACTGCTCCGGAAAGATCGTAGAAACCGGTCATCTTGGCTATTGTTCCGCGCCAGCCAGCGTATATCCCCAGCAAACCAATTGCGAATGCCAATTGCATCTCCCACATCTCTATTGGGGCCTCAGCCATGTCTCTCCGAAGCAAACTCCCCTTTCAGACCAACGCTTAGTGGGATTTATGGAGCAATAATACCAGATAACGTTCAAACCACACCATTGATGGCGACTCACGTGGCACTGGAGGGGTTCAAGCGCAGGGTTCTCGGATCCATAGGCCTCCTCAAAGGTAAGCGCAAGGTAGACGAAGACACCGTTAAGGAGCTAAGCAGATCGCTCAGAAGAGCCCTGCTGGAGGCGGACTTCAACGTGAGGCAGGCAAAGGAGCTAACTGAAAGAATAGAAAGAAGGATGATCGAAGAGGAACCACGACCTGGCGTTAAGCTTGAGACCCATGCAATGAACCTGGTGTACTCAGAAATGGTTAGGATTCTGGGCCCAGCAAGGGCCATCAGACCACATAACCAGACAGTTTTGATGGTGGGGCTTTACGGTCAGGGTAAAACCACTACTACCGCAAAGCTTGCTGAATGGTGGAGAAGGAACCATAGTGCAAAAGTGGCGGTCATCGAGGCTGATGTGCACAGGCCGGGCGCATTCGAACAACTCAGCCAGATGCTGGAAGAATCGGGAGTAGAAGTTTATGGGGAACCGGAGGGCAAGGATGCTTCGAAGATCGTGAAGAATGGTCTGAGGAAGGTTGGAACGGCAGATGTCGTCATTATCGACACTGCAGGAAGGGACAGCCTGGATGGTGACTTGAAGGATGAGCTGCTTGAAATTGCCGAGGTTGCCGATGCTTCGGAGAGGTTTCTCGTAATAGATGCTCAAGTCGGCCAGGCCGCCGGCCCAATGGCTGAGACATTCCACGAATTAGTGGGAGTTACTGGGACCATTGTAACTAAGCTCGATGGGACAGCCAGAGGTGGTGGGGCACTTAGTGCAGTTGCTACCACCGGTGCCCCTATTGTTTTCGTTGGAGAGGGCGAGAGGATCGGCGATTTAGAGAAATTCGAGTCTGACAGATTCATTTCCAGACTTCTTGGAATGGGGGATATCAAGGGACTAATTGATCTTGCTCCCGAGGATCTTGACGAGCAGGAGGCAATGCGCCTCACAAAGAGGCTAATGTCTGGAAGATTTACCCTTACAGATATGTACGCTCAGATGGAAATGATGAGCAAGATAGGCACGCTGGACAAGGTTCTGTCGCATCTTCCAGACACGATGTTCGGAGGGATGGGGAACATGAGCGTGACCCAGAAGAGGCAGATGCAGACAAATCTGGACAAGTATAGGATTGTAATGGATTCGATGACCCAAGAGGAGAAGGACGACCCGCTGCTTCTGAAGTCGAGTAGGATCAGGAGGATTGCCCGCGGTTCGGGGTCCGAGGAAAAGGAAGTCAAGGAGCTTCTAAACCAGTGGAATCGCAGCAAGAAGATGATGCGTGGATTTAGGGGAGATAGGAAGATGAGACGCCAGATGCAATCAATGATGGGTCTGGACGACGAGATAGATCTGGGGTGAAATCCTGGAGCGATGGTTCGCAATCATTGGGCACAGGGCTCCAAGTTCGGGAGATTTGAACATTAACGACCTAGCTGGATCCGGAGGGAGGACTGACGTTCTAGTTAGAGCTGTAAATGCGGCATTATTCGTCTCACATGGCATCAGGCGCGATAGTCGAATCATACTACACCTGTTAGGTGGAGGGGGAGCCCCCAGGAGAATACTGTTTGACGGTTCGAGTATTCGTGGGTTAAGGCCAGACGAGCGCTCGATAGCTGGACAGATAAAGTCGGTAGCCAGGTTGCCCATACCCCCACGAGGGAGGTTCGAGCAGGCTTCATCCGGCATTAGTCACTCTGGTGGAGACCTATCTCAGACAATCTCCGAGTGGGGTGCACAAGGAATTACGCCAGTGGTCATGGACTCGGAAGGCGGGCCTCACTCGATAATCCGTGGATCTGGTAGTTTTGGATTTGTCCTTTCCGACGACCGGCCCCTTGCCGAATCTGACCTAGTTCCTCTCGAGGGGGCCCAAAGAGTCTCGTTAGGGAGCGAGTGGTTACAGGGCCACTCATGCATATCGATATTGCATTTCATTATGGACGGCAGTTAGAGCCAAGACGGAAAGCCCTCGGTGTCGAATTCCATCGAAGCCTGCAATACTGAGTCTGGTACACCAAGAGGGTGGTTTCGTGGCCAGCTTGCCAGAGGTGTGATTGAGGAGTAACCCGAGTTGATGGCATGGCAATCTGTCAGGGTTATGTCCTCGTCGACGATTCGCGCTGCCCCTACCTCGAAGGCAATTCCGGATTCCGGGTTGTCCAGCATGTCTGTGGCGTTGTGATACCATCTTGCACCCAATGAAACTGTCTGGAAAGACCCGTTCCATTTCTCCGGGATATTTAGGTTTAGGAATAGGTTCCCATCAATTAGCCAAGATCGGATTGACTCTGGGTTCGTTCCCACGGATGGTTTAGATCTAGAACCCTCGGGCCTGAGTAGGTTTCTGGGGGGTCCGGATATTACTGCGGATATCCTATCTAGAAGTTCAAGCGTGGCATCAACTGACTCTGTGTAATCCTCATGCTCATATGTGGCCAAACTGACCGAAATTGAAGGCATTCCGTAAAGAGATGCCTCTCTGGCTGCTGAAACCGTCCCCGAGTGGAGAACGTCCACTGATAGGTTTGGGCCTCTGTTTATCCCCGAGATGCATAGCCAAGGGGATATCTCGGGAGCCAGGGTTCCAAGGCCGCCGTCTATTGCAACGATTACGCAATCACATGGAGAGCCATCAAGGGAGAATATCCTGAGGGGGAGGGAGTCGTGCACCCTGATATCGTCTGCGATCTCGTGGTGCTCTTTGAAGGCCATGTCGTCACGGAGTGTCAGCTTCATGCCGCATGCTGATTGCTCCTTTAGGGGCGCCATTACCGCTAACGGATGCCCTCGCTTGTGAAGTACCTCGATCAGTCTCCTGAGGCCACGTGAGCCAATTCCGTCGTCATTGGTCAGGAGTATAGGGGCTGGCTCCATGTTGCTCGCAGTCTGGCATCGTTCATGAAGCCGATTCCCGTTCGTCCTGAGTGCTCTCCTGGAGTGTCACTATCATAGCTCCGGATATCATCAAAGCCCCCCCTAACACAGTGAATGGGCCGAAAACTGCATCGCCGGTCCATATCCAGGCGATTGCAGCCCCGAGAACTGGCTCCAGCAGCAGTGTTATCGAGACGACGATGGGCGATATCCACCGTAGAACCGTGTTTATCCCAGTGTGGCCGCATAGCCCGGGACCAAGGGAGAGGAAGGCTACCCAAGCCAGCCATGCAGCGTCGGACCACCCTATGATGGACTCCTGAACATGAGCCTGAGAAAAATCCGTCCCCTCGGCCATTACTGAGTAGGCAGTGAGCCACACTCCCGCTCCCAGGGTTACTGGGAAGGCGTACATGAAAATCGGCATGTCCCTCTCTGATCTCAGGTGCCTGCCTGCTAACAGGTAACCCACTACAGAAACCGCACCGAGAAAGGCGGCGGCGTCGCCGGCTAGGGAGGCTTCGCCCCCCTCTCCGACCTCAAGAAGCGCAATTACAGCGCCTGCGAACCCCACCACCACCCCCACAATGTGGGACCTGCTGACGACTTTGCCCATGATTGGCATGAGGGCGACTACCACTAGTGGATGAGTGTTTACGAAAAGGAGGCTATGAACAAGGCTGGTGTTATCTAGAGACCACACCCAGCTTCCGAAGTGGATGGCGAGGAAAACGCTTGATGCAAGCATGATGAGTAAGTCGTTCCTAGAAACCATCCCCAAGTCAGCATTGTAAGCCTGGTAGGCGAAACCCGGGAGAAGCACTAGCGCCGTGCCTTGCATCCTCCATGAGGCCCTTAGGAACGGTGGGACCTGTCCCATCTCCTGTAGGACGACTCCTCCGCTCGAGACGGCCAGTACGGCTACAGCCAGAAGAGCCCATGCCCCTGCAGGCGCATCTAGTAGCCTTGCCATGGTCAGTCCGCCAGCTCGGCGTCCATGACGCCAGAATTGGGCCTTTTGGCCACTGGCCGTGACCTCGGGGGGGTAGGGGGATTTCGTCCGCCCCTATTCGGCCCGATGATGCCTGCGCTCCTGAAAAGTCCGTACACCAGTGCACCGAGAAGGACATTGATGAGAACGAAACCAACTAGCCTAGCGTATGGCCACCACGAGTTACCCCCTAGTGCGCTTTCGTCTAGGACTGCTAGTATTGCAGCCTCGACACCGTAGAAGGCCTCCCCCGTGAGGGCCCCTGCGGCGATCATGAATGTGAATAGGAGCATCTGAGCGCTCCTCTTCTCCGCTGCAGCGCTTCCCTCTTCGACCCTAACGGACTCTACTACTGGCTTGAGCCGGCGTTCCTCCCACCAGGACCTGTATGCTCCACCGATCAGCATGGGGAAGGTTGCAGGGGTGGGAAGGTACATCCCTAGGCCGAACGAAGTCCCCATCCCTGTCGCCCACTCCGCGAACGCCCCGAGGGCCATCCCCAACAGCAGTGCGCTCCAGTTCCCCTGCCCCTCTGCAAGGATGGTTGTGAAGTAGGCGAAAGCGTTGGCCTGTGGGGCTAGGAGCTCTATGGTGCCGTCCGCAAGTAGCTTCGAGAGGAATATCGCTACCCCAGCACCCAGTATGGCCCCGGGAACCACCCCCATGATGTTGCCCTTGGAAATGTGGTAGGGCCTGTTCCCAATGTACAGGCTGTTCTTGTAGTCGCCGACTACGGTGCCGCTCATGCTTATGGCAGACCCGAATACTGTTGTTCCAACAAGAGCCATCAGTATCGACTCTTCCTTGGTGAGTCCTACGTCAAGGTTTAGGAATATCATCAGAAGCATGAGGAGGACGATGAACGATGTGCCGGAAACCGGCTCTATCCCAGTCTCCCCCATTACCCTGACTGCGATCGCCCCCAAGAGGAATGTCGTGGAGAGCAGAACTACCGAGAATATCACCGATGGAAGGAGCGGATACCCCCCGACCACGAAAATCAGGGTTATCGCTATGAACGAAAGGCCCATGAATATCGGTATGTGGAACAATGGCCATTCGTACCACCCCTTTCCCTCGACGAACTCCTCGCCCTGCTCCCCGGAGAAGGCTTGGGCGATGTCTCCGAATATCCCGACGAATGTCGGAGTCATCTTGAACAGTCCGAGGAATCCGCCGCCCAGTATGGCACCGATGGCCACGGTTCGCACGATGGAGCCAAAGGCCTGCCACTGGACAGTTGGGCCAAGGGATGTGATGTTGACGTAGACCCCCTGCTCCGGGTCGTAGACGGGGACGTCCTGAAGTACCGCTAGGGGTATCAGCCAGAACCATGCAAGTATTGCACCTAGGTTAACCAGAAGAGCTGCCCTGAACTTCATGAACCAGCCTATTGCGAATAGAGTTGGGCTGATCTCGACCCCTAGGAACGTGTAAGACATCGGGTTCCCCTTCTCATAGGGAGTTATACCTCCGTAGGGAGCGTAGCCATCTGCTAGTTCGCTAGGCTGGTGAATCCACCTCTCTGTGTATACTGATGCCAAACCCCACTTCTCCCCGGATAGCGTCATGGCGAACCAGTCGGCGATACTGCTAGGGGCTCCCGCCAGCTTCTTCGACCACCGTATCGGGTAGTCGATTACGAACATCATGCCCATCGTTAGGACGGTCCAGACCCCTACTGTCTTCAGTGACTCCCTAGCCGCCTCCGCTGATCCGGAGCTCACGTCAGAAGAGATGTCCAGCATCTTCAGCGTGGCCTCGAATCCAGGCATCGGGAGGGGATCCTCAACCAGCCACACCCTCCTGAAGATGATGAAGTACATCACTCCGAGGAAGCCTGCGAACATCGAGGCGATGATGCCAATGAATGCTAGGTTCAGAGTGTCCACCGAGCTGAGGAGGTGCCCGTCTCCCACCTTGTAGTTGTCAGAGTAGGCTAGCAGGAAGATTGCAGGGAACGTGAAGATGAAGCCTGTAGATGCGTGGGTTGCCCCTGTTGTGGCGCTTGTTGCGATGTTTACCTCCGATGGCGACCACTGAAGGGCCATCCCCAGGAGGTATGCCACGTACCATGCGGCCGAAACGGCTAGGCCGATTTTCAGCCCTATGTACGCTGTGACGCCGCTGAAAACCGCCCCGACCAGAATGCCGATGAGGACCTTCCTGGTGTCCCAGTGGCTTATCTCGAAAGACTCTGCGAGGTTCTTCTCCTCCAGGTACTGCTCCAGGACCCCGGTGTTCAGGTTGTTGTACATGTCCTCGTCGAGCCACGTTAGCGTCCCCGCCTCGATGGCCTCCAGTCCCGATGCTGTTGCCGGTTGCCTGTAAGCCGACCTCTCCACGTCTGGCATGACCCTCGTCATTAGCGCCTGAGAACGACGCTTATACTTCTCGTGGGACAATGGGGCGTTGTAGGGAAAAATCGAGCTAGTGGTCCCTGCTGATCTTGTACCTGCCCATTGCCTCCATCCACTGGATCTCGCCACCTGACTGCAGGTTCATACTCTCGTCCACAGGGAGTATGAGGGTCTGGTAGGTCTTGTTGTCCATGGCATGGACCTCGTTCCCCTGGATGTGAGTGATTATCGCGGAGCCCTTCTCTATGATTGGGATGTTTATCGTGTCTGTGACCGTTCCCACGTGGGAGCGCTTCTGCCCCGTGAAGATGTCCTCGAGCTCGATCCTAGCCTTGGCAGAGCCGTGCTTGCCCGGTTTGGACTTGGACATGCTGAGTATCTTGTACGCGTCCTCGTCGATTGCGACGTACCTGCCTATCTTGAGAGTCCTTATCTCAGCGCGTGTGGTACCTGGCATGGCCGGTAGTCGGAAAGGTGACTTATCAGCATTGGGTTGTGGCCCCGAGCCGGGTGCCGGGTGGCCCCCGGCCCGGGGTTATGTTTTGCCGAGCTAGTGCTCAGTCTTCCTTGCGTCGACCTAGCACGGCAGCGCCTAGCAGGGAGATAGCAGCTAGGACGGATGGGAAGCCTGGTGTGAAGCCAGGTGCCTCTTGTCCGCCCTCAGCGCTGCTTCGGTCCCCAGTAGGATCGCTGTCCATGGCGTCGCAGGTCCCGTCGCCGTCGTAGTCCGATGGCACGGAGCTCGGGTTCTTGGAGTCCGTACCGCAGTCGTACTCGTCGTTGTCCGAGTAACCGTCGCCGTCGTCGTCGCTGTCAGCGTTGTCGCCAGTGCCGTCGTTGTCGGTGTCGGCCCACTCCGAGGAGTCGGTCGGTGCCCAGTCGTCGGCATTCAGGACGTCGTCGCCGTCGATGTCTGAGTCAGAGTTGTCGCCGATGTTGTCCCCATCGGTGTCATCCCACTCGTTCTCGTTCATCGGGAAGGCGTCGTCGGAGTTCAGGACTCCGTCCTCGTCCCTGTCAGGGTCTGCTCCGTCGCCGATTCCGTCTCCGTCGTAGTCCCTCTGCTCGTTGACGTCGTTCGGGAAGGCGTCCAGACCGTCGGGGGTGCCGTCGTTGTCGTCGTCGGGGTCGGCGTTGTCGCCGATCCCGTCGCCGTCGGCGTCAGCGCTCTCGCTGGCGTCCAGCGGGAAGGCGTCTGCCGAGTCGGGGGTGCCGTCTGCGTCGTCGTCGGTGTCGGCGTTGTCGCCGATCCCGTCGCCGTCAGTGTCGTACTGCTCGCTGGCGTCTAGAGGTGCCCAGTCTGCCACGTCAGGGACGCCGTCGTTGTCGTCGTCCGCGTCTGAGGCATCGTCTGCACCGTCTCCGTCGTTGTCAGCTGCTGCGTCTGGGTCGCTGTCGAAGTCGTCCTCGTCGTTGTCGATCCCGTCGCCGTCCGTGTCGTTGTCGGAGTTGTCGCCGATACCGTCGCCGTCCAGGTCTGCGGACTCGGTCGGGTCGAGGGGGAAGGCGTCCAGGCTGTCTGGGACGCCGTCGTTGTCGTCGTCCGCGTCAGCGTTGTCGCCGATTCCGTCCATGTCGTTGTCGGACTGCTCCGATGGGTCGTATGGGAACTGGTCCCACTCGGTCGTGTCCTCGGAGTACCCTGGGTTCTCGAAGTCGAAGCCCTCGTTGGTGTCGGTAGCGAACTG